>NZ_OY821667.1:2170000-2487500 GCF_963682185.1 uncultured Cohaesibacter sp. | reverse complement strand
TTTATCAGTGATCTATAGACTGCTTGGCCTGCTTGTGCCGAGTGGATGGTTACTGATTTGAATGACTTCATTTGAAGTCTCATTCATTTGAATGAGTATAGAAAATGAGAGTGATCAAGTGTCTTAAGGGCGTTTGGTGGATGCCTTGGCGACAAGAGGCGATGAAAGACGTGGTACGCTGCGAAAAGCCATGGGGAGCTGCGAACAAGCTTTGATCCGTGGATATCTGAATGGGGAAACCCACCCGCAAGGGTATCTTGGCCTGAATATATAGGGTCAAGAGGCGAACGCAGGGAACTGAAACATCTAAGTACCTGTAGGAAAGGACATCAACAGAGACTCCGTTAGTAGTGGCGAGCGAACGCGGACCAGGCCAGTGCTTCATATTTTTTAACCTGAATAGTCTGGAAAGGCTAACCGAAGAGGGTGACAGTCCTGTAGGGGTGTTAAAGATATGAAGACTTGAGTAGGGCGGGGCACGTGAAACCTTGTCTGAACATTGGGGGACCACCCTCAAAGCCTAAGTACTCCTTGTCGACCGATAGTGAACAAGTACCGTGAGGGAAAGGTGAAAAGCACCCCGACGAGGGGGGTGAAAGAGATCCTGAAACCGAACGCCTACAAGCAGTCGGAGCCCGTAAGGGTGACGGCGTACCTTTTGTATAATGGGTCAGCGACTTAATTTATCGAGCAAGCTTAAGCCGTTAGGTGTATGCGCAGCGAAAGCGAGTCTTAATAGGGCGTTAGTTCGATGGATTAGACCCGAAACCGGGTGATCTAGCTATGAGCAGGCTGAAGGTGCGGTAACACGCACTGGAGGGCCGAACCCACGCCTGTTGAAAAAGGCGGGGATGACTTGTTGCTAGGGGTGAAAGGCCAATCAAACCCGGAGATAGCTGGTTCTCCGCGAAATCTATTTAGGTAGAGCGTGGGATGAATACCTTGGGGGGTAGAGCACTGGATGGGCTAGGGGGTCTCACCGACTTACCAAACCTAACCAAACTCCGAATACCCAAGAGTACTATCCTGCAGACACACGGCGGGTGCTAACGTCCGTCGTGGAGAGGGCAACAACCCTGACCGCCAGTTAAGGTCCCTAAGTCATGGCTAAGTGGGAAAGGATGTGAGGATCCCAAAACAACCAGGATGTTGGCTTAGAAGCAGCCATCATTTAAAGAAAGCGTAACAGCTCACTGGTCTAAATAAGGGTCTTTGCGCCGAAAATGTAACGGGGCTAAAGCCATGCACCGAAGCTGCGGGTGCCGTAAGGCGCGGTAGCGGAGCGTTCTGTAGGCTGATGAAGGCAGACCCGCGAGGGCTGCTGGAAGTATCAGAAGTGCGAATGCTGACATGAGTAACGATAAAGAGTGTGAGAGACACTCTCGCCGAAAGTCCAAGGGTTCCTGTGCAATGCTAATCAGCGCAGGGTTAGTCGGCCCCTAAGGCGAGGCAGAAATGCGTAGTCGATGGGAATGAGGTTAATATTCCTCAACCAGTGGGATGTGACGAATTCCGGTAGTTGTATTGTCTTATTGGATTGATGATGCAGCGTAGGAGTTCCAGGAAATAGCACCCACATTAGACCGTACCCTAAACCGACACAGGTGGACAGGTAGAGTATACCAAGGCGCTTGAGAGAACTATGCTGAAGGAACTCGGCAAATTGCTCCCGTAAGTTCGCGAGAAGGGAGACCCGTTAGAAGGCAACTTTTAGCGGGTGGCACAGACCAGGGGGTTGCGACTGTTTATCAAAAACACAGGGCTCTGCGAAGCCGCAAGGCGACGTATAGGGTCTGACGCCTGCCCGGTGCCGGAAGGTTAAGAGGAGATGTGAGAGCATCGAATTGAAGCCCCGGTAAACGGCGGCCGTAACTATAACGGTCCTAAGGTAGCGAAATTCCTTGTCGGGTAAGTTCCGACCTGCACGAATGGCGTAACGACTTCCCCGCTGTCTCCAGCATAGACTCAGTGAAATTGAATTCCCCGTGAAGATGCGGGGTTCCTGCGGTCAGACGGAAAGACCCCGTGAACCTTTACTATAGCTTTGCGCTGACAGTTGTGTTGGCATGTGTAGGATAGGTGGTAGGCTTTGAAGTTTGGGCGCCAGCTCAGATGGAGCCATCCTTGAAATACCACCCCTGTTGTCATGGCTGTCTAACCGCGGTCCGTTATCCGGATCCGGGACAGCGCATGGTGGGTAGTTTGACTGGGGCGGTCGCCTCCCAAAGAGTAACGGAGGCGCGCGATGGTTGGCTCAGACCGGTCGGAAATCGGTCGTTGAGTGCAATGGCATAAGCCAGCCTGACTGCGAGACTGACAAGTCGAGCAGAGACGAAAGTCGGTCATAGTGATCCGGTGGTCCCGTGTGGAAGGGCCATCGCTCAACGGATAAAAGGTACTCCGGGGATAACAGGCTGATGATGCCCAAGAGTCCATATCGACGGCATTGTTTGGCACCTCGATGTCGGCTCATCGCATCCTGGGGCTGGAGCAGGTCCCAAGGGTTTGGCTGTTCGCCAATTAAAGCGGTACGTGAGCTGGGTTCAGAACGTCGTGAGACAGTTCGGTCCCTATCTGCCGTGGGCGCAGGAGAATTGAAAGGAGCTGACCCTAGTACGAGAGGACCGGGTTGGACGCACCTCTGGTGGACCTGTTGTGGCGCCAGCCGCATTGCAGGGTAGCTATGTGCGGAAGGGATAACCGCTGAAAGCATCTAAGCGGGAAGCCCACCTTGAGACGAGTTCTCCCTGAGAGCCGTGGAAGACCACCACGTTGATAGGTCAGGTGTGGAAGCGCGGTAACGTGCGAAGCTTACTGATACTAATAGCTCGATAGGCTTGATTACTCTCATTTGTCTATATTCATTCAAGGCGGGTTGCTCTAATGCAACCCACCGAAACTAAGCGTTAGGCGCTTTTTGCTCTAGCAAAAACGCCGGTAGCTCAACCAGCTTCTCCGTTTGTTATTCGCCGGCCCGGTGGTTATGGCGAGGACACCAAACCCGATCCCATCCCGAACTCGGCCGTTAATATCCTCTGCGCCAATGGTACTCCGTCTTAAGACGTGGGAGAGTAGGTCGCTGCCGGGCCTGCTAATAACAAACTCAAAAAAACCCCCCGTAGCCCTTAAAACTACGGGGGGTTTTGTGTTGAAATACGAGATTGATCACAAAAATTTGAATTTTCTGTTCATACTGCGTCAAAATGCTGCAATTCAACTTTAGCATGCCACAATTGAGGTTTAATTGCGGCAACAGGGACTGTGGCTCATATGCCATCACAAGATTAGGAGGTTACAGTGCCTTGTGAAGACGCAATGATAAAAAAGGTGATCAGTCTAACTCCTGATATGATTGTCGAAGATGCCTTGCATATTCTCGAACATGAAAAAATCAGAACTGCTCCCGTGATTTCTAGCAATGACATTCTTTTGGGCATGTTTGGTTTCATGTCCATTATGAAACAAGTGCTACCCGTTTCTGTTACTATGACCAACGGCCTTGAACATTTGGATTTTGCGCGAGGTGCCAAACCTGACATCGCAAAGCGGATTAATCAAATAAAGTCCAAAACGGTCGAGTCTGCCATGGAACAGGATCCGTTTACCATCAGTCCAGACCTGTCGGTTTGGGAAGGTATTCTTAAGCTGACCAAACACGGCAGCCCCTTGCCGGTCGTCGAGAATGGAACAAATAAGTTTCTAGGCCTTTTGACGGAACAGTCCGCCATTTCAGAAGTGGAACTTATCGTATCCAGTTCTTCCTGATCGACAGCTTAGCACATTCAATAATCTCGATTGGATGGGCACAGGCGACTGTTTACCTATCCAGCGTCAAAATAAAGCGATAGTTGATCAATGGAAAATGCCAGTGAAATAGCCTCAAGCGCTATTTTTGGATGGTCGCCCATGATTGTGGCGACTGTCATTCTGATTGCAGCTTACTTCTTCATCATCACTGAAAAAATAAACCGGGCAATTGTCTCCCTATTGGGTGCAGGTTTGCTGGTTTTGCTTGGTGTCTTGAATTTTGAGCTTGTTATTCACGGAATTGACTTCAATACAATCTTTCTGCTCACAGGTATGATGGTCATTGTCGCCATAACCAAAGAGTCGGGGGTTTTTCAGTTTGTTGCCATCTATACAGCTAAGTTAGTCAAGGCAAATCCAAGACATTTGCTCATCGCGCTCGCGGTGGTAACTGCTGTATTTTCAGCCTTGCTTGACAATGTGACTACGGTTCTTCTTGTTGTTCCCGTAACATTGCTGCTGACTGACCAGCTAAAGCTCAAGGCTTATCCCTTTCTATTTTCGCAAATTTTTGCTTCCAACATCGGTGGTACTGCCACGTTGATTGGTGACCCGCCGAACATTCTGATCGGGTCGGCCGTTGGCCTCAGCTTTATGGATTTTGTAGAATGGGTCAGCCCGATTGCAATCATTGTCCTTATTGTCTGCCTCATATTCTTTGATTTTATCTGGGGTCGCAAGATGCATGCGGCTGAGGAAGATAAACAGGCGATGATGCAGTATAATGCGTTCGAGGCGATTGAAGACAAGGTTCTTCTGACCAAATCGTTGATTACGCTTGCCCTGGTTCTGTTCGGATTTATTTATGGACATGGACAGGGCTGGGAACCAGGTACAATTGCCCTCACCGGTGCTGCCTTTCTTCTATTGCTGCATACCTTTGGTGGCAAACCAGAAGAGCAATCCCATGCTGTGCACTCGGCCTTCAATCAGGTTGAATGGGAGACGATCTTTTTCTTCCTGGGCTTGTTCGTACTGGTTGCTGGCGTAGAGCATACGGGACTGTTGAAAATCATTGCAGCCAAGCTTCTAGGCATCACAGGTACAAATGTGGAATTTGCGGGGATGATTGTTCTGTTTGCCTCTGCGATTTTGTCTTCTATTGTCGATAATATTCCATTCGTGGCAACGATGATCCCATTGCTTAAAGCAATGCAGACAGATCTGGGCGGGCCTCAGGCCATCGAGCCTCTGTGGTGGTGCTTGTCGCTGGGTGCATGCCTTGGGGGCAACGGCACTTTGATTGGCGCCAGTGCAAACGTTATGGTTGCCAGCTTCTCAGAACGAGCTGGACAGCGCATTTCTTTCATGCAGTTCCTCAAGCTGTCTTTCCCGCTGATGATGGTTACGACCATTATTTCAGCGATTTACGCCTATATCGTCTATTTCTGAGGGTAAGGACAAATTCTGTCTTGAAGTTGAAAACCGTCGCTGGAGAAATCTGGCGGCGGATTTTTTTCGCGGCGTGTGATGGTGACAGAATTAAGGTCCCTCGTAATTTGAGGTCCAAGCCAGCTCAATTCGCTATATCAATGGCTCGTGGTAAGGACGGCAGCGTCAAGGAGACCTTTATTAGGAAATCAAAGCGTGTACTAACGAACCGACCCGCGTTCGACGAGCTTTACCGGGATGCTTCTGCGGGAGCTTGGTCCATTGGCGGGCCCCATCACAGCTTGCAGCGTTGCTTCAGTCAGAGCTGACAGGGATTGCCGCACCGTGGTCAAATCGTGAGAGGACCAGCCGGAAATGGGCGCATCATCAAAGCCGATGATGGATAGATCTTCAGGCACCGAAAATCCCAGCTCATGTCTGGCGGTGTTAAGGGCGCCCAGCGCCAGCTCGTCGCTCACGGCAAAGATGCCGTCTATGCCGGGGTGGGCAAGAAGGGTCCGGGCTGCGTCTGCTCCGGTTTCATAACAATGGGGGCCTTCGCGCCATTGTGTGACTGCGACGCCGTTGAGATCCATTTCGGCAATGAAGGCTTCGGCGCGCGCCCGTTTGGCATGGGTGCGTGAGGCGGACACCAGCACGGCCACATTTTGGCATCCTGCCTGTATGAGCCTGCGGGCTGCCAATCGTCCGCCCGTTGCCGAATCCGCTTCGATCATATCTGCATGGGCTACTGCGGCCGGCATGGTGCGGTTGATCAGGACCAACCGGGTTCCATTGGCCGCACAGATGCGAACCACTTCATCGGGCGCTGCGCCAGAAAGAAGCACGACGGTGCGCACTCGATATTCCAGCAGGCGTTCGACGGATTTGGTGATGTCGCCATCCACCTGCGCCAAATTGACCAGAATGCACTGCAGGTCATGCTTACTCAAAGCGGCGCTCAAGGCATCGATCTGAGCGGAAATATAGGGGCTGGAGAGGTTTTTGCCCACAACGCCCACCAGATCGGAACGGCTCATATGTAGCGTGCGGGCCAACAGATTGACCTTGTAGCCCAGCTCTTCTGCGGCAGTCATCACCTTGCGCCGTGTCTTTTCCGAGACGCTGGCCCCTGTGGTGAAGGTGCGCGAAACTGCCGAGCGGGATACGCCCGCCCGTTTGGCGACATCGGAAGCCGACACGAATTTATCGTTCATGGGCCTACCTGCTCATGTTTGGTAACAGTCCGTTGGACAGGACGTCATCGGCCAGCGCCATCATGCCGGGCAAGGGGTAGCTTTGCGGAAGGGCGCGAATGGTCCGGATATGATCCAGAGCGTCTTTGAAGGAGGCGAATTGATCAGGGCAGAAAGCGGCCATCCAAAGCGCCAGAACCGTGACGGAGCGAGAGCGGCCGCCCCGGCAATGAATGAGAATATTGCCGCAGTGATGCTGAGGGTAATGGGGCTTGCCTTCGATATAGCCATGCATCAGGCCTTGAAGTGTCATCACCGATGCTGCCAGCAGATGGGGGCTGTTGCCTGGCCCATCGATCATACCGATCTGATAGCGGCGGATTTCGGTTCCGTCGTCAAGGGTCAAATCCTGCGGGAAAATATTGATCGAAACGTTGAGGCATTCTGTGATATTGGCGCGCTGCAAGGCGTGGGCATCCTCTGCTGCGGGCAAATTGCCAAGGTAAAGCACTTTACGATGGGGGCCGAAATTCTCGATGATCGGGATCAGCAGGGGTTGCGCGTCTTCCATGGCTTCGGCGGCGTCGACGTCGGTTGGCAAGCCATGGCGGGATGTCTTGTGCTTCAAAGTCTCAAATCTCCATTTCCCGCTTGAGGGCAAGGCGGGGACCGAGGCCGGATACCAGCTTCGGAGCGGTCGTAATATCAAGAAAGGCCGGTATGACCCGGTCTGCCCGGCATTGGTCGGCCCAGATGAGTATATCCCTGAGGCGCGGATGAACATTCCATGGCAACCATTGCGCCCGCTTCTCCGCGATCAGCGGGAAGGCGGGGCTGCCTTTGGGGACATGGCTGGAGAAGAGAAAGCGAAATCCCTCTCGCTTGAGCAGGTCAGCCGACAGGCCTTCCTCGCCATTCGAGCCGGTTGTGACAATAACATCCTCGGGGCTGGCTGTCTCTGCATTCACCACCGGTACCGCATGTCCCATGGCGATCTGGTATTCTTTGGCGATGATGGCCTCGGCCTTGACTTCATAGCCCGCTTGCCTGAGGGCATGGACCATGTCTGCGCCCCGTCCGGCAGGAGGGCAACAGACCACGGCTCCGCCTTTTGCCTCGACGATTATTTGCTGTTTTTGCTCTGTGAGCAGACTGTCCCGATCCCCATAGGAGGCATCAATCAGCAGGGTTGCTGCCGGTGGCATCGGGTCCATGGGCATGCTGTCGGATTCGGCCGAGACGTCACCTGAATAGATGAAGCCGCCCAGATCTGTTGGCAGGTGAAACCAGACGCCGCCTGGCGCGTGGCCACTTTGGCCAACCGTCATGGATATGCCCAGCAGATCGAACTGACCCTTTTGAGGAATTTCGCGGCGGTCAGCGGGCGCCATGCCTGAGGGAATATCATCAAAGCAGCGTTTGGTGGCATAAACCGGGGGCATTCCCACTTCATCAAGGCGCAAAAGGGAACCGATATGGTCTTCATGGGCGTGGCTGAGACAAAGGGCATCCACCTTGCCGATGCTGGCAATGTCGGGATGCTCCCCCGGTTCGAGGCCATCGCCAAAATCGAACAGGATACGACGCCCGCCGATTTCGACAAGAAACAGGGCGGCACTTTTGCGGTTGAGGCCGCTGATAGCGATCAGTCGCGCCATGGCAGCACCCCCTTGGGCAGGAATTTGCTAAAGCACAGTGAAACCAGCATGAGGGACAGGATGAGCAGCACCATCAGGCAGCCCACTGCGGCGGCCAGGGTGGAGGAGCCAGCTTCTTCGAGGAAAATGATCATCGGCCCAATGGTTTGTGCGCGGGAAGAGACCAGCAGCACAGAGGTCTGGATTTCATTGATCGCCGTCATGAAGACAAGGATTGCTGCGGCGGCTGCAGAAGGCGCAAGCACCGGCAGGACGATATCCCGAAGGCGTGAAAGGATACCCGCACCCGCAATCTGGGCTGCTTCGTTGAGCGAGCGATCCACCTGCGCAAAGCCGCCCAAAATGGGTCGCAGAGCCAGGGCGAGATAGTTGGACAGATAGGCGGCGAAGATGACCCAAATGGTGCCATAGATGCTGACATTGACGAGGGGCAAAGGGCGCAGGAAAAACAGGATCATGGCCACGCCGATGATGATGCCGGGCAGGGCATAGGCCAATTCGGAAGCCAGATGCAGAAGTTTGGACAAGAACCCCGTGCGCCAGACGAGAAAATAACCAAGGGCGATGGAACCGGGGATGAGGATGAACACTGTCAGTCCGGTGAGCATGAAGCTCGTGGCAAAGGCCTCGCGAATGCCTTCATGGCGAAACAGTGCATTGTTGAAATTCTCGAAGGTCAGGGTGTCCAGCGTGAGGGGCTGGCCATAGCCGCGCACCAGTGCCGAACCGGCAAGAGAGGAGAGAGGCAGCACCAACACGGCTGCCAGATAGCCCCATGCCAGAGTGGCGACGGGCCAATGCCAGCGGCCAAGGGAAAGGCGCAATGTGATGCTGGCGCCATCAACCCGCTGGTCGCCCTGTCGACCCAGCCACCCGGTGATGGTCATCCCGATGATGGTGAGCACGGCGAGCAACAGGGCCAGCAGCGCCATGTCATTGAGGGCAGAGGGGCCATAGCTGTTCAGGCGGCGGTAGATCATGGTGATAAGGGTCGGCACGCGGGCCGGAATGCCCAGCATGGCCTGAATGCCGAAATTGCCAATGGAGGAGACAAAGGCCAGTGCGGCTCCGGCGAAGATGCCGCTGCGCACGAGTGGCAGGATAATGTCCAGAACCACGGGCAGGGGCTTTGCGCCAGCGCTTTGGGCCGCCTCGAGCAGATTGGCTGGCACGCGTCTGAGGCTTGCGCGCACAGAAAGAAAGACCAGCGGCGCGTTATAGAGCCCAAGCAGAAAGATGATGCCGCCGGACGAATAGAGCGGATGGCGCATACCCGGCTCGAGGGTCAGGCCAAGGGGAGCGAGCAACGGGCTGGCCGGAGAGAAAGATTGCACCCATGCAAGGGCTGTTACCTGCGGCGGGATCATCAGCGGCAGGACAAAGCCGAACACCCATGCGGTGCGGGCCTTCATGTCCGTCATGCCGACCAGCAGGGCTGCCAGCGTGCCGATAACAGAGGCCAGAAGCGTGGAGGTGATGGAAATCCAGATGGTGTTGCCGGTTGCCTGCAACACACGACGGCCACCCAGAATGTGGGTGATTCTCTCCAGATCCAGAGATCCGTCGGTAAAGAAGGCGGCATAAACAAGTCGTCCCAGCGGCGCTATGGAGAGCAGACCGACAAACAGGGCAAGACAGATGATCAGACGCATCTCGCCACTGAGCTTGAGACGCGAAAGGCGGAACGCCCGCTCGGGGCGCTCCTGTTCTACTGCGAGGTCTGACACGCGCTTACATTCCGAAGATGTCTGCGAATTTGGCACGAACTTCTTCGTTCGCTTTCACAGCTGCATCGACATCATAGCCGAGCAGTTTCATGGAAGAGAGAGCCGGGAAACCTTCCGGGCTCGCAACGTCGGACAGCAAAGGCAGGTTGCCCTGTTTGGAAACCAGTTCCTGACCTTCCTTGGAAAGCAGGAAGTCGACGAATTTCTTGGCTTCGGCAACATGCTTGGTGTTTTTGAGGATAGCAACCGGTTCGCCGATGAAGGAGACGCCGTCTTCCGGAGCGATATAGTCTACCGGAGAGCCTTTTGCCTTGGCGCGCAGGGCGTTGGCATCAACGATGATGGCATATTTGGCCATGCCGGACGCAACAGCTTTGGTTGCCGGGCCGTTGCCGCCTTCCGGAGCAATGTCGAGACCGGCAAGACCTTCATAGAAGCTCCAACCGATATTCGGCTGATTGATCAGGGTATGCAGGTGGTTGAGAGCTGCGCCGGAGTAAAGCGGGCTTGGCACGGCGATCTGACCACGGTTTTCTTCGGTCAGCAGGTCAGCCCATTTCTTGACCGGCTTGGCGCTGTTGGTGTTGTAGGCGATACCGGTGGTGATGGCCTTGGTGCCAAAATAGGTCATGTCCTTGTCGTAAGCCGCCTTGTCATAGGCAGCGACAGGGGCTTCGGGATAGGCCAGCAGCTGATCCTGAGCCTTCAGCAGGCCAAGGTTGATCGGGTCTGCAACCAGCAGAATGTCAGCCTGAACCTGACCGGCTTCGATTTCGGCGCGCATCACATTCATCAGGGCCGAGGTGCCGTTGCGGGTCCAGTTGACCTTGATGTCCGGGTTGGCTTTTTCAAAGGCATCAACGGTTTCCTGAGCCTGCTCGGGAGCCTGGCTGGTGTAAAGCGTGATGGTGGTTTCAGCGTGCGCTGCGGTTGCTGCCATAAGGGCCAGAGCAGCCAGAGTAAGGGTACGCATAAGGGAAGTCCTTGAATGATTAGGTGAGTTTGAGAGAGGGGATTAAGCAAATTGTGGGTCGGGTAAGACCCATCCATCGTTAAGGGCGATGGACACATGTTGTCCCTGCTCAATGGAGAAGGGAGGTGCAACATTCAGGGTGAGCGAGACATCGGGCGCCGGGACGGGGGCGACCTCGGCACGCAGATGATCGCCGCGATAGGTCAATCGCTTGACGGTGGCCGGAATGCCTTCTTCCTTGGCCGTCGAAAGAGAGAGATCGGACGGATGGAATGAAATGCGGGCCTGAGAGCGGGCGCTGGCCGAACTGGCACAGCGCAGCCGGATGGGTTTGCCAAACAGATTGGCATGGGCTATGCCGTCATCGCTCGGGGTGAGATTGGAAACATCCATCAATTTGCCTTCGCCAATGAAACCGGCAACCATTTCGTTGCTTGGCTCAAGATAGAGCTTGCTGGGGGTGGCAAACTGGGCGATGCGGCCCTTGTCCATGACGGCGACGCGGTCGGCCAGCGCCAACGCTTCGGACTGGTCATGGGTGATGTAGAACATGGTCGCGCCCGAGCGCTGATGGAAACGGGAGAATTCCTCCTCCAGCGTGGCGCGCAAATGGACATCAAGGTTGGCGAGCGGTTCATCAAGCAGCACCACTCCGGCCTGCATGGCCAGACAGCGGGCCAGAGCCACACGCTGACGCTGCCCGCCGGACAGGTCAGCCGGTCGACGATTGGCCAAGCGGTCGAGCCCCACCAGTTCGAGCACATCTTTCGTTCGTTTGGTGCGCTCGGTCCGGGACATGCCCTTGACCTTGAGGCTGTAGGACACATTCTGCTCAACGCTCATATGAGGCCAGAGGGCGTAATTCTGGAAAACCACGCCGATGCCCCGTTCCTCAGGCGAGAGATGGATGTCGCGTCCGGAAAGGCAACGGCCGTCCACATGGATTTCTCCCTTGTCCAGCTTTTCAAATCCGGCCAGCGTACGCAGTAGGGTTGTCTTGCCGCAGCCGGATGGGCCGAGCACTGCGACGAATTCGCCTGATTTGATGGAGAGTGATATGTCGCGCAAGACTTCGGTTTTGCCGAATGATTTGTGAATGCCGGTGATTTCAATAGCGCCCATTGGGAAGGTCCTATTTGGTTTGCACAGCTGTGCAATAGAGTTGGCGGCACTATGGTTGGGCTTTGCGAAACTTTCTTTTCGGTTTCATGTCACTTTTGTGAAATCGCTGGTGATTGGGTATATGTTGTTGTTTTTTATTAATTTTACAAAATTGTTTGCTGTCCAAAAAACGAAGGTTCCGAAGAAAATGACGTTGGAGCAAGGGGGAAAGCGTTTGGGTTAAGCTGGCGACTTGCGTTATCATGACGTTGATCGACCCTGCACGCCCCACCCGACACAGAAGGACATCCCTTTGGCAGATCCGCATATCAAATCTGAAATGGACTGGCTCGACTATGTTTCCGTCATTCTTTATCGGCTGGGCTTTGTTTTGGCCGCGCCATCCATCGCGCTTTTGCCCTGGCAGACAGCTTATCCGGCCCAGCAGTTGACCTTTGTGGCGGCCGCGATGTGTGCCAGCAGTCTGCATATTTATATGAAGCCCTATCGATTGACTTTGCAGGGAGCGACATGGGTTGGGTTGCTCTGCGCGATGCTGGGTTATCCGTTGATTGGTCTTGGGGGATGCTTCATCACGCTGGGAGGGCTTTGTTTCAAGGAATATTTCTGTTTCAAGGTTCCTGGGTTGCCAGCACAGCCCCTGCTGCTGGCCGGGCTATGGTTTGCTCTGGCGCTAGATGCCGAACCTATTGCGCAGATTCTGGCGGGGATTTCAGCTCTCCTGTTTCTTATCGTCAGCATTGCCAAATGGCGTATGCCGCTGCATTTCGATATTGGCGATAAAAGCAAATATGAGGTTTGAGGCCGCAAACCCTACGGAAATTTAATTTTCTGCGCTTGTTCATAGACAAATTTTCGCCATATCCGAGGCCTTGGTAGACTCTCGCGAGGATGGCATTGATCTGCCATGATCCGGGGACACAAAGCCGGGGACATAGGGATGAGCGAGACGTTTGGAAAAGGGATGAGGACCGATCGTCTGGACAGCCAGAAAGCTGTTTGGCTGCGCGGACTGTTTGGTCTCTTTCTGGCCTTCCTGCTTCTGTTCTCCTCGTCCTTCCAGTCTGATGCCGCCAGCCTTGGCAAGCTGCAATGGCTGGGCGCGAAACAGGTCAGCAGCTTTCAGGATCAGCTTTATGCGCGTCCTGTCGCCGATGTCGAGGTCCGTGAAGACCTTCAGGACGGGATGGGGCAGTTCGTCCCCGTTGACAAGGCCACCCTCAAACATCCCGATCCCGTCTTCCTCAAATTGGTGCGTATCTGGCTGGAGCTGTCCATTGATGGCAGTCCGTCCAATGTCAAACCTTTCGGTCGAGGCCCTCCCACTCTTGTAAAAGCCTGAACAATCATTCGCTTGGTTTGTTGTCTTGGCGCATTGTCCCCTTGTGAGGGGCTTGACATCGCACATGCGCAAGACAGGGCATTGATGCCCGGCTGAGCGGATTTTCATCCATACCTTTACAGACTTTTACAAGGAAGATTTCCGATGAAATCTCTGGCAAAAAGCGCAAGTTTCGCGCTGCTCGGGGCCGCTATGGCCATGACTCCGCTTCTCTCTTCCCATGCCCTGGCCGAAGCCTTCACCCAACCGGCCAATGGTCCGGCCATCCATGGTTTCTGGCTTACCGCCGATCACCCTGACGTGGCGGTATCTGCGGGCAAAAAGGTATCCATTCCGCTATCCCTTCTCAATGCACTAGACAACCCTGTGCGCACCAAACTGGCTGTTAAGGGCCTGCCGGAGGGGTGGACCTATTCCATTAAGGCGGGGGGGACGGATGTTACCTCTGCGATGCCTCTTCCCAATGAAATTGATAATCTGACGCTCAAGGTTGATCCGGCCAAGGATGCCGAGAAGAAGACCTACAAGTTCGAGGTGGATGCCATCGCCAATGGCGATCAGTTCAAGCTGCCTTTGAGCGTTGCCATTGCGGACATTCCGCTTGGGGATACAACACTTGTGCCCGAATTGCCCGCGCTGCATGGCACGGTCAATACCAGTTTCCAATATAAGATGAAGCTGACCAACGGCTCCAATCACGACACCCTGTTCAACCTGTCCGCCGATGCGCCTGCCGGTTTCATGACGACCTTCAAGAAAGGCTATGGCAACGAAGAAATTACCGGCATTCCGGTGAAAGCAGGTGCGACTGAATCGGTCACCATGACCATCAAGCTCAATCATGACGTGGCCGAAGGCGATTATCCGATCGAGGTAGCCGCCGTTGCCGGGCCGGATGATCCTGCAGCCAAGGCCAAGGTCAGCCTCAAGGTCAGCGGTTCTCCCAAACTGCTGCTAAGCGGTCCAAACGACCGGTTGAGCGGACAGGCCACCGCTGGCTCGGAAACGACCTTCCCGTTTGTGCTGGTCAATAACGGAACGGCAGCTGCCAACAAGGTTACTTTGAGCGCTACCTCGCCAAGCGGCTGGAAAGTGTCTTTTGATCCCAAGGAAATGGCCAAGCTGGATGAAGGCAAAACCCAGAATGTGAATGTCAAGATCGAGCCATCCAATAAGGCAATCGCCGGTGACTATATGGTTCACATCCGCGCCAAGGCTGACGGGGTGTCCAAAGAGGTCGATTATCGCGTGACCGTTGAAACCTCCACCATGTGGGGCATCATCGGGGTCGGTATCATCGCCATTGCCGTGATCGTTCTGCTTGGCGCTATCTTCCGGTATGGCCGCAGATGAGTAGACCGGTTGTTGAAGCCGTAGGCCTTACCAAGCGCTACGGCGCATCCACTGTCGTTGACGGAGTCAACCTTGCGGTGGATGAGGGCGAAATTGTCGGTTTGCTCGGCCCCAACGGGGCGGGCAAGACGACGACCATTCTGATGCTGATCGGGCTGACCGAACCCAGCGCCGGCTCTGTTCGGGTGCTGGATCTGGACCCCTTGCGCGATCCACTGGCGGTGAAGACGCAGGTTGGCTATCTGCCCGATTCTGTGGGCTTTTATGATGGCATGACCGGGTTGGAAAATCTGCGTTATACTGCCCGGCTCGGTGGCATTGATGCCAGTGAGATAGATGATCGCATCATGACTGCGTTACAGCAGGTGCATCTGGATCATGTCGCCAACAAGCGGGTCGGCACCTATTCACGCGGGATGCGTCAGCGTCTGGGCCTTGCCGAGCTGGCGATGCGGCAAATCCGTCTGGCGGTTTTGGATGAGCCTACGTCCGGACTTGATCCGCGCTCGACCGATGAATTGCTCGATCTGATCCGTGCCTTTGCTGCGGATGGGATGACCCTGCTCATCTCTTCACACATGCTCGATGTGGTGCAATCCATCTGCACGCGCGTCGCCTTGTTCAACAAGGGGAAGATCGGCTTCATGGGGTCGGTGGAGAAATTCACCAATGATGTTGCTGGCGGGTCCTTCCAGATCGATGTGGCCGCCCGGAAGATCGACCTGAGTGCCTGTGTCGATATCATCCCTGCTGTCGGGGCTGTCGATCATCGTGACAAGGAACACTGGATGGTGTCTGCGACGCATGATGTCAGGCCGGAGCTGGCCCGGATGATCACCGAACATGGGGGCGACCTTTTGTCTTTGCAGGCGCATCGGGCAAGCTTGAGTGAAGCCTATAATCGCTTCTTCCTCGATATCGAGCAAAAGGAGATGCAGCAATGAAAAGGAAAGGATCTCCTCTTACAGGCGTTGCCTCGATTGCGCTCAAAGAGGCCGCCGATCACATGACCAGTGCCCGCATGCATTTGATCATGATGCTGGTACTGCTGACCGCTATTGGTGCCGTCTATGCGGCTATCGGTCAGATCAAGACAACCACGGCGCAGGACGCGTTCCTGTTCCTCAAACTGTTTACTGTGGCCAAGGCGCCGTTGCCGTCTTTCTCATCCTTCATGGGCTTTCTGTTGCCGCTACTGGCGATCGCCTTGGGGTTTGATGCGGTCAATGGCGAGTTCAGCCGCCGCACCATGAGCCGCATTCTGGCGCAGCCGATCTATCGCGATGCGGTGCTGTTCGGCAAGTTTCTGGGTGGGCTGATGGTTCTGGCCATCGCGCTTGTCACCTTGTGGCTGTTGATGGTCGGGCTGGGCATTCTGTTTCTCGGTTTGCCTCCATCCGGCGCTGATGTGGCACGGGGGTTGGTCTATCTGGCCGCAACCCTGTTCTATACCGGGGTGTGGCTGGCTTTAGCCTTGGCCTTCTCGACGCTTACGCGCTCTCCGGCGACATCCGCATTGGCGGCCCTGTCTGTGTGGCTGATCTTTACGATCTTCTGGCAGATGATCACGCCATTGCTCGCAAGCGTCATTTCGCCGATCAATCCCTATGATCCGATGACAATGCTGGCCCAGTTCCACACCCAGCAGGCTCTGGCCCGCATTTCGCCAGCCATCCTCTATGGGGAGACGGCCACCATGCTGCTTGATCCGACCTCACGCTCGGTGGGGCCGATCTTCATGTCGCAATTGCAGGGTGCTCTTATTGGCTCGCCCCTGCCGACCATGCAGAGCATCAAGATTATCTGGCCACAGATCGCAGGCCTGATTGCCGGTATGCTCTTCATGTTTACGCTGGCGTATGTCAGCTTCCAGCGACAGGAAGTGCGTTCGTAAAGAGGGCTTGTTGATTGCCATGGAAACGTGTCTGCCGCCGGAATTTCCGGCGGCAGATTTGTTTTGCGTCTGCGGTGTCGACAAACAATAGGTCATGGCATGAGTATTTTTCGTTTATTGCAATAGAGCGTGAAAAGCGGTTAACTCACGGCGGAGTGTTCCTATTGCGAACTGGGGGTCAAGATCCTGTCGCGATTGCATGCTACGTTCATAATGGTTGCCGCGGCTTGGGTGATTGCAATGATTGCCTATAGTGCCAAGGAAACATCATCGTCTTTATCGGTTCCGGTCCCATGACTTCTGCCTGTTTGTTGCCTGCGTTTTTCGTTGCTGGAGGCGAACCGCGACCTTCCCCCATGGATGGGACTTCAAATCGACTCTTCTGGATTAAAAATTTCAAGGATAGTTAAATGAAATCATTCGGTTATGCGGCTCACTCTGTCGGAAGCCCATTGGAGCCATTTTCGTTCGAGCGACGGGACCTCAGAGACAATGACGTCGCCATGGATATTCTTTACTGTGGTGTGTGTCACTCGGATTTGCATTATGTGAAAGACGATTGGGCCAAGACCGTTTATCCATGCGTTCCCGGCCATGAAATTATCGGGCGTGTCACGGAAGTCGGTTCAGGCGTTTCCAAGCATAAGGTTGGCGATATTGTTGCGGTCGGCTGCATGGTGGATAGCTGTCAGGAATGCGATCAGTGCAAGAAGGATCACGAGCAATATTGTCGCGAGGGGTGGACCGGCACCTATAACGCGCCGGACCGTCAGACAGGTGACCTTACACAAGGCGGCTATTCCAACAATCTCATCGCGCGCGAAGAATTTGTGCTGACCGTACCCGATGGGCTCGACATCAGCAAGGCTGCGCCGCTGCTCTGCGCCGGTATCACCACTTATTCTCCCTTGCGTGAATGGAATGTCGGGCCGGGCTCGCGCGTTGGTGTTGTCGGTATGGGTGGTCTTGGTCACATGGCCATCAAGCTGGCTCATGCGATGGGCGCCATTGTCACCGTAATCTCCCGCTCTCCTGACAAGCAGAAAGATGCCGAAGCTCTCGGGGCGCATAATTTCCTTGTTTCCAAGGATGCAGACCAGATGGCTGCCTATGCCAATGGCTTTGATCTGATCATCGACACGGTTCCGGTCAAGCATGACATCAACCCCTATCTGCCTCTGCTCGATATTGACGGCACGCTCTGCCTGGTTGGCCAGATTGGACCTCTGGAAGAGCTGACAACGCCCTTCATGATCCGTGGCCGCCGTCGGGTGGCCGGTTCGATTATCGGTGGCATCAAGGAAACGCAGGAATGTCTTGATTTCTGTGCCCGTTTCGGTATCCATCCGGAAGTCGAGATGATCAATATTCAGGACATCAACACTGCTTACGAACGTCTTGAACGCTCTGATGTTCACTATCGTTTCGTCATCGATATGAAAAGTCTACAAGCTTAGAAAGCATGTCGCGAGGCGCCGGTCGCCTCGCTCTTTCATTGCACGCTAAATAGGGCTCTGGACAGGATTGTTCAGGGCCTTTTTCATGCCAGCTGCAGCATGGCCCGCTCCATATCGCCAGAGAGGAGAAATTTCTTGACGGTTGGCGACAAATGACGTGAGCGTGGCGAGATGATACCGCATCGTTCCAGCATGGCGCGCTTGTCCGGGTTCGTGCCCAGATAGCGCCAGATCATGCGTGTCGCGTAAGGCATATTCTGGTTGCGCCATGAAATGCCGGTGCACAGGCCCTTGAGATAGAGTTGCTGATGCTCCTGAAAGGGAAGGAGAATTGTCTGGGTGATGATTGGTTCCCCCATAGAGGCGGTTTCGACCACGAAGATGCGGTCACGCAAATAGGAGGCTTTGCCGTTATATTTGGTAAACTGCTTGATCTCCAGTTCGACATTGCGAATGCGTTCGATTGATTTTGAGATCACCAGACCATCGCGTTCTTCCAGATGACTACAGGCACAGACCACAGAGCCGGGCCAAGAGAGAGAGACATGGTAGGTTTGGTAAAACCCGAGATGATGTCTGAGGGCGCGAATGTCTCCGGGAAAGCCTTCATTGATGCGGTCTTTGCCGATGGAGCCCTTTTGTGCCTTGTCAAACCGGCTGGCAAAAACCGAGGGTACAGTATGAAAGTCGGAAGGGTGCAGGCAGAAATACCGTGCTATTCTGGTCAGGTTGTAGGCAGATGGGCGGGACGTGCCGTTGATATATCGATTGAATTGCTGTCGATTGAGCCCGATGTCTCGACAAATTTGCGAAACCGATTTTTTCTGGCTACAGGCATAGCGAAGATTGTCGATGAAGTTAGTGGTTTCCACGTATGAAACTGTCCAAGTCTGTCGTTTGTCATTCAATTGTGCTTAAAGTAGCATAAATACGCTTAAAAGTGCGAAGTTGTTTCTTGCCTTTGGGACTTTTAGGTTACTGGCAAATTGATTGTGCGTATCCGGCTGGCCCAATATTTGGAGCCCCTCTTGCCATACGCCTCCAAGGCGTCTTCGCTTTCTACTATCACCTCTCGCGCAGCCTTTGCGTGAATTTCGGTGTGATCAAGATTATGTTTCGTCGTTAGCAAAAAGAGTGAATGATTATGACAAAAAGACCTTCCATTGACCCAATTCTGCCAAATGGCCTCTCTCGCCGCCAGTTTCTAGGGGCGACAGCTGCTGCAGGGTTCGCCATGACGGCTTCGGGTCTGATTGTTCCCAATTCAGCAATGGCTGCAGAAACGCCGAAAAAAGGGGGCAACCTCAAGCTGGGCATCAAGGGGGGCGCGGCGACTGACGTGCTCGATCCTGCTGCCGCTGCGGGAACGGTTTCCTTCCTGTGCAACCATCTTTGGGGCGACAAGATCGTGGAATCCGATCCCGAGACCGGTGCGCCGTTGCCCGGGTTGGCCGAATCTTGGGAATCATCGGCTGATGCGTCTGTCTGGACCTTCAAGATCCGCAAGGATGTTGCCTTCCATGATGGCTCTAAAATGAGCGTTGCCGACTTGGTTGCAACGCTCAAGCGCCATACCGACGAGAAATCTAAATCCGGTGCATTGGGCCTGCTGCGCTCGATCAAGACGGTTGAAGACAAGGCCGGCGATCTGGTGATCACTTTGTCTGAAGGCAATGCCGACCTGCCATTGCTGCTGACGGATTATCACCTGATGGTGCAGCCCAACGGCGGCTATGATGATCCGAATGCGGCGATTGGTACAGGCGCTTTTACGCTTAAGAGCTATGAGCCGGGCATTCGTGCAACCTTTGAGAAAAACAAGAATGACTGGCGCGACGACCGCGGCCATGTGGACAGCGTCGAAGTGATCGTGATGAATGACAACACCGCGCGTATTGCAGCGCTGTCGTCCCGTCAGGTGCATTTCATCAACTTTGTTGAGCCAAAGACCATCAAGCTTCTCGAGCGCGCGCCGCATGTGGATATTCTGCAGACGCATGCCAAGGGCTATTACAGCTTCCAGATGTTCTGTGACACGGCTCCATTTGATAATAACGACCTGCGTCTTGCCATGAAATATGCCATTGACCGGCAGGAAATTCTAGACCGCATCGTCGGTGGCTATGGCTCTCTGGGCAATGACTATCCGGTCAATAGCACCTATCAGTTGGCACCGGACGATATCGAACAGCGCATGTATGATCCTGAAAAGGCTGCCTTCCACTATAAGAAGTCTGGCCATGATGGTCCTGTGCTTCTGCGCACGTCTGATGCCGCCTTCCCGGGCGCTGTGGATGCTGCCGTGCTCTATCAGGAACATGCCAAGAAAGCTGGCATCAATATCGAGGTCAAGCGTGAGCCGGCCGATGGCTACTGGTCCAACGTTTGGAATGTGAAGCCGTTCAGCGCCACCTATTGGGGCGGTCGTCCGACGCAGGATCTGCGTTATGCCACTTCTTACCTCTCCAGCGCAGACTGGAATGATTCCCGCTTCAAACGGGATGATTTCGACAAACTGCTTTTGGAAGCCCGTGCCGAACTGGATAATGACAAGCGCAAGGCGCTTTATCGTCAGATGGCTGTCATGGTGCGCGATGAAGGTGGCAGCATCATTCCTGTTTTCAATGACTTCCTTAATGCATCTGCCAAGTCCATGAAGGGCTTCGTGCATGACATCGGCAACGATCTTTCCAACGGCCAGATTGCAAGCCGTGTCTGGCTTGATGCCTGATTCCGGATTGTCGGAATGAAAATTGGGGCCGTGGACCACCACGGTCCTTCTGTTGCTATCAACAAAAGAAGGTCTCCTATGACCCCTCAATCACTTTTCCGGCCATTTGTCGCGTTTTCGCGGCAGTTTCCTTTGGCCGCGAATATCCTACGCCGTCTGCTGCTGTCCTTTGTGCTGCTATGGGCTGTGACAGTTATGATTTTTATTGGCGTTGAAGCTCTGCCAGGTGATTTTGCCACCACCTATCTGGGACAATCGGCAACTCCTGAGGCAGTTGCCAACATTCGATCCGATCTTGGTCTCGATCAGCCTCTTCTTAACCGTTATGTTTCCTGGTTGGGAGACGCGGTGAGCGGCGATTTCGGGAATTCCTGGGCCAGCGGCAAATCTGTGAGCGAGCAGATTAGCAAGCGCCTTGGAAACTCTCTGTTTCTTGCTTTCTTTGCTGCACTGGTCGCTGTTCCCCTTTCGGTTGGGCTGGGACTGCTGGCGGTGCGCTACCGCAATCGGATACCCGACAAGATCATCAATATCTTGTCTCTCGCCGCCGTGTCGCTGCCCGAATTTTTCGTCGGCTATCTGCTGATCATGGTATTCGTGGTGACCTTCCCCACGGCGATTTTCCCGTCGACCGTCTATGACGGCATGGATTTTCTTACTCGGCTTGAGGCCATTGCGCTGCCTGTTGCCACGCTGGTGCTTGTTGTGCTGGCCCATATGATGCGCATGACGCGGGCCGCGATCATTCAGGTCATGTCGTCCGCCTATATGGAAACGGCCGAGCTCAAGGGGCTCGATGGTCTCCGGATCATCATCAAGCATGCAGCGCCCAATGCGCTGGCGCCGATCATCAATGTGGTGGCGCTCAATCTGGCTTATCTGATCGTTGGTGTGGTCGTGGTTGAAGTGGTCTTCGTTTATCCCGGCATGGGCCAATATATGGTGGATGCAGTGACCGTGCGTGACCTGCCGGTGGTGCAGGCCTGCGGCCTGATCTTTGCGACCATCTATATCGCGCTCAACATGACCGCCGATATTCTCGCCATTATCGCCAATCCACGTTTGAGGCACCCACGATGAGACTGAAAGATATACCCATTTCGGTGTGGATTGGCATGACAGGCATTATCGTTGCCCTCATCTGCGCCTTTTTTGCACCTTGGATCGCTCCTTATGGCGAAACGGAAGTTGTCGGTGACGTATGGGCGCCGGCATCGGATCAATTTTTCTTTGGGCTGGACAATCTGGGCCGGGATATTCTCTCGCGCATGATTTTTGGCGCGCGGACGACTTTGTTTGTGGCTTTCTGTGCGACGCTGTTGTCCTTTACGCTGGGCATCGTGATGAGCTTTATCGCGGCGACCAACAGAGGCTGGATCGATCTTGGCCTGTCGCGCTTCAATGACCTGATGATGTCCATTCCCACGCTGATTTTTGCGCTCGTGGTTCTGGCAACTCTGCCCCAGAATATGCCGACGCTCATCATCGTCATGGCGGTTCTGGATAGTACCCGCGTGTTCCGTTTGGGACGGGCCGTGGCACTGGATGTTGCGGTCATGGACTTTGTTGAAGCGGCGCGCCTGCGCGGCGAGGGAACGGCTTGGGTGATCCTGCGGGAAATTCTGCCAAACACGCTGTCGCCACTGCTGGCCGAATTCGGTTTGCGCTTTGCCTTTGCCATCCTGTTTGTTTCCACCCTGTCCTTCCTTGGGCTTGGCATCCAGCCACCCACTGCAGACTGGGGCGGCATGGTCAAGGATAACAAGGATGGTATCATTTTCGGTATTTCCGCTGCCTTGGTGCCCGGTGCGGCCATCGCCATTCTGACCATTTGCGTCAATCTGGTCGTTGACTGGCTGCTCAGACGAACTTCCAGCCTGAAAGGAGGGCGCGGCGATGCCTGAGCTTCTTGAAGTCAAAGACCTCAAAATCGAGGCGACCAGTTATCCGCCGGGGGAAGATCCTGTCCGCATCACCATTGTTGAGGGGATCAATTTCACCCTCGAAAGGGGCAAGGTGCTGGGGCTGATCGGGGAATCCGGTGCAGGCAAATCCACCATCGGCCTTTCCGCGCTTGCCTATGGACGTGGCGGGGTTGAGATCACCGGCGGTCAGGCCTTGCTGGATGGAGAAGATCTGCTGGCCATGAATCGCAAGGAAATTCGCGCGATTCGTGGAGCCAAGGTCTGCTATGTCTCGCAGTCGGCGGCAGCCTCCTTCAATCCGGCTCACCGGATCGGGGATCAGGTGATTGAAGCCAGCCTTCGCCACAAGCTGATGACAAAAGCAGAGGCGCGTGAAAGAGCCGCCTATCTGTTTGATATTCTGGGGCTGCCTGAGCCGGAAAGCTTCGGCAAACGCTATCCGCATCAGGTGTCCGGTGGCCAGTTGCAAAGGGCCATGACGGCCATGGCGCTCTGTTCCCGGCCTGATCTCATCGTGTTTGATGAGCCGACTACGGCTCTTGATGTGACCACGCAGATTGACGTGCTGGCGGCGATCAAGCTGGCCATCGAGAAGACAGAAACTGCAGCGCTCTACATCACCCACGATCTGGCTGTTGTAGCGCAGGTGTCCGATGACATCATGGTGCTGCGTGATGGTGCCATGGTGGAATATGGTCCGACCGAGCAGATCATCGAACAGCCCGAGGAAGACTATACCCGGGCGTTGGTGAATGTGCGCAGCATCAAGCATCAGGAAGCGGCTGATCAGAAGCGAAAATATTTCGAGATGAGCGGTATTCACGCAGCCTATATCGGCGGCGTTAAGGTGCTCAATGATGTGTCGTTGCATGTGCCGAAAGGCCAGACACTGGCGATCGTTGGGGAATCTGGCTCCGGTAAATCCACGCTGGCCCGCGTGGCTACAGGTCTGCTTCCACCCATGGCGGGAGAGGTGCGCATTGAAGGCGAGCCACTGCCTGCCGCACTTAAGCAGCGCTCGCGCGAGCAACTGCGTCGCCTGCAATTGATCTACCAGATGGCCGATACGGCCATGAATCCCCGTCAGACTGTGGGGCAAATCATCGGGCGTCCTCTCACTTTCTATGAGGGGGTCAGGGGCGCTGAACGTGACAGGCGTGTTCAGGAATTGCTCGATCAGATCGAGATGGGTGAGGGTTATATTGACCGCTATCCGGCCGAGCTATCCGGTGGCCAAAAGCAGCGGGTGGCAATTGCCCGGGCTCTTGCGGCCAAACCGGAAATCATCATTTGCGATGAACCGACCTCAGCTCTCGATCCGTTGGTAGCGGACGGGATTCTGCATCTGCTGCTCGATCTGCAGAAGAAAAAAGGGCTTTCCTATATTTTCATCACCCACGATATCGCGATCGTGCGCGCCATCGCCGATAGTGTCGCGGTGATGTATCAAGGCGAATTGGTTCGTTTCGGACCCAAATCGGAAGTTCTGAGCCCGCCATTTGATGACTATACCGATCTGTTGCTCAAGTCTGTTCCGGAAATGCATCTGGGCTGGCTGGAAGAGGTTCTTGCCACGCGCAAAATCGAATCTGCTGGCAACTGATGGTATGAAGCCCACCTTGGCTTCGTACACAATATACATAGAATAGAAAGCAATATTATGGAAAAACGAAGCTTTTCCGTCTCTGAGGACGTTTGGATCACGCTGAAGGATGGCACTCGTCTTGCCACGCGTATCTGGATGCCGGAAGGGGCTGAGAAGGACCCTGTGCCAGCCGTTCTCGAGTTCCTGCCTTATCGCAAGCGGGATGGAACCTCGCCGCGTGACGAGAGCACGTATCCGGTCTTTGCCGAAGCTGGCATCGCCGGAGTGCGCGTTGATATTCGCGGCTCGGGCGAATCCGAGGGTGTGATCGATGGGGAATATACCCCGCGTGAATTGTCCGACGCCTGTGAGGTGATCGAATGGATTGCCAGCCAGCCCTGGTCCAATGGCAAGGTGGGCATGATGGGTATTTCCTGGGGCGGCTTCAACTGTCTGCAGACGGCTGCTCTCAAGCCTGAGGCGCTGAAGGCCGTGATTTCCATCGCCTCGACGGTGGACCGCTTTAATGATGACATTCACTACAAGAATGGCTGTCACCTCTATGCCAACTTGTCCTGGGCTTCGACCATGCTCACTTACCAGTCGCGCACACCGGACAAGGCGCTGGTCGGCGACAAGTGGAAAGAGATGTGGCTGGAGCGTCTGGAAGGGGAACCCTTCTTCCTTGAAGAATGGATCGAGCATCAACGGCGCGATTCCTATTGGGAACATGGTTCCATTTGCGAAGATTTCGAAGGCTTTGACACGCCTGCGCTGGTGATTGCCGGTTGGGCCGATGGCTATCGCAATACACCGCTCAAGGCGGTTGAGGGCGTAGGGGAAAAGGCCAAGGCGCTGATTGGTCCGTGGATTCATAAATATCCGCATTTCGCATGGCCCAAGCCACGGGCTGACTTCCACGGTGAGGCGATTGCATGGTGGAACCGCTGGCTGCGTGATGAACAGAACGGAGCCGAATCGATTCCTCAGGTTCGTGCCTATATTCTGGATGGTCCTCGTCCGAAGACATGGCGGGATGAAGATCCGGGCTTCTGGGTGGCCAAGGATACATGGTCTAAACCAGAGGTTGCTGTCTTCTCGATCGCAGGTGACAAGAGCCTGACAGAAGGAGAGGGCGGAGCCGGTATTGGTGACATTTACCTGCGCTCACCGCTCGACAGTGGCGTCAATTCCGGTGAATGGTTCACCTTGAAGCCGGACGCGGAAATGGCGGGCGATCAGCGGGTTGATGATGCCGGTGCTCTGGTTTTTGAAACCGCGCCGCTTCAGGACGAGGCTGTTTATCTGGGCATGCCGGAATTGTCGCTGGATCTTTCCTGCTCGGGCGCGTGGGAGAATATGGTTGCGCGCATTGTGGATGTGCATCCTGATGGAACAGCCACGCGAGTGGCTTACGGTGTTCTCAACCTTGCTCATCGCGACGGCTATGCCGAGCCGAAAGCCATGCCCAAGGATGAGAAGGTCTGCGTGACCATGCGTCTGGATGCCTGCGGTTATCGCTTGAAGCCGGGTCATCGCATGCGGCTGTCTCTGGCAACGGCCAGCTGGCCGCTCATCCTGCCGTCGCTGGATGCGCCGGGGGTCACGATTGATACCGCTTCGGTTCGCCTTGCCATGCCGCTTCTGGGGGCACATGAACGCATTGATATGCCTCAGCCGGAAAATCCCGATCCGCTGCCAAACTATACCATTCTGGAAGCTGGCAGCACGCGGCGCTTCGTCGAGCGGGATTTGATGACGGGTATGACCCATTATCACATTCAGGAAGACACCGGCTTTGAGGAGCATCCTGACACCAAGTTGCGTAATCAGGAAACTCGCACAGAATGTTGGTCTATCAATGCTGATGATCCGCAATCCATGAAAGGTGTCTGTGAAGGCACCACGCGCTATGAGCGGGAAGATGGCTGGAATGTGCGTACGCATACGCGCACGGAGCTGACCTGCACAAAGACCGAATGGATTATGTCTGCTTCGGTTAAGGGCTATGAAGGGGGAGAGGAGATCTTTTCCAAGAATTTCAGCAAAACAGTCAAGCGTGACTTCATGTAAAGATGATTGCGTGCTTGTAGCGTCACTGTTGTGAGCCCTGATATCAAAAGGAAAACCCCGCCAAATGGCGGGGTTTTTGTTTGTCGCGGTCTTTGAGGCCAAGGAGTTGGCTTCAAATGATTGAAAGATCAGTAGGCCCCGCGTACATGCTGGGCGACTTTTTCCTTGTAGAAGGCGATGAGGTCGTCATGCAGTTGCTGTGGCAAGGGTGTCAGATCTGAAATGACGGCGTTGCGTCCGATCTGGTCCGGGCGGCTGGCTCCGGGAATGATGGTGGAGACAGCATCATGGTCCAGAATCCAGCGCTGGGCCATGTCAGCCATGCTCATGCCTTCGGGCAGCATGCCTTTAAGCTCTTCCACCAGCTCAAGCCCTTTTTCATATGGCAGGCCAGCGAAGGTTTCGCCCACGTTGAAGCACTGGCCATCGCGGTTGAAATTGCGGTGATCATTTTCGGCAAATTTCGTGTCAGCAGAGAATTTGCCAGATAGCATGCCACTGGCCAGTGGCAGACGGACGATGATGCCCACGCCCTTGGCCTTTGCCTGAGGCAGAAGCTCTTCGGTGAGTTTTTGACGGAAGATGTTGTAAATCACCTGCAGGCTCAGAAGACCTTCCTGCTCGATGCACATCAGCCCTTCTTCAACCGTTTCCACACTGGCCCCGAAATGCTTGATCACGCCTTCGGACTGCAGAGCGCGTAGCCAATCGAAAATGGCTCCTTCCCGCATTACTTCGGTGGGAATGCAGTGAAGCTGCACCAGGTCGAGGCAATCCATGCCAAGGCGCTTGCGTGATGCATCAATGCCCGCCCGTAGGGATTGCTCGCTATAGCCATCCGGATAGACATCGCCGCGACCAAATTTCGTGGCCACACGGATGTCTGAGCGGTCTTTGCTTGCAAGGAATTTGCCGATCAGGCTCTCGCTCTTGCCATCGCCATAGACATTGGCGGTGTCAAAAAAGGTTACGCCCTTTTCCAGAGCGGTCTCCAGAATGGAAAGGCCTGTTTCTTCTGCCAGTGCGGCACCCCAGTCTGCGCCAAGCTGCCAACAGCCAAGGCCCACTTCGCTGACGGTAAAGCCATCTTTGCCCAATTTACGACTATGCATAGTATCCTCCCCAATCTGTGATCGTCTAATAAGCCGGTTTTCCAGAAACTGGCCAGCAATTGATGGCACATACAAAATAAATCATGTGCGATTCTTGCGATCTTCGCGCAGGATATGCTCTTTGTTTAAAAAGGGAAAGCGCTCGGCACTGTCGAAAATATGGATCATTCTTTGAACTATCTTAAGTCGTCCATATAATTGACTGAAATATTTGCGTGATTATATGTAGTGTGAACTCAAAAATTGGAATTGAATATGTTTGATAGCTTAATGCAGGTGTTTCGCGATCTCGCCGGCGCATCGGAAGACAGTCAGGTTTTCTCCGATAGTGATCTGCGCGTGGCAACTGCCGCACTGCTCGTGCATCTGATGTCGATTGACGGCGTGATCGATGACAACGAAACCGAAGAAATCCGCAAGGTACTGAAAGAGCACTATTCGCTCTCTGATTCGGAAACGGCTGAACTGATTGATTTCGCGAGCAAATGCGATGAGGAATCGGTTGATCTGTATAAATTTACCTCTGTGCTCAAGCGGGAGCTGGATGAGGACGGGCGTATCAAGATCATCGAAATGATGTGGCAACTCGTTTTCGCCGATGGGCAAATTCATGAATTCGAGGACAATCTGGTCTGGCGTGTTTCCGAGTTGTTGGGCGTTTCTCGCCGGGATCGCATCCGGATGCGGCAGCATGTACAGGCCCAGATTGAAAAAGAAGCCGAATGAGCGCTGATTTGCAAAAGATACTGATCATTCTTCATCAGGAAGCCTCAACCCCCGGTCGGGTCGGATATCTTCTGGAGCAAAGAGGATATACGCTGGATATACGGCGCCCACGCTTTGGGGATCCTCTGCCTCAGAGCATGAGCGAGCATGCCGGTGCCGTGATCTTCGGTGGCCCGATGAGCGCAAATGATGAAGAGGATTATGTTGCCAAGGAGATTGACTGGATTTCCGTGCCCTTGCGTGACGAGACGCCGTTTCTGGGCATTTGTCTTGGCGCACAAATGATGTGTCGGCAGCTGGGTGGGCAAGTTGAGCTGCACCCTTGCGGGCTCGTTGAACGCGGCTATTACGAAATTGCACCAACCGATGAAGGCCAGGCGTTGTTTGACTGGCCGCAGAAAGTTTATCAGTGGCATAAGGAGGGCTTCTCACTTCCCTCCGGTGCGGAGCGACTGGCCAGTAGCTCCTATTTCAGCAATCAGGCCATGCGTTATGGCAAAAATGCTTATGCTATCCAGTTTCATCCGGAAGTCACTTTGCAGATGATGCATCAATGGACGACGGCTGCCGCTGATCATCTGTCTGTGGAAGGGGCGCGAAAGCGCGGAGATCATTTCAGAGAACGCAGTGCTTATGATCCCTATGTCGAGCGCTGGCTGAACCACTTTCTGGATTTGTGGATCGGACCCGGCCCTGCTCGCGGATAAGGCTGGCAAGTCATGCAATTTGCAAAGGGGGCTTTGCAAATTGCAGACCGGGTTGTTACCAAAGCCTTGACCGGATTATAGGGCGATCTAGATCTTGTAGTGTCTTTTTGTTCTTGAATACTAAATGTGTGTTTTGGAATTTTTCTCAAACTTGGCACGCCGCTTGCTCTTCTAAGTGCAAGCTGGCATTTGGTGTTCGCGTAGCCAGCACCTCATCTCATCAAGCCCCGATGCACCTGTGTTTGCGTATGTATCGGGGCTTTTTGTATTTTAAAGGTCCGCTTTTTCCAAAACTTAACACAGTTCAGGCATAAGGAAGCATGAGGCAAAACCGACGTTTCGTCTCTATTTGGCCCTTGCAGGGGGGGCTATAGATCGCTACATGTCTCAACAGATATCCGGGGGTGATCTGTCCCCGTGGCGGGAGCACAAATATTTCGGGAAGTCGTAAGGACCGAGGTCTCTTTTTCCGAACACGAGGATGACTATGACAGCTTTAATTCTTTTGATTGATCAGGTTCTGGCGATCTACACCTATGTTGTGATCGCATCGGCGGTTTTCTCATGGCTGTTCGCCTTCAATATCGTCAATCCGCGCAATCAGATTGTCTCCTCGATTTACGAGGTTTGTTGGCGGTTGACCGAACCGGTTCTTGGACGTATCCGCTCGATTATCCCTGCAATGGGTGGGCTGGATCTTTCTCCAGTCATTTTGCTGCTCGGGATCTTCTTCGTTCGGAACCTGCTCAGAACCGGGCTCTATTGATCTGTTCGAAGAGGAGAGGACGACTGTCCGCCTCTTTTAAAATCCGGCCATAAGAAAAGCGCGGAACCGAAGGGTTGCCGCGCTTTCTTGATTTGGAACGACGGGAAGACTTATTTCTTCATGTTGTCGATGGAAATCTGGATCATTTCCTTGGCTTTTTCCGGACCAGCCCAGTCTTCAATCTTGACCCATTTGCCTGGCTCAAGATCTTTGTAGTGCTCGAAGAAATGCTTGATCTGCTCAACGAGGTTCTTCGGCAGGTCTTCATAGGTCTTGATGTGATCATAGTGGCTGGTCAGCTTGCTATGTGGCACAGCGACGACTTTCTCGTCCTTGCCGCCATCGTCTTCCATGATCAGAACGCCGATTGGACGCGCGCGCATGACAACGCCCGGGGTCAGTTGTGCGTCGCCAACGACCAATACGTCGATCGGGTCGCCATCGTCAGCCAGCGTGTTCGGAATGAAGCCGTAATCGCAAGGATAGGCCATCGGGGTGAAGAGGAAACGATCAACGAAGACCGCGCCGGATGCTTTGTCTACTTCATATTTGACCGAAGAGCCTTTTGGCACTTCGATGACAACGAAGATATCTTCCGGGGCGTCTTTGCCAACAGGGATTTCGCTAATATTCATAGGTGCAACTCCAATTGAGATCACGGTGTTACAGCCGGTTTAGGGGGTCTCAGCGATGATGGCAAGACAAACATTCGGTTTAGCTGACAGAATTGGCCAATTTGCCCAAGCTTGGGGATGCTGGCACCTTGCGTGCCTGCTGAAGGGGGCAAAGGGCGGTCTGTTCATTCTTTGGAAACCATAATTTGTGGAATTTTTCCTGCCGTTGGCCTTACCCGTTTCCATAGGAAGGGATGTTCAGATTTTGCAGCCAGAATGATGGGGACCAAAGAGGAGCGTTGCCGATTGAGTGAGGGAGGCAGACTATGACACTGTTCGATCCGATGAAATTCATGGCCTTTGTCGCAGGCTTCTCGCTCGTGAGCGGTGTCGTGCTGTTTGGCTGGATTCTTTAGCGTGTGATCGCTGCTAAAAATCACTGCCTAATTTTTAGACAGTGCTCTCTTGGCGCAAAAGCGTCTCTTGCTCTTCCTGATTTTCTATTGTCTGTCTTGCGAAAGTGACGCGTGTGTCTGGCGCTTCCTTGCGCTGGAGGCTGCTGTGCCGGGGCGCGCGCCTTCTACTGGTCTTGTGTCTCATCGCTATAGACAAAAAGAAACCCGCCGGTGTTCCGACGGGTTTCCCCCTCTGGGCCTGTGCAAGTAGGCCGTGGGCGCTTTAGGCGAAGAAGGTGATCAGGAGGACTCCGCCTAGCCCATTTTATTATACGCGCTGGCTACCGACGCCGAATTCCGGATAAGCTTCGACGCCGATTTCAGCTTTGTCGAGACCGATATATTCTTCTTCTTCGGTAACACGGATGCCCATGGTTGCCTTCAGGATACCCCATACGATGAAGGAGCAAACCAGGGTGAAGACGCCGTAGGAAATAACGCCGATGAACTGGGTTGCATAGGAGGTACCGTCGTTGGTGAATGGAACAACCATGGTGCCCCAAATGCCGCAGACAAGGTGAACAGGGATAGCGCCGACAACATCATCGATTTTCAGCTTGTCGAGAAGTGGAACAACGATGATGACGAGGACTGCGCCGATTGCGCCGATGATGATGGATTCGCCGATGGTTGGGGTCAGAGGCTCAGCGGTAATGGATACCAGACCAGCCAGTGCGCCGTTGAGAACCATGGTCACGTCGACCTTCTTGTAGAGAATCTGCAGAAGGATCATCGCGGCAACAACGCCACCGGCTGCTGCCATGTTGGTGTTGGCGAAGATGCGGGAAACGTCAGAAACGTCGCCGATGGTGCCCATAGCGAGCTGGGAAGCACCGTTAAAGCCGAACCAGCCGAGCCACAGGATGAAAGTACCCAGGGTAGCCAGCGGAATGTTGGAAGCAGGCATCGGGTTAACGGAGCCGTCTGCACCATATTTGCCTTTACGAGCGCCAAGCAGAAGCACACCTGCCAAAGCAGCCCAGCCGCCCACAGAGTGAACGAGGGTGGAACCGGCGAAATCGGAGAAGCCCATTTCAGAGAGCCAGCCGCCGCCCCACTGCCAGGAACCGGCGATTGGGTAGATGAATGCGGTCAGCACTACGGTGAAGATCATGAACGGCCACAGTTTGATGCGCTCAGCCAGGGTACCGGAAACAACCGAAGCAGCGGTTGCAACGAACACCATCTGGAAGAACCAGTCAGAAGCCGTGGAATAGCCGGTGTCGAGGGCGTCGCCGCCAACCGGGTCAAGAGCATAGAAGAGCGAGAAGGAACCAATGTAGCCACCGTCAACGCCGGTATACATCAGGTTGTAACCGATCAGATAGTACATGATGCCGGCTACGGCATAAAGGGACACGTTCTTCATACTCTGCATAGAAACGTTCTTGGAGCGAACAAGGCCAGCTTCGAGCATTGCGAAGCCTGCTGCCATCCACATCACAAGGAAACCACCGATCAAGAAGAGCAGGGTGTTGAGAATATATTGCGTATGGGCTGCAGCTTCGCCGGTTGCTGCTGGAGCGGCTGCCGCTGCTTCTGCAGCTTCCTGTGCGAGGGCTGGGCCAGCCATAAGGCTTGCTGCGCCAACAAGAAGGGCAAGGGTTACTTTTGACATTTGATTGTCCTTGTTTTTCACTTCTACTTGATTGGGGTTGGGCTTAGAGCGCGTCGTTGTCGGTTTCGCCGGTACGGATGCGCATGACATGCTCGAGTGAGGTGACGAAAATCTTGCCATCGCCAATCTGGCCGGTTGCTGCTGCCTTCGAAATGGCTTCGATGGTCTTTTCAGCCTTGTCTGCTGTTACGGCAACTTCGATTTTCAGTTTCGGCAGGAAGCTGACAGAATATTCGGTTCCGCGATAGATTTCCGTATGACCGCGTTGACGACCAAAGCCCTTAACTTCAGTCACGGTCAGGCCTTCAATACCTTCGGCAGACAATGCTTCACGCACAGCTTCCAACTTGAAAGGCTTGATAATGGCAATAATGAACTTCATGGCACTCTCTCATGTCCCTCTTATGGGTTTTGTCCCTCTGTCGGGTTTGAATGTCATGCCCCAAATTGCAATCAGCCGGGGCAAAACTTCTTGTTTTGTGCCTTCTCTCTTACAAAAGCCGTGCCAGTTTTGTAACTTTTTATTAAGTTATTGAAATGCTGTCCAAAATTCGATTTTGATAATAAAATCGATCTTTGCTTCATATTTGTGCAGAGGATGTTTGTGAAGCATATTTAGGCAAATTATAAAAAATGCCTATTTTTAGAGCATATATTGTGGCCGTTTTGTGATGAGTGAAAAGCAATGAGTCATTTCAAGGTTTTAAACTGCACATTGATTGTGCGTAGGTTCTAAATAATCCGCATTTATCAGGGTTAATCTTTCATTTACCGGTCAATTTCGCGGATAAGGCCTTCCTGAGCAGCCGATGCAACCAATGTGCCATCTCGCCGGTAAAGACTGCCGCGGTTGAAACCGCGGCCACCACCTGCCCATGGACTGTCCTGACAATAGAGCAGCCATTCGTCAGCGCGAAAATCACCGTGGAACCACATGGCGTGGTCCAGACTGGCGGCGCTGATTGTTTTACTGAAAACGGAAAGGCCATGCGCAAAAAGGGACGTGTCCAGCAGGGTCATGTCCGAGGCATAGGCCAGTGCGCATTTGTGGATGGCCGGATCATCGGGGAGCTTCGATGTTGTGCGCACCCAGATATATTGTTGCGGCTCCAGCTTCTTGCGCGTTACATAATGTTCCATGTTGATGGGGCGCAGCTCGATAGGGCGCTCGCGACGGAAATAGGCCTTGATATTGTCCGGCGCCTTGGCGACGTAGCTCTCATAGACTTCTTCTTCGCTGGGCAGATCTTCCGGTCCGGGAATGTCGGGCAGCTCGATCTGGTGAGACAGGCCCTCTTCCTTTTTGTGAAAGGAAGCGGCCATATTGAAAATGGCCTTGCCGTGTTGGATGGCCAAAACGCGGCGTGTGGTGAAAGAGCGACCGTCACGCAGTCGGTCCACTTCATAAATGATTGGTGTCTTGGGGTCGCCCGGGCGCATGAAATAGCAATGCAGGGAATGGGCGCTGCGTTCGGGCTCCACAGTCTGCGAGGCTGCTACCAGAGCCTGACCGATGACCTGACCGCCAAAAACCCTCTGCCATCCATCCTGCGGGCTCATGCCTCTGAATAGGTCGGTTTCCAGAGTTTCAAGGTTCAGAATGGAAAGAAGGGTATCAATTGCTGACGTCATAGAAAAGTATCCGGACTTCAAGGAAAGGTGTCTGGTGATTCCACACAGAATAAATCAATAAGCCATCTTAACGCTTATAGCAGGAGATGGCGCGACGAAAAAATCGCTTTCTCTAGTTAGTTTGTCGAGATCTTCTGATTTCTTCTCACTATATAATGGAAGCGGAATGCGGGCGGCGTTATGGTGCGGCCACATTCAAGGCTGGCAGAAGGGACTTAAAGCATGAATTCACCACGGCACGAAAAAGCAGAACCGGTCGGAGCCAATGACAATGCGTCTTGCCTGAAGGAGCAGTATGATCTGGTGATTGCCGGAGGTGGATATGTGGGCCTGTCCCTGGCGCTGGCTGTGCGACAGGCAAGCGGCTTGTCTGTCCTTGTTGTCGAGCCTCAGGCCATGGAGCGCATGCGCAAGGATGAGCGCGCCTCTGCGGTTGCTTCTGCCGCGACGCGGATGCTGCAAGGCCTCGGCGTGTGGGACACAATCGCGCCAGATGCCGAACCCATTCGGAAAATGGAGGTTACCGACAGCAAACTCAAGGATATCGTGCGTCCGGTGTTGCTGACCTTTGAGGGCGGAGCCAAGGATGGCGAGCCCTTTGCCTATATGGTGCCGAACGGAGCCATGGTTGGCGCCCTTGGCGATGCGGCAAAGGCCGCCGGGGTTGATGTTCTGGAAGGACACAGCGTCAAGGATTTCATCGTTGATGGCTCTGCGGTTTCTCTCTTCTTACAATCTGGCGAAACTGTTGGCGCAAAGCTGCTTGTGGCGGCTGATGGTGTGCGCTCTCGTTTGCGCGATTTGGCCGGGATTCATGTCAACCGGTTCGATTATGATCAGGTCGGGATTGTAACCACGGTTGAGCATGAGCGCCCGCATGAAGGCTGTGCGGTGGAGCATTTCCTGCCTGCCGGTCCTTTTGCTATTTTGCCGCTTAAGGGCAATCGCTCATCTCTGGTGTGGAATGAGCGCACCGATGATGCCAAGCGCTTGCTGTCCATGGATGACTTTACCTTCGGGCTTGAGCTGGAACGCCGGTTTGGCAAACAGCTGGGAGCGCTTGAGGAAAAAGGGCCGCGCAAGGGCTTCCCTCTCGGGATGGTTCTGGCTCGCTCCTATGTCGCTTCGCGCGTTGCACTGGTGGGCGATGCCGCGCACGGAATTCATCCGATCGCCGGGCAAGGGCTCAATCTTGGTTTCAAGGATGTCGCTTCTCTCGCTGAGGTGATCGTTGAGGCTGCGCGCCTTGGGCAGGATATCGGGGCGTTTGATGTGTTGGAGCGCTATGAACGCTGGCGCCGGTTTGACGTCACGCAGATGGGTGTCACCTGCGATCTGCTCAATCGGCTCTTTTCCAACAAGAGCGAGGTGCTGCGCCATGTCCGCGATTTCGGCCTTGGCATGGTGGATCGTCTGCCGGGCCTCAAACGCATGTTCATCGAGGAAGCGGCGGGCAATCGCGGTGAGGTGCCCAAGTTGCTGCGCGGGGAAGGCCTATAGTCTGTGCGGGAGCGCAGGCCTTCGGCCCTTCCGCGATAGGACTCAGTCTTCCAACTGGCGTGCTTCGCTGGGCAGCATGATGGGCACGCCGTCCCTTATCGGGTAAGCGAGCTTGGCGGCGTGACTGATCAGCTCTTGCGCGTCTGCATCATAGGTGAGCGTTGTCTTGGTCAGGGGGCAGACAAGAATTTCGAGCAATTTGCGATCAACCGTGCCGGTCTTCTCGCCGACGCCATGATCTTGAGTTTCTCTTTTGCTCATGATGGGTCCAATCCGTCCTGACCGGCCTGTTGCAGCAGGTCAGATCACTGCAAGGTTTGAGGGGCTTCGCCACTTTCGCTGGCCAGATGCATTTCCGTCATGGCAATCAGCGTGTCGGCACGCAGAGCCAGACTTTCCGCTTCCAGGAGCGCCTGCTTTTCTGCCAATCCATAGGGGCTCATCATGGAAAGGGAGTTGACCAGCACTTCGTTGGAAGATTTTCCGATGCTGTCCCAGTCTGCTTCCATATCATTGGCCTCAAGAAAGGCGCGGAAGGCTTCCAGCAGGCCTTCCCTGTTCACCTGATCTTCGCCAAGGCCTTCGGTCAGATCATGCACATAGTCTTCGCAGTCGATCTCGGCGAGGCGGAAGGGCAGGTCTGTGAGCATTTCCTTGACCAGCTTGAAACGGCAAATGCCGGACAAGGTGACCAATACGCGCCCGTCTCCGGTTTCGCCATAGGCCGATATGCGCCCCAGACAGCCGACTTGCTGAAGCTTGGGGGCGTAGAGCTTTTCGGGCGCATCGCTTTCTGCCGGATCGCCTTCTGGCTCGAGCGGCTGGATGATGCCGATGATCCGATCCTTATGCATGGCATAGTCTATCATCATCAGATAGCGTTCTTCGAAGATATTCAGCGGCATCTGGGTGCGTGGCAGCAACAGGGCTTCCTCCAGAGGAAACACCGGAATGATAGCGGGAATGTCTCTCGGGCTGTCATAATATGCATTGCCTGCCTGAGCCATTTGATCTCCTTGTTTTCGCTCGCTTTGAAGCCTGCGATCTGTGCTTTCTTCATTTGCATGCGTCGCATGCGCATAGAATGGAATAAAACTGGCCGCCGCATGCATAAGCGATGGGGCGGCCTTTTGTGAGTTATGAGAAAAGAATGGAAGACAGCTGCCGGCGACCATAGACGCTGGCAGGGTCCATCACGCCCCAGCTTTCAAAGAATTGCAGAAGCTGTTTGCGGGCTCCGTCATCATTCCATTCGCGATCACGTTTGATGATTGCGATCAGCTGGTCGACTGCCTCTTCGCGTTTGTTCTTGCCATTGAGCGCCACGGCCAGATCGAACTGGGCCTGATTGTCTTCGGGATTGGCGTCCAGTTTGGCCTGTAACTCTGCCAGATCGCCCAGATCAGCGCTCTGTTCGGCTAGCTCAAGGCTGGCCTTGACGGCAGATACATCCTGCTCCTTGAGGGCTTCTTCGGGCAGGCTGTCAAACAGGGTGCGGGCCTTTTCAACTTCTTCATTGGCAAGCAGGCATTTGATCATGCCGACAACGGCAGGGAGATGGCCCGGAACCTGCTGCATGATGGCGCCAAAAATCTGCGCGGCTTCAACCGGATTGCCCGCTTCGAGCAATTCGTTGGCATGATTGCAGGCTTCTTCCACCGGATCGGCCTGAGGCTCACTGCCATTCTTCTCGATGAAGGCCTTGATCTGGCTTGGTGGCTGCACGCCCATGAAGCCATCCACCGGGCGACCATCCTTGAAGGCGACCACGGCGGGAACCGACTGGATGCCCATCTGCTGCGGGATCGCGGGGTGATCGTCGATATTGAGCTTGACTAGTTTGACCCTGCCCTTGGCCTCGGTGACGGCCTTTTCCAGATCCGGGCCCAGCTGTTTGCAGGGGCCGCACCATGGTGCCCAGAAGTCGACGAGGATGGTTGTGCTATTGGACGCTTCGATCACATCCTGCATGAATTCCTGCGTCGAGGTATCCTTGATAAGCGGGCCAGTGTCTTGCGCCGGCTTCGGAGCGGGAGTTGGCTGCGGAGCTGCGCCGAAAGATTGCGCATTAGAGCTCTGGGATGTGGTGTAGCTGGCGGACATGCCGCTTCCGTAGCCATATGTGGTGTTGCTCATCTGGACGGTCCTTTTCGTGAGGGACTGTGCCTGCCTTTGGATCTTGGACAGTGTCTAAGTCTGTTTGTCAAAGCCGCTATGTAATCGGGTTACACGCCTTGTGATTTGTCGTCCCCAATATGGGATAGTGGCACATTTTGTTCAATGCCCAATTGGCCTGAAAGGCGATTAACATGTCCGCTTTTCGGGCAGAAGCACAAAGATCCGGCTCGTCCTGCCTAGGCGTCTTCTTTCTCGAGCGCCAATATGGTTGGGGTATGGCCTGTTCCTTGCAGAAAGCGCAGCAGGTCTTGTTTCGAGATAGCGGTGGTGGCTGTGTTTTCCAAAGGGTGGAAATTGACCAGGTCCTGTTCCATCAGATTGGCATCAAGTACCAGATTGACGGCGTGTGCATCCTTGTCGTTGATCAGAGCAAAGGGTGTGACCGACCCAGGGCGCACACCCAGATGTTGCCACAACAGGTCCGCATTGCCAAAACTGACGCGGCCGCAATCATATTTCTTGTGAAAGCTCTTGAGGTCTACCTCTGTGTCGTTGAGGCAGACGACCAGCATCATCTTGCCCTTCTTGTCCTTGAGGAACAGGTTTTTGCTGTGACCGCCGGGCAGATTTTCCTTGATCTTGTGGCTTTCGCTCACGGTGAAAACCGCCTCATGCTCATGAGTGGTGGTTTCTATATCGAGTGCGGCGAAAAAATCGAAAAGATCCTGACGGCTGCATTTTTCTGATGAGGTCATTGGACTATACTCTGGAAAGATTGATCAGGTTTGGAAATGGCGCTGGAAGATGAAGGCGGCAAAATGGCGTGGAACCTCTGGGCGAGATAACCCTCTGTAATGCCCAGCTTTCTCCCATCTAGCTAATAGAGCGAAGGGGACTGGTCTGCAAGGGATCTCCTGTGGGAGAAGGGGAGAAGCGACAAGCAAGTTTTTCACCGTTTGTGAAAAACTTGCACAGCCAGTGGGAAAAAATCATTTTTTGTAATTTCCCTGTTGCAATTGCTCCTCAGGTCGTACATATAAGCACCCACAGACGGCACGGAGCGCCGCAGCCAAGCAACGGAATGTTGCTAAGAGCTTGAAAAAGCTTAAGAGTTTCGCGGGCGTAGCTCAGGGGTAGAGCACAACCTTGCCAAGGTTGGGGTCGTGGGTTCGAATCCCATCGCCCGCTCCATTATACAAAAGGGTTCAGGAAATTTCCTGAGCCCTTTTTGTTTATGCGCCTTTTCAACAATTTGAAAGCCAGCCTTCGCTCCTGCGAGCAGGCAGGCAATCCGTTGCTTTTTCCCGCTCCCTGATAGGGATGGGCGGGCTTGCTTGTTCTGAGGTCATTGCCATATCAAAGCCGAATCGGCGTGAGTCGCAAAAAATTCGGGCCTATGACACGTCGTTCTGCCCCCTAGTAGGTTCTGTCCGCTGGCAGGGGATCTGCTGCCTGAGCCTGACTTTGCTCCTGGCTTTGTTCCTGAATATGCATCTGGATGGGGCGTTGAGATTGCTCTTGCAGTGTGTCCTTATCGATTGTGACGATTTCCGGCTCAAGCTGGTTGGAGACGGATTCTCCGATTTCCTCGCCCTGTTCGTCAATCGGCATGACATCCACCGACACATTCACAAAATGATTGCCTCCCCCGAGGATGACGCCGGAAATGGGGCTGACATCGCCAAAATCGCGGCCCACGGTGAGCGTGACATGCTCATCTGCGATGGTCTTGTTGTTGGTGGGGTCGAAATCGACCCATCCAGCTTCCGGACACCAGACAGAAATCCATGCATGGGACGCATCCGCCCCTACAAGGCGCGGCTGGCCCTTGGGCGGATAGGTGCGCAGATAGCCTGAAACATAGCGCGCTGGCAGGCCAAGAGCCCTCAGACAGGCAAGTTGCAAATGGGCAAAGTCCTGACAGACGCCGCTTTTCATCTCGAAGACTTGCGAGACCGGCGTGAAAATGTCGGTGACGGTGCTGTTATAATCAAAATCGGTGAAGATGCGGCTGGTCAGTTCCATCACCCCTTCCAGCAGTGGACGTCCGGGCGGGAAGGATTCGGCCCCATAGGCGGCGATTTCCGAGTTGGGGTTGGTAAAGGGTGAATAGCAGGAGAATTCAGCCTGATCCACATGGGCCGCTTCGAACATGAGATCGCGCACATTCTCCCATGAGGCGACAGATTTGGCCAGAAGGGGCGTGTGATCGCGGGTTATGGTGACGACAGTCTGGGCATTCATGGTCAAGACGCTGTGGTCTTCTTCCAGCGTCAGATGAATGGTGGAATTACCGAAATAATCATTGAAGTCACGGCGATGGGCCGGCCGCGGCGTGATAGCGATGTCATGCTGCTCGATGATCTGCCCGTCGACGGCACAGGGGGTCAAATGCACCAGATGGTTGGATTGGGCAACCGGTGCTGAATAGCGATATTCTGTCTTGTGCGTTATCTTGTAGCGCATCGTTTTTCCATGCCTTCCTGTCCGGTCAAATCCGTTGAGCCTGCTCTTCGGTATGAGTGAAATACCGGCGGGTCAAAAGCTCAGTCAATTGTGGCAGCTTTGAAATCTGATTGTTCAAAAGCTGCTCAAGGCGGCATTCTTCCGAGATGATCTGCTCAATATCCTTGCCCTGCTCGAATTGCGGAATCTGGGCCAGCTTGTGCCCTTCTGACAGCTGAATATCCGTCAGGAGTTCAAGAATGAGCCTGTTTTCCTCGCTGCGCAGCCCGCTTTCGGGCTCTTTGGGCAAATAATTGACATGCTCATGCAGCGCCGCGATCTGGAAGGCGATGGAGCGCGGGTTGGTTTCGTCCAGCAGCAAAAGATCAATCACCGCAGGCAGCGTCGGCGTAATGCGGTAGCGCGAGCGGTAGGTGATGAAGCTGTCCGCCACTTCCAGAATGAACATCAGGCGGCGCGGGGCGTCGTTGACCATGCCGGGGGCAAAGATGAGCCTGTTGAGCAGGCCGGACAGATTTTCAGCCCGTTCAATGCGGCGGCCGATATCAAGGAACCGCCAGCCATAATTGCGGGTCATATTCTCCATTGCCATGCCGGAAAAGGCGGCAAGCACCATCAGGCCCTTGTCGAGCAGATCAATGACATGCCCAGTGTGCATGAAGCCGGGTTCCTTGAACCAGCGGTGGTCCGTGAAAAATTCATTCAGAATGCGCCAGGCATCAGACGACATGCGGTCGCGGGTGAGGCCCGTCAGCCGATGCATATGGGCCAGGCTTTCCTGAAATCCGTAGGCGCGATTCTTGCCATAAAGAACGGTGCGAACGAGTCGTTCGATTTCATTCATGCCGCCAAAGCCGGCGTCAAAAACCTGTGCTTTCGGTGCGCGCAGGATAAGGGTGTTGAGGGCCGAGACGACGGTCCGCTGATCTTCTTCCGGGCCGCTATCTTCATTAAGGCGCGACAGGGCCTGACGGCAAAGGCGAAACTGCCATTCGATACGTTCCACATTGCGCCCGAGCCAGAAGAGATTATCGGCAATGCGGCTCTGCAGAGAGCGGCCCGCGCGCGAATAGGAACCCTGACGGGCGATGCTGGCCCAGATGCTTTCAAAAGGTTCTGGCTGTGCGTCGGATACAACCCATACATCGCGGGTAAGACCTTCTGGCGAATGGAGCCCGATAGCATGTTGTTCACCAACCGACATGGACAGGCCGCCGGGCAGGATCTCGTAGCCCTGTTCCTTGCGCGATCCGTAGAAACGGATGGCAAAGGGGCGCGGTTCCAGGGTTTCGCCAGACCAGCTGGGCGTTGTGGCATAGCCGGTTTTCTTTTCTGCAACGAGGCTGTTACCAAACAAATGGATCTTGTCGATGAGATCTTTGCGTTCTGCTTCAGAAAGCTTGGCGGGATCGGTCGCCGGACGGGCCTCGCCCGGACGACCCGAGCCCTCATGGGCATCTGAGATCAACATGTCATCGAGATTTGCAAGCACATGGCTGCGGCTTGTGTGGTCACCCAGCCACCAGCGTTCTGCTTCGCGCAGCATCAGGTCTTCACCAAGCAGGAAACGGCAGATGTCTGGCATGTAAGGCGCCAGCGCACGGTTCTCAACGATGGAGGAGCCTAGCTGGTTGGCCATGATGATGCCTTTGTCGCGGATGGCCTGCACCATGGAGGTGGTGCCATCCATGCCATTGGGGTTCAATTCCAGCGGATCGGCATTGAGACCTTCGATCGAGCGGACGATCAGGTCGATGGGCTTGAGGCCTGCCAGCGTTTTAAGGCAGATCCGGTTATTCTGATAAACAAGGTCGCCGCCTTCCACCAGCAGATAGCCCAGATAGCGGGCCAGATAGGCATGGGAGAAATAGTCCGGATGTTCCGGCCCGGGCGATAGAATGGCTATATAGGGATCTTCAAGCTCGGTGCGCTTGACCAGCGTTGACTGCAATTGCTGGAAATAGGAGGCAAGGCGCACCGCTTTGCTGGAGCGGAAGAGATTGCCTTCGCAATGGGTGAGAGCGATGCGGTTGGCAAGAGCAAAGCCCAGACCTGCCGGTGTTTCGGCATGGTTGTCCAGCACGCGCCAATTGCCATCGGGCGCCTTGGCAAGGTCGGCTGCGAAAAACTGAACGCCATTATAGGCGCTCTGGTTGCCGCGCATCGGGCGCAGATAGGAAGGGTCGCTCATCACCAGCGCAGCCGGAATGTACCCCTCATGCAAAAGGCGTCGGTGGCCGTAAAGATCGTTATGCATGGCATTGAAGAGGCGGGCCCGTTGGGCGAGCGCGACTTTGAGCCATTGCCATTCTTCGGGGGCGATAATAAGGGGCGCAAGGTCAATCGACCATGGCTGTCTGGCGTCATTTGGGTCTGCGAAGAGATCGTAGGCAATGCCGGTTTCCCGGACGACCTCATTCAACTCCTCCCAATGGGTGCTTCGATTAGTGGGCGACCAGCGCGAGAAGGCGTCAAACCATTGCTGCCAATGCGGCATGATGGAGCCATCCGTATCCATCATTTCATCATGGATGCCGGGCAGAGTCTGATAGAGCACTGGCGCGCCTGCGGGGGGCTGCATGCCATCTTCTGCGGTGTTGCCAGATAATCTGGTTTTGGGGTCTGAAGTTTTTTCCAACTTCATTTTCTCCGTGACATGTGCCTCAAAGGGCCATTTGTTATTCTTATTGACCGGAATGCCTTTCCAAATCCGTACGGTGTTTTTATGGAAATGGAGCTACGCTTTTATCATCTGTTCCGTAAAAATACAAAGTCACAGATTCGATTGTCATGCGAATGACATTTGGCCACAGCTTCATGACGCGCACAACACATCTTTATACCATAATGAAAAGGGCGGGAGATGGTTGCTCCTGCCCTCATGTTTTTGTTTTCCCTGATGCTCGCGCCGTCTAGCGGATGGATGCGAGGCGCAGATCCAGCGTATAGGGGAATTCTGCGCTTTCTTCCAGCTTGATCGGCTCGGCATAGCCCGGCGAATGTCCCATCATCTCGAAACGAGAGAGACGACGGCTCTCTGCTTCATAGGCGTTGACCGGGAAGGTGTCATAGCCACGTCCACCCGGATGGGCAACATGATAGCGACAGCCACCCAGAGAGCGACGGTTCCAGCTGTCCATGAGGTCAAAGGTCAGTGGCGTGTGGACGCCGATCATCGGATGCAGACAGGAGGGGGGCTGCCAGGCGCGATAGCGGATGCCGGCAACGGCTTCATCTTGTCGTCCTGTTGGCTGCAGCGGAATGGCGACCTTGTTGACCGAGAGAATATGGCGATCCGGGTTGATGCCTCTTACCTTGACCTGCACCCGTTCAAGAGAGCTGTCGACGTAACGCGCGGTGCCGCCAACTGCGCCTTCTTCTCCGAGCACATTCCAGGGCTCGAGTGCCTGCCGCAATTCGATCTGTACACCGTCATAATTCACTTCGCCGTAGCGGGGGAAGCGGAACTCGAAATGGGGGGCAAACCAGCCTTCATCCAGCTCGAGCCCATGCAGGGAAAGATCCTTCAGGATGTCCCTGAAGTCTTCACGCACATAGTGAGGCAGCATGAAGCGGTCATGGAGCTGCGTGCCCCAGCGGATCAGCTTGTTGCGATAGGGCTTTTCCCAAAGGCGCACGATGATGGCGCGCAGCAGCAGTTGCTGGGCCAGAGACATGCGATCATGGGGCGGCATTTCGAAGGAGCGGAATTCGACCAGCCCCAGACGCCCTGTTGGACCATCGGGGGAGAAGAGCTTGTCAATGCAGATTTCCGCCCGGTGGGTGTTGCCGGTGACATCGATGAGCAGGTTGCGGAACAGGCGATCCACCTGCCAGTTTGGAATGAAGCCGTCACCGGGCAGCGGAACCTGCTTGAGGGCAATCTCCAGCTCATAGAGATTGTCATGGCGGCCTTCATCCACGCGGGGCGCCTGCGACGTCGGGCCAATGAAGGTGCCCGAGAAGAGATAGGACAGGCTGGGGTGGTTCTGCCAATAGGTTACGAGGCTTGCCACCAGATCGGGGCGCCTCAGGAAGGGGCTGTCCGATGGGGTGATGCCGCCCAGTACGATATGGTTGCCACCTCCTGTGCCCGTGTGGCGTCCGTCGAGCATGAATTTCTCGGTGCCAAGGCGGGCTAGTCGTGCCTCCTCATAGAGGATCTGGGTGATCTTGCTGGCTTCCTTCCAGTTGGCTGCCGGCTGGATATTGACTTCGATGACGCCCGGATCCGGCGTTACCTTGATGGCGTTGATACGCGGGTCAAAGGGTGGTTCATAGCCTTCGATATGCACCGGCTGGCCGACATCTCTGGCCGCATCCTCAATGGCTGCGACCATGGCGGCATAGTCTTCGGCATTGTGCAGCGGTGGCATGAAAATGCAGAGATGACCATCGCGCGGTTCAACCGACAGCGCGGTTCGCACATGCCCTGAGACCTCATTCATGGGAATGAAAGTCGGGTGTTCCGTCTCGTGCCATTGTGGTTCGGGGGCATCAAGCAATCTGGCCGGATCGGTCTTTTTCAGCTTTTCACGCGGGGTGAAGGGCTGGCGCCGGTCGCGCAACAGAGCCTCGCGGGCAGGGAGCGCCGCATGGGCTGCATGGGGGTCCATCGGAATCACATGCGGAAACTGGGTTTCCGGAATATGGGTAAGAGAGCCGAGTGGCAGACGGAAACCGACCGGGCTGTCGCCGGGGATGAGGAAGAGCCTGTCGCGGCGGAATTTCCAGACTTCCGACATCCAGGACCGGCCATAGGCCTCGCTGTTCCATGCCTGAACGGGCAGGACGAAGCCTGCCGGAGTGGATAGACCCTGCTCGAACACCTTGATGATGCGGGCGCGCTCCGCCGGATCGTCGATCTTGTTTTCGGATGGATCGACATCGACGGGAAGCTTCTGTTCCACCAAAGAGAAATGCGCCGGATCCTCATAGGCGGGCAGCACGCATTTGGGGTCTATCTTGAGCTTTTCGACGAGCTTGTAGATGAAGCGCTGGGCGATCTTTGCATCCGCCGGTTCCTGCGGAGTTTCCTGATCGATCAGAGCTGGGTCTTCCCACAGTGGTTCATCATCGGCGCGCCAATAAAGGGCAAAGGCCCAGCGGGGGAGCTGTTCACCGGGATACCATTTGCCCTGTCCAAAGTGCAGAAGGCCACCCGGTGCGAAGCGGTCGCGCAGACGGCGAATGAGATTTTCCGCGTAATAGCGCTTGGTTGGGCCCACGGCGCCGGTGTTCCATTCATCGCCTTCATAATCATCAATGGAGACAAAGGTCGGTTCGCCCCCCATGGTCAGCCGGACATCGCCCTCGTCAAGGCGCCGGTCTACCATGTCGCCCATCTTGTTGATGGCCTTCCATTGGTCATCGGTGTAGGGCTTGGTAACGCGGGGGCGCTCGAAGATGCGCTGCACATCCATTTCAAATTCGAACTCGACTTCGGCCTTGTCATGCGCCCCGGTGATGGGGGCTGCCGAAATGGGATGCGGCGTGGCTGCCAGCGGAATATGGCTTTCACCGGTCAGAAGGCCCGATGTCGGGTCCAGACCGATCCAGCCCGCTCCGGGGATATAGACTTCGGTCCAAGCGTGCAGATCGGTGAAATCGTGATCGGTGCCTTCCGGCCCTTCCAGTGGCTTGACGTCGGGTTTGAGCTGAATGAGATAGCCGGAGGTGAAACGGGCTGCGAGCCCAAGGTGACGCATGACATGGACCAGCAGCCATGAGCTGTCGCGGCAGGAGCCGGAGCATTTGGTCAGCGTCTCTTCGGGCGACTGTACGCCGGGTTCCATGCGGATCAGATAATCGATCTTGCTTTCGACCAGATGGTTGATCTGTACGAGCATGTCGATGGTCTTGATTTCCTTGCCCTTGTGGATCGGCTCGATTTCCTTGAGCAGGGCAGAGAGAAGGGGCGTTTTTTCACCAAGTTCCAAATAGGGGGCGAGATCCTTTTTTTCTCCCTCGGCATAGGGGAAAGGATAATGCTCGGCGCTTTCTTCGATGAAGAAATCGAACGGGTTGATCACCGACATGTCGGTCACCAGATCAACCGTCACGGAAAAGGCGTTGATCTTCTCGGGGAAGACAATCCGCGCCATATAGTTGCCGAATGGATCCTGTTGCCAGTTGATCCAGTGATCGGCCGGTTCGATATTCAGCGAATAGGACAGAATCTGGTTGCGCGTGTGCGGGGCCGGGCGCAGGCGAATGATTTGTGGCCCCATGCCCGTGGGGCGATCATAAATATATTTTGTCTTGTGTGTCAGAGCTGCATGAATGGACATTGAAAATGTGCCTTTGTTTCAAGCCTCTGATCCCCTGCGGACAAATGCCCATGGACGGATCAGGATAAGATCACGAATGAAAAGGGTTCAAATATTGCGGTTCAGGTTCGCATCAGGACATCGTTTGGGACTGAATCTGAGATTGGCTTTCGCATTCCTCAGCCTCTTTTGACCAATCGGCATGTCCGAAGAATGAGTTGCCCAACTGGTTGGTAATCTCCATCAACCGATGCTGAACCTTGTCGTTGAAGCCATGGAATCTCAGATGCAGATGGGGATCTTTGGCTGCCGCTTCCAGCTCGTAGAGCAGCATTTCAACTTCCTCGTGACATTGGGCCGCGCGGCGCAGATGGCATCCCAAATAGAGGTCGTTGAGCATATCCTGTATTTCGCCGATACAATGGGTCAGCGACTTGGGAAAGCTTTGGTTGAACATCAAGAAGTTTGCGACTTTCTTGGGGTCCATCTTGCCTGGCTTTGCGCGTTGGAAGGCATGGTAGGCTTCAAAGGAATGGAGCAGCAATTTCCAGAATTCCAAGTCTGCCACGGTCTCTGTCTGATCGAGGCCATTGAAACTGGCAACCTGGGCGACCTTGACGTCAAGCAGGCGGCTGGTCTGGTCTGCGCGTTCGATCCAGAGGCCAAGTTGATAGAAGCGCCATCCGGCATCGCGATAGTAGGTTCCCTCGGTCACCCCCATGATGGCGTCACAGGTACGGGCGATGGACTCGCAGGTGCGCGACAGGCGCGATGCATCCAAATCCCGGTCGCTGAGGCTTTTCATCTGATTGTAGGAGACGTTGATATAGGACCACATGGAAACGGAAATCAGCGGGCGCAACAGGCGTGCATTCTCTCGCGCAGCCCAAAGACATGAGAGGATCGATCCCGGGTTGTCACGGTCTGTAATGTAGAATTTGGCCACCTTTTGACCAGTGATCTGGCCGTTCTTTTCGGTGAAGCGGTCTTTATCAGCATAGAGGGAAAGAATGGATGCCCAGTTTTCCTGACTGGAGTGATCTTGCCAGAAGCCGGCCTGTACATTGAGAATACGCGCCAGACTGGCCGAGCGTTCGATATAGCGGGCAAACCAGAACAGGGCTTCGGCATAGCGACTGAGTAGCAGGCTCATGAGTTGCCTCCGTCAGTTGGATTGGATGGGGATTCGGCAAGAACCCATGTGTCTTTTGTACCGCCGCCTTGAGATGAGTTGACGATGAGGGAGCCTTCCTTGAGGGCCACGCGGGTGAGACCTCCGGGCAGAACCCATGTGCCTTTGCCCGTTATGGCAAAGGGGCGTAAATCCACATGACGGGCCACCAGATCGGTTTCGCCCAGCGTGGGGCAGACCGATAGGGAAATCATGGGCTGGGCAATGAAATTGCTCGGTTTGGCCAGAAGGGCCTCACGAGCCGTGGCCAGCTCTTCCTTGCTGGCCTTGGGGCCGATGGTGATGCCATAGCCACCGGATTCGCCAACCGGCTTGACGACCAGTTCATCCAGATGATCAAGGGTATATTGCAATGCGTCTTGTTCGCGGCAGATGTGGGTTTCCACGTTGGACAGAATGGGCTCTTCATCAAGATAATATTTGATGATGCGTGGCATATAGGCATAGACAGCCTTGTCATCGGCCACGCCGGTGCCCAATGCGTTGGCAATGGTCACATTGCCTTTCAGCATGGCGCTTACAAGCCCTTTGACGCCAAGCATGGAGTCCGGGCGGAAGGCATCAGGGTCTAGAAATTCATCATCAATACGGCGATAGATGACATCCACGCGACGCGGGCCGCCGATGGTTTTCATATAGACCTTGTCGTCATCGCAGAAGAGGTCATTGCCTTCCACAACGGGAACGCCCATCTCGCGGGCGAGGAAAATATGCTCGAAATAGGCCGAGTTGAACATGCCCGGGGACATGACGACCACTTGCGGATCATCCTTGTCGAGGCATCCTTCCGGCGCGGTTTCGCTCAGCTTGGCAAACAGGTTGGTGCCATAGTCTGATACCTTGCGTAGCTTGAGATCGGCCAGAAGATCGGGGAAGGAACGCTCCATAAGGTGTCGGTTCTCGACCACATAGGAGACCCCTGAAGGGGAGCGCACATTGTCTTCCAGTACGAGGAAATTGCCACTGTCATCGCGGATGATGTCTGTGCCCGAAATATGGGTGTAGACATTGCAGGCGGGTGTGAAGCCGACCATGACGTCGCGATAGTTGGAATTGCCCAGTACCAGATCGGCAGGCACGATTCCGTCATTGATGATATGACGGTCATTATAAATGTCGTGAAGAAAGGCATTGATAGCCGCGACGCGTTGAATGACACCGCGATCTATCGTGTCCCACTCGGTTGCGGTCAGGACCCGCGGAATGATATCGAAAGGCAGAACGCGGTCAATAACGTCCTTGTCACTGTAAACCGTGAAAGTGACACCCAGATTGAAAAGCTCAAGATCAGCGTCCTTGGCGCGAGCCTTCAGATTTTCAAAATCTGCTTCGTCGAATCTGTGCCAGATATCCTGCAATTGCGGACTGCGCTCTGACATTGCGCTCGACATTTCGCAAAAAAATGCGCAGGGATCGTAATTACTCACGCGATGCACCTTTTTGTTGGCGCTTCAATTGCTCGCGTCGTTTGCTTTCCCGCAGTGTGCTGTTTGTATGGCTTATAGCCTTGATAAGCTGTTCCCCAGTCTGTTCTTCGTGCGGAAAACCGTCCTTTGAGCCTGAAACGTAAAAATTAACTGTTACGAGTTATTTAAAAGCAAGTTTTGGACCAAGCGTCATAAATTGGGCAAGGTTCTGTCTTTTTGGCATGTTATGCCGTTTCAAAGAGGTGTTCCAACCTCTTTAAATCGTTTCCAGCTTAAATTTTACCCAAAGTTGCGTTGCCCTGTGGAGCAACCTTGCCTTACTTTTAAGCATTGTTATAAAAATGCGTGAATTTTGAACAATTGCAAGCTGTAAGGTCAATCAGGCTCATGCAACTTTGGCAGGGCTTTACGGTTTGATCGGGAAGCGCTCGGTCCCATCCGGCGTGGTGTGAGAAATGGTTGCTTCCATTTGGGCGAAGTCTACGGAGAGCTTGGCCCACTGGCCTTCTGCTTTCCAGGTCATTTCAAGCTGTGCACGAGCGGGCTGCACAATCGAGAAGGTGCCATCGAAGGCAGGATGCTCGTTTCGGAAGCGAATTAGTTTGGTAAGGGCGGTCACCATGGGAGTCTCGAGCGCCTCAGCAACTTCTTCGCCCTTATAATAGTGACGGTTGATATCGCGCCCGACATCGGTTTTGGCCAGCAGCTCCATATCATTTTCCCCGCCCAGCAGGCCGACATAATAGATCTGCGGAATGCCCGGCGCAAAAAACTGCACGGCACGGGCGATCAGATAGTCGGTTTCTCTGCGGCCTATCGCGTCGAAATAGGTGGTGTTGACCTGATAGAGATCGAGGTTGGAGGCCTTGGCGCCTGTCGCCTTGCGGGAGGTGCCGTCGGAGCGCTCATGCATTGTTTCCACCAGATTGTGGATAGCATCCGGTTCCAACAGGCCCGGACGGCCGTCTGAATGGGCACCGACATCGATGACGCCGATACCGTCATGGGTGTCGAGCACGGTGAGTGCGTTGCGCGGGCTGACGTCAAGCCAACGGTAGAGCGGGGCCGCATCGCCGGTGAACAGGGCATGCATGATGAGAGGCGGCAGGGCGAAATCATACACACGGTCGACTTTTTTCGAGATCTCGATCTGATCCTGATAATAACTATGGATTTCGACCAGAACCTCCATGCCGCGTGCCTTGGCTTTCTGTGTCAGCTCTGCGAGGAAATCGTAGGTTTCCGGAATCATGAAGCAGCTGGTGCCTGGTTTCTTGATGGCATAGCCAGCGGCGTCCAGACGAATGCAGCTGATACCGGCTTCGGCAAAGCGCGTCAGGATGCTATCGAGATAGGCCTCGCCCTTTTCACTGCGTACATTGATGTCGATCTGCTTGGGCGTAAAGGTGGTCCAGATCAGGCGGTTCGTTCCGTCCTTCAACGTCATCTGGTTGAATGGCAGGCCCGGACGCGGACGATAGATGGAGGTCAGATCCTTTTCGGTGGCGCCATCAGGGAAGACTGATGAATAGGTCAGGAACATGTCCGCATAGTCGGAGGCGTCTCCTTGGGCGAGGAAATCCTGAAAAGCGTCGCCATCGGCCGAGACATGGTTGACGATAAGGTCTGCCATCAGATCCACTGATTTGCTGAGGCTGCGCACATCTTCCCACGTGCCAAGGCGCGAGTCGACGTTGGTGTGGTCTTTGGGGTCAAAGCCCGCATCCGCGCCATCATAGGGATTGAAAAAGGGCAAGGCGTGAACCGTTCCGAACAGATCTTTGAGCGGACCATCGATCAAGGTTTTGAGATCAGCAAATGTGCCATCGGTGAGCCGGTCTACATAGGTGATAAGCTGGACTTTGTTTTTCATAGCTGGCTCTCTTTTATGTCTATGGTTCGCATGCAAGGATTTGACCTTGTCAGGTCATGCCACGTCGTTAGGCAAAGCGCTTTGAGGGGCGCGCAGGGCAAAGGATTTTGGCTTCAAATACTCTCTTGCGCGCGTGTTTTACACCATTTTGATAATAGCTGGAAGTTGTTATTGACCGGCAGAGCGATGTCGACCGGGCGTATTTGGCCATGCTTGGGACAACAGAATTAATACTACACATCTGCTACGCCAGAGCACCGGCCTTGGTGGCTAAGGGAATATGAGGTTGCTTTTCACACCTTGTTTTGTGTGGCTTCCAGAATAACTTTGAAGATTGCGACAGGTGGATAGGGGTAATCGATGGTTTTGCCGATGCCTAGATCCAACAGCGCTTCTTTCAGGTTCCTGTCGACATTTTCCTTGCAAAGCAGCACCATTTTTCCGCGCCCATGGGTGGCGCGGGTGTTGATGAGATCATTGAGATAGAAATGCACGATTTTGCTGTAGAGCAGAAAAACCAGATCATTATTTTCGATTGCATCCTTGCGCACGGACAAATGCTCTTCATGTACGAACTCCACAAGGCAGCCCAAATCCTGAAGGGCCTGTTCGATTGGCAAAACGAACTTGTGCGAGCTTGCCACCAGAGCGATCGAAAGTGGTTCGGATGACCGGTTTTCACGCAAGGCATTGTAGATGCGCTTGAGCTTGGTCTCGTTGGTCTCCTTGATGCGATAAACCTGTTCGAGGCGCGCTTTGATCGTGGCCAGCAGCAGGTCATAATCGATGGGTTTGGTGAGATAGTCATCCACCCCCATTTTTTTGCCCACCAGAATGTCTTCTCGTGTCGACTTTGCCGTCAGAAAGATGAAGGGCACTTCATTGTGTTGCGGTAAACGCTCTCGAACGAGCTTCAGCGTGGTGGGACCGTCGATCAGTGGCATCATGATGTCGCACAGAATGAGATCTACGGTTTCCACTTTCAGAATCTCGATGGCTTCCTTGCCGTTGGAGGCCTTCAGCGTTCTATAGCCAGCGTCCTGCAATTCTTCGACGATGTCTTCCAGCAACAGGGCTTCGTCTTCAATGCAAAGAATTTTTTCCGGCATGGGTCTTTCTCCGATATGTCTTTAATCAGGATGCCAGTTCGTCAGGGGTGCCCTGATCTTTGTCGGAATGGGCCTCATCGGGGTCTTCCTGTTCATGGGCATCATCCGCGATGGAAGCCGGAAGGAATATTGTGAAGCAGGAACCCTCTCCGAGTTTGCTTTTTACTTCAATTCTACCGCCTTGTTCCTTCAACGCCATTTGGGTGAAATTGAGGCCAATGCCTGTTCCGGCAATGCCACTTGAGTTGGAGGCGCGATAATATTTGTTGAAGATCTTGGGCACTTCGTCTTCTGGAATGCCAATGCCCTCGTCGCAAATATCAATCGTGATATGCTGATCTCCACGACGTCCGATTACATTGATAGGAGTGCCGGGATCGGAATATTTGATCGCATTGGAAAGGATATTGCTGACGCATTGATCCAGCAGATTCTGATCAAAACTCGCATATTCGGGCAGATCTTTCAAATCCCACAGGATATTGGCGGTCTCTCCCATTTCCAGATGGGTCGCGCACAGGCGCTCGACGGTACTGCGAAAATTCTGCTTCTTGGCGGCCATCTTGAGCCCAGCGATTTCTTCGCTTGAGAAATCCATGAAGCGGTTGATCAGATACTGCATCCTTTGCACGGAATCGCGAATGTTATCGATGCGCGTCAACAGGCGCTCGGTGGGCATGTCGCCTGCCTTGCGTTCGATGCGTTGGGCGTTGCTGTCGATGATGGCGAGGGGCGTCTTGAATTCATGGGAGGCCATGGAGACAAACTCGCGCTGCGTCTCGGAAAGCGAGATTTCCTTTTGTAGCAGCTTTACCAGCTTGTTGGTATGCTGCTGCAGCTTGCTGGTCTGGTCCTTATAGGTGGAGATATCGGAGAAAATGGCGATTTTGCCGCCATTGACCGTCGCCGATTGTTCGATCCGGTACCAGTGATCGTCATGCAGTTTGACTTCGTTACGATGTCGCCCCTTGAGCAGTTCTTCTTCGTTGGTTTCATCCGATTCGGGCAGATCGAAGCCTTCGATCTTTTTGATATGAGACTGCTGGATCAGGTGCCGTTTCAGGCTTGGATACAGATCCAGAATCCGGGTGTTGGCAAGCACCAGTCGATCATCCTCATCAAAGAGGATGATGCCGTCATCGATTGCGTTGATCGCGTTGAGCAACAGATCCCGGTTGTAGCGCACTTCACGCAGGCTGTTTTCCAGCTTGAGTTCCAATTCATACTGGATGGCTTCCAGCTTGGCTTCATAGGCGCGCTGCTCGGTGACATCGCTGAAAATGGAAACAAAGATGCCTTCGGTGGCGAATTTGCCCTGCAGGCAGATGACGCGTCCGTCCAGTGTTTCATGATCGATGTCGTGAATGGTTTCCTTGCGCAGCAGCTCAATGCGCTGCTCGACGATTTCATCGACATCGCCCGGGCCATAGTCGCCTCGTTGAGCCATATAGCGAATAAGATTGTAAAGAGAATTGTCTTTTTGCAAGAGGCTGACAGGAATATCCAGCATCTTGCTGGCTGCCCGGTTCATAAAAACTATGTTGAGATCTTCGTCTGTAACCGAAATTCCCTGTTCGACGGATTCCATCAAGAATGTAATCAGATTATTTTCGATGTTCTTGTTTTTTATGAAGTAAGGCATGTGTCCTCCCTCGGGTTTTTTATAAAATTTATAATATAATTGTTAATGAAGTTAGAATTCTTAAATTCATTTCCTCTCATGGTTGAAGTTATGTTTACTAAATTTTTTGTTTACTATAAATATATCTAGTATTTTCTGAAATTTTCTAAATACATAGACGCTATCTGGTTCGACAACTTGTCTGTGTCATCTCATAGCTGTGGCCGGGGTCGCTGGAAGAGGATGTCGCTCATGTGGCCTTGGGCAAAGAAACCCGCCTGATGCCCGCCAACCCTGCAAAGGGGGTTGCGACTGCGCCTTTAGGCGAATAGGTTGTCTGCAAACAGATCGGTCAGATCAATCTACCGCGAGATACTTCATGATTCCTGCGCATCCCACCTCGGTTCTTTTTGTTTGTCTTGGCAACATTTGCCGCTCCCCTTTGGCAGAAGGGGTTTTCAGGCAGAAGATTCAAGAGGCTGGCCTTGGCGATCAGTTTTTGCTCGACAGTGCTGGCCTTGGTGCCTGGCATGTGGGCCATCAGCCGGATGGCCGTACCATCAGCGTTGCCAGAGTCCATGGAACCGATATCTCTGATCTGCGTGCCCGGCGTATCGCTGTTGAGGATTTTTATGCCTTTGATCTCATTCTGGCGATGGATCGGGACAATCTGCGCGATATCCGGGCGATGCAGCCACGCGATGGCACCGCAGAAGTCGCACTCTATCTGGAATATTGCGGTCTTGAGCAAATGAAACGCTCTTACGAAGTGCCGGATCCCTATTATGGCGGTGCGGATGTTTTTGAGGATGTCTATCATTTGGTCGATCAGGCCAGCGACATTTTATTACAAAAACTTCGTTGAAAAACCTGCTTCGTTTGACGGATCTGGCTGTACATGTCATCTCTTTATGCTTCTGTATTTTCGAATATGGCTAATTATGGAGAAGATCATGGCTCGCCCTTCCAGACTCATTCTTGCCACCGCGCTGCTGGTTGGCATGTCTTCGGCCGTCTTGGCTGATTTCGATTCCGATGTTGCAAAGGCCTATGCGCCTTATCGTGTTGCGCTCTTCAAGAGCAATCAGAAGGATGTTGAGGGCACCAAAAAGGCTTTGGCGCAATTCCAGACAGTGTGGAATGGCACCATCCTTGAAACCTACCCCACTGCTCCGGCTCGCTATGCCGATGAGGCCAAATGGTCCGAAAGCCTTCAGTCCATAAGCGCCATTGCGGCCAAGGCCGTCGACGCCACGGCAAAGGGAGAGGCGCTTGAGGCACATGAAATTCTCGAAGCAATCCGCAACGAGCTTGATGATTTGCGTGATCGAAACGGCGTGCGCGTGTTCAGCAGTTTCGTCAATGCCTATCATGCCGCCATGGAACCCGTACTCGTGGTGACAGTCAGCGAGCAAAGCTGGTCAGATGAGACACGGGCGCAGCTTTTGGAACAAGCCGGTGTGCTTGGTTATCTGAGCGATGATCTGGTCGCCCATGCCCCGGCAGAGCTGCTGGCCAATAGTGAATTCAAAAAGCTTCTCAAAGGGCTGACAGGATCTGTACGGGCCTTCATGGAAGTGCTGGAGAGCAATGACCCGGTCAAGGTTGCAGCTGCGCAAAAAGCGCTGAAGCCTGCCTATGCCAAGCTTTTCGTCAAATTCGGCTAGCGCGATAGAGCGCTGTATTCCATGCATCAAAAAGGGCCCATATGGGGCCCTTTTCTTTGATCACAGAATCTATAAAAGATCGAAGGTTTCCTCGATCACATAAGGGCCGCCGCCGGTGCTGTCGCGCGATGAATAGAGTATAAAGCGCGGCACCCTGAAATGATCTGTCCGAAAGCCGCCGCGCATTGTGAGATAGTTGGCGACATCAATTGGTTCGGCTGATTTTTTCAGGCGGGCCAATGTGACATGGGGCGTATAGTCATGCTTGTCTGACCTGAGACCAAGCTTGCGCATGCGCCGTTCCAGTTCGTGATGCAGGAGCAGCAGGTCTTCATTATTCTGCACCGCTGCAAAGACCGAATGGGGCTTCTTGGCTCCGAAAGACCCAAAACCTCGCAAGGAGAGGTCAAATTCGGGGCACTGTATCTGGGACATTTGAAATACAATTTCATTGGCCAGAGTGTAATCGACATCACCCATGAAGCGCAGCGTGATGTGATAGTTGGACTCGTCCACCCAGCGCGCACCATAAAGGCCGCCCTTCTGCAGGGACAACATGGTCGTGATGTCGGGGGGGATTTCCAGACCGGCAAATAAGCGTGGCATCATTTCGCTCCCGTATTGGACGTGGGGGCAGGATCACGTGATCCGTGTTACAGTCGAAATGAATTCGGCCAAAGCAATTGATGGGACAATGTCGAATCACTTCGGGGCTGTTGCCACGACAGGATAGCTGAAAAATTGTGACGATGCTTTAAAAGCTTTATCCGCTGACGCTTTGTCTGGAACGCACGGGCTCTTGAAGGGAGGTTTCCCCGGCCAGTTTTGGCAGGCCGGGGCGGCTTTTTTATTCTTGTCGATTTGGCCTTGGGCCTGTTGAAATCTACCGCTGCCAGATCATGGGCAAGGGTTGGAATGCAGCAGATGCACCTTGTTGATGGCTTCTTCCATTTCGTCGGTCAGCTTGAAATCGTGACAAGCGATGTCTGTTTTCAGCTGCTCGAGTTTAGACGCGCCAAGGATCACCGATGTGGTGAACGAGCGGGTGTGGACAAAGGCCAAAGCCATCTGGGCAACATCCACGCCAAACTCCTCGGCCACTTTGAGATAGCCACGAATGGCCGGTTCGGCTCCGAGGGTCTGATAGCGTGCGCCGAAATTCTTGAACAGGGTCATGCGTGCACCTTCAGGCTGTTTGCCATCAAGATATTTACCCGTAAGAGTGCCCTGACCCAGTGAGGAATAGGCCAGCAGGCCGACCTGTTCGCGCATCGCGACCTCTGCGAGGTTGATCTCGAAGGTGCGGTTCAGCAGGCTGTAGGCATTCTGGATGGAAACGACGCGGGGGCCGGTGCCTTTTTCCGCTTCATTCAGATAGTTCATGGTGCCCCAACCGGTTTCGTTGGACAGGCCCACATGACGCACCTTACCAGCCTTGACCAACTCGTCCATCGCGGCGAGTGTTTCGGCGATCGGGGTTTCGTCTTCGGCCGGTTCCGGATGGGAATAGATGACCGGGTTGGCGCCGAACTGGGAGACCTTACGATCTGGCCAGTGGATCTGGTACAGGTCGATATAGTCGGTCTTGAGGCGCTTGAGGCTCTTGTCGACAGCTTCAAAGATCTGAGCACGGGTGAGGCGTGGTTCGATTTCGCCATCGCGGAACCATGTGCTCATGGAGCGGCCCACGACCTTTGTGGCCAGAATGATGTCGGAGCGATTGCCGCGATCTTGCATCCAGTCGCCGATGATTTCTTCGGTGCGTCCTTGTGTGGCGGCCTTGCTGGGAACAGGATAAAGCTCGGCAACATCAAAGAAGTTGATGCCCTGATCGATGGCATAGTCCATCTGTTCATAGCCGTCTGCTTTTGTGTTCTGCTCGCCCCAGGTCATGGTGCCAAGGCAAAGGCTGCTCACTTCGAGGTCTGTGCGACCCAGTTTTCTCATTTCCATATCGGGATCCGTTTATTCATCGCCAGCAAAGGGGGAAGGGATCTGGCTGTGTTAAAATGGCTACATGCCAGATGCATGCTGTCAGTTGGGTTGGTTCAATAAATCAATCACGAAGGGTGCAATGTTTTTGACAATCACTTGAATGCCCTTCTGGTTCGGGTGCATGCCATCCTGCAGATTCAGGTCTGGCTCAGCCGCCACATCTTCCAGAAAGAAGGGATATAGCGGTATTTGGTATTCTTTGGCAAGGGCGGGGTAAATGGCATCAAAGGCGCTGGTATAGTCTGCGCCCATGTTGGGTGGTGCCCGCATGCCCATCAAGGCGACCTTGATGTCCTTTTGCTGGAATTTCTCAATCATTGACGCCAGATTGGCTTTGGCATTGTCTACCGAGAGCCCTTGCAAGGCATCATTTGCGCCCAGCTCCAACAATACAAGATCGATATTCTCCGGTGTTGACCAGTCAAGACGGGAGAGGCCCGATGCGGTGGTGTCGCCAGAAACGGAGGCGTTGACGATCTCCACATCAAGTCCCTGGTTCTTTAAATGCTGCTGGAGCTGCGTTGGGAAATCCTCTCCGGCGGGCAACTGATAGCCAGCGGAGAGGGAATCGCCAAAGGCAAGAAGTCTGGTGGTGTCGGCGGCTTTTGCAGAGGTCATGGTGAAGAGGCCAAGAAGCAGTAAAAGGAAAAAGGAAAGGAAGAAATGGGCAGGATGACTGGTCATCCGAACCGTTGCCGCACCGCCGTGTGGCGATTGCAGGTGATCCATTGCATGGCCATGTTGGCTATATTCATACTTCATTTTCATAAGACTTATCTTTGGTGCGTATAAGCAAAACGCCCAAGAATGCGCTTTGCTGTCTTTGATTCCGAAATAACGACCCCATATAGGATTGATCATATTTTCCTTTGTCTTGTCTTCACACTGCTTTCAGAGTTACTTGCAATATAGGTTAGGATCATCGTGACTTCATCCCTTGCTCAAGAAGTTTCCAAAACAACGGCCAATCCGGCAGACGGAGAGTCTGCAAAAGAAGCGATTATTTCGCTGCATGGCGTCTATTTGAGCCTCGGGGCTGGGAATTCACGGGTCGATATTCTGCGCGGGATTGATCTCGATATTGAAAGCGGCCACTCGGTAGGGCTTGTTGGCCCGTCCGGCTCGGGCAAATCGACCTTGTTGATGGTGATGGCAGGTCTTGAGCAAGCCGATCAGGGCAAGGTGCTGGTTGAAGGCAGTGATCTGGCACAAATGAATGAGGATACGCTGGCGCAGTTTCGCGGCACGCGTATTGGCATCATCTTCCAGTCCTTCCACTTGGTGCCAACCATGACGGCGCTTGAAAATACCGCCATTCCTCTGGAACTGGCCGGCCGCCGCGATGCCTTTGATGTGGCAAGGGCCGAGTTGGAGGCCGTGGGGTTGGGCCATCGCGTGCATCATTATCCGGCAGAGCTTTCCGGTGGTGAGCAGCAGCGCGTGGCCATTGCCCGTGCGCTAGCGCCGCGTCCCTCCATTCTTATTGCCGATGAGCCGACGGGGAACCTTGACGCAGACACGGGGCAGGAGATTTCCGATTTGATGTTCCGCCTGCATAAAGAGCGGGGCATGACCTTGATGCTGGTGACCCATGATCCGCGCCTTGCAGATCGATGCGAGCGTGTGGTGCGGCTCAAATCCGGCCAGTTGGTGGAAACACCTCATGATGACGCCCATCCGGTTCAATAGGAGGGCGCTATGGATCAACTGACTTCGAATAAGGACACTGGCAGCGCGCATGCGTTTCCCGGTCTGCCCGCACCACGCGGCATTTGGGCATCCTTGCGCCTTGCCTTCCGCTTTGCGCTTAGAGAAATGCGTGGCGGATTGCGCGGTTTTTATATTTTTCTGGCCTGTATTGCTCTTGGCGTGGCTGCCATTGGCGCTGTCGGCTCGGCCTCCAAGGCGCTAACCGGTGGCCTCAATGAGCAAGGACGGCAGATTCTGGGCGGGGATATCTCGCTATCGGCCATCCACACACCGTCGACTGAAGAGCAGCGCACTTATTTGAGACAATTTGGTCAATTAGCACAGTTGGCCAGCCTTAGGGCTATGGCGCGCACGGCTGATGCGTCCGATCAATTGCTGATTGATATCAAGGCCGTGGATGGCAATTACCCCATGGTTGGCGATCTGGTGACCACCAATGGCAAGACACTTGCGCCCGGCTCGCTGATTGTTGATCCGCTGCTGCTGGATCGACTCGGGCTTTCGGTTGGGGATCCGCTGGTTATCGGGGTCAAGCAATTCACCATCGCAGACAGCATTGCTGACGAACCGGACGCGCTTGCCTCTGGCATCGCCTTCGGGCCAAGGGTGATCATGGGGCTTGATGACCTGCAAGCAACCGATCTGCTACAGCCCGGCGTCATCGTGCGCTGGATCACGCGGCTGAAGATGGATGGTGATCCGTCTCTTTCCCAAGTCGAGGCCGTTATTGAACAGATACGGGCAGAATTTCCCGATGCGGGTTGGCGCATTCGCTCTCGTGCCGATGCCGCGCAGGGGCTAAAGCGCAATATCGATCGCTTTGCGGCCTTTCTGGTGCTGGTCGGCCTTGCCTCGCTGATTACTGGCGGAGTTGGTATCGCCAATGCTGTGCAAGCCTTCATCTCTGGTCGGCAGACGACCATTGCCAGCTATAAGTGCCTTGGGGCGCCCAGTTGGCTAATTGTCGGCATCTATCTGATGCAGATCGTTTTTATTGCTTTCATCGGCATCGCGATCGGTGTCTTTTTCGCCGCACTCGTGCCCTTCATTCTTCAGGCTGTGGTCCCTGATAATCTGCCGCTGTCTTCGTCGCTGTTTCATCCGCTCCAATTGGGAAAGGCGGCTCTGTTCGGTCTGCTGGCCGCGTTGCTCTTCTCCATGCGTCCTCTATTGCGTACTCGTTCCATTCCGGCAACGGCGCTGTTTCGTGACCAGATCGCACCGGTCAAATATCGGGCCAGCAAACGCGATTGGTTGATTGTTCTGGCGCTCGGGGCCTTGCTGGTGGGGCTGGTTCTTGCAACGGCAGAGGTGCTCTATGTGGCTGCGGCTTTCCTTGTGGGCATGGTGATTGTCTTTATGCTGCTGCGGTTCGTGGCCTTCGTTATTATGAAGGTGGCCGCACGGTTGCCGCGTTTTCGGCATGTGGTGCCGCGGCTTGCCATCGCCAATCTGCATAGGCCCGGCGCGTTGACGCCTTCGGTGGCGCTGTCACTCGGGCTTGGGCTCAGTCTGTTGGTGACGCTGGTGCTGATCGATCTCAATCTGCAACAGCAGTTGACAGGCAATTTGCAGCAGAAGGCACCGAACTTCTTCTTCCTAAATATACAGAATTCCGAGGTCGATCAGTTTGAAGCCGAACTGGAAGCCATGGCTCCGGAAGGCATGCATCAGCGCGTGCCAATGCTGCGCGGTCGGCTGGTGACGCTGAAGGGGATTGCTGCACGTGATTTCGAAGCGCCGGAAGGGGCGCAATGGGTGTTGCGCGGGGATCGCGGCATCACCTATTCGGACCGATTGCCTGAAAATTCCACGCTGGTGGAAGGCAAATGGTGGCCTCAGGATTATTCCGGCGAGCCGTTGGTTTCCTTTGATGCCGAGTTGGCTGACGAAATGGGGCTGGCCATCGGTGATATTCTGGAAGTGAATGTGCTTGGGCGCACCATCTCGGCCAAGATTTACAATCTGCGGCAGGTCGAATGGCAGTCGCTGGCGATCAATTTCGTCATGGTCTTCTCGCCCAACACTTTTGCCGGAGCGCCGCACGCTCATCTTGCCACCCTGACCCTTGATCCAGATGGCAAGGAGAGTGCCGAGCAGATCGCCCAACGGGAATCGGCCATCATGAAGGCCCTTGTTCAGGCGTTTCCTGCTGTCACCACCATTCGGGTTGGTGAGGCGCTCGATACGGTCAATGATCTTGTGCGTCAGTTGGCATGGGGCATGCGCGCAGCTTCTTCGCTTGCCATTATTGCCTCCATTCTGGTGCTCGCCGGGGCCTTGGCTGCCGGGCAGCGCGAACGCATCTATGACGCGGTGATCCTCAAGACGCTGGGGGCGACCCGCGGCAAGGTTTTGCAGGCCTATTCGCTGGAATATTGTCTTTTGGGTGTGATAACGGCTGTCTTTGCCCTGATCATCGGTCACGTGGCGGCCTATCTGGTGCTGACCGAGATGATGGAAATGACCTTCTCCTGGCAGCCATTGGTCTCTGCCATCGTGGTGGTGCTTGCCATGCTTATGACAATTTTGCTTGGTCTCATTGGCACATGGTCAAGTCTGAACCGGAAGCCGGCGCAGATTTTGCGCAATGGTTAACCGAAATTAAGGTTTGAGATCAGGCTTAGGTGAGTCTTTTCAAGCTTTTACAAGGGGCGGGCGAGGATTGTGCATCAAACTTTGCCCTCAGTGATGACATTTGCGTGAATTCGACGATAGAATCCCGTTTGTTGAGCAAAAAGGTCTTGAGCTGGTGCCTGAACCCACCCATATATGGAACACACGTCGGTTTTGAAATTAGGTCCGGCGACCACCAACGACATGAACACTTCGGATTGGTCAGTCGAACCGTTCGAGCTTTTGAGTTTTGTGAGGAGAAACCATGGTGAATGACTTCCGTCAAAGCGCGCAGCATATGAGTGGCCGTGCTGCCGAAATGGCGCGCATCGATCAAGGCCTGCGCAGCTATATGCTGAAGGTCTATAACTATATGGCCATTGCGCTGGCAGTGACCGGCGTATTTGCCTATGGCCTTTTTACTGTTGCCTTTACTCAGGATCCATCCCAGGCCGTAGCCCAGGTACGTGGTAGCCTGTATGTGACCCAGCTTGGTTACACTCTGTTTGGCAGCCCGCTGAAATGGGTCGTGATGTTTGCGCCTCTGGCGATGGTGATGTTCCTGAGCTTCCGTATCCAGAAGATGAGCGTGAGTGCTGCTCAGACCATGTTCTGGGCTTACGCAGCGCTGATGGGCATCTCTCTTTCGTCGATCTTTGCTGTCTACACGGCGACCTCCGTTACGCAGGTCTTCTTCATCACCGCAGCAGCCTTCGCTGGTCTTAGCCTCTATGGCTACACCACGCCGAAGAGCCTGTCCGGCTGGGGCAGCTTCCTGTTCATGGGTCTGATCGGTATCGTGATCGCTTCGATCGTCAACATCTTCCTTGCGTCCAGCGCACTGGCTTTTGCCGTGTCTGTGATTGGTGTTCTGGTCTTTGCCGGCCTGACCGCCTATGACACCCAGCAGATCAAGGAAATGTATTTCGAAGGAGACAGCTCCGAAGTCGCTGGCAAGAAAGCCATCATGGGCGCCCTGCGTCTGTATCTGGACTTCATCAACCTGTTCATCATGCTTCTGCAGCTGCTTGGCAACCGCGAGTAGGCATAGAACAGCGCTCTGCTGAATTAGAAAAAGCCGCTCCATTCGGGGCGGCTTTTTTCGTTTGATGCAATAGATATGGTGTGTCTCGCCCCGCCTTTCAATTGGGGCCATTCCCGACAAAATCGGTCACATTGACGCTTGGCTCTCGCGCGGCATAGGTAAGGTGTCGCGTCATGCTGTGCGGCTTTGTTTGCAAGGATATTTGCTGGATAGGGGAGGATTTGCCGTGATCAAATTCATCGCAGGCGTCAATTTTGTTGCCGCCATGGTGCATCTGCTTTTCTGGGGGCTGGTGGCCTTCCATTTTTGGGACTTGGTCTTTGATGCTGCACCAACGGCAGCGCTGGCGACGACGTTCGGGATCGGGGTGGCCGATCTTGTCTGGTCGGTGCCTTTGTTGCTGATCGGCTCGATAGGGCTAATGCGCCAGCATGCGTTCGGCTGGCTGTGTGCGCAGATGGCGAACGGGCTCTATTTCTATTCCATGACCTTCATTCTGGTTAGAGACGGACTGACTGGGGATTTCAAGCCCGGCTCCTATCTCTTCATGCCCTTTACGCTGTTTGCCTTCTGGGCCGCATGGGCGCTCTGGAGCCGGCGCCATCTGTTTTTCATGCCTAGCTTTCCACGACCTTGAGCAGTTTCTGATTGAGAAGCTTCAAGATTGAATCCAGCTCGTGACCACGTTTGAGAATCTGACCCTGCTGCGAAATCAGACTGTAGGCGCCCTGACGGCGGGCGAGCTTGGGATTTTTCTCGATGCGGTAGATGGGCATTTCGCTTGATCGTCGGAAGATGGAAAAGACCGCCCGGTCTTTCAGTGTGTCAATGGCGTAGTCGCGCCATTCACCTGCTGCCACCATGCGTCCGTAAACGTTGAGAATATTCGTCAGCTCCATGCGATGGAAACAGATTTGCTGAGGTGGCTTTGGCTGTTGGTTCGAATGGCCTGTCGTGGTTGCCGGACGCAGACTTGCCAGTGAGGTCACACTTTCATCAGAATTATCGAGCAAGCGATCCTCCTTTTGTTCGTGGTCATGGAAGGCATGACACCTAATGTGGCGCCGATCTTCGAAAACTCAAGAGATATGATTGCTGTAAAACGCCCGCTTGGCAAGAGTGGAGACCCGAACCAGCAAGGGGCTTGTCGCAAAGTTCATGAAGGGGGAAAGGATTATTCTGTTTCAAAGCAAGATATGGATAGAGAAGCATTCGCTTTCTTTCGTGGAGGATCTGGTTTCCTGTCCCCTGGCGATGGGGGCATGACCGGATGACTGATCGTGGTGTTATCTGATTGATCGACATAGGAAAATCACACAATTGCCTTATTTCGGCCCTTGGAAAGTCGCAGGTGGGGACCAATATCAGATATGTTGCATCGTGGTACGGTTCATTGATTGGACATGGGACTCTGCCCCCTCTGACTTATGTCCATGAACCTGATTGTTAAGCTTGGTCTGCTTGAGCTTTGATTTCAATGGCTCGGGTGGCCTGCTCGGCAAGCATTCGATAGAGGTTATTTGTCCTTCGGATTCCCGATAGCGGTCAACATCCCAACAGCTCCTTCACGGGATGCCTTTGCGCATCCCGTTTTTTTTGGCCTTTGCTTTGCCCTTCCCATCTTGAAACTCACCGGCAGCATTGCTAGATCCTGTGCTGAAAACCGTCTTTCTTGCAGTTTTCCGGGATATCCTTTTGCTCTTCTCGTGCTTGCGGGGCGGGGAGGCGGTTGATCCTTGCAGAAAGGCGATCACTCTGGTTGCCGGATTTGGGCCAAGGCGGCTGCTTCCGGCGATGCTGATAAGGAAGGACATTTGTCATGACTGATGAAGCGCAAACTGCTGCAGCTGGCGCTGAAACCCATTCGTTTGAAGCCGAGGTTTCCCGACTGCTTCACCTGATGGTGCATGCCGTTTATTCCAACAAGGAAATTTTCCTGCGTGAGCTGATTTCCAACGCGGCGGATGCCTGCGAGAAATTGCGCCATGAGGCTTTGACCAATTCCGATCTGACGCGCAATGATCCCACTTTCAAGATCACGCTGTCTTCTGATGGCAAGGCCGGAACGCTGAAGGTCGTCGATAACGGCGTTGGCATGAGCAAGGAAGAGCTGATCGACAATCTTGGCACGATCGCTCGCTCCGGCACCCGCGCCTTTCTTGATCAGCTTGCCAGCAGCTCCAATGGCGAAGATGGTTCAGCGCTGATTGGTCAGTTTGGTATCGGCTTCTATTCCGCCTTCATGGTGGCCGACAGCGTGGAAGTCGTTTCCCGCCGCGCCGGGGCCGATGAAGCATGGTGCTGGTCGTCCGATGGCATGGGGTCTTACGAGATTGCTCCGGCAAGTGATGAAGACGCGCCGGTGCGCGGCACCAAGATCACGCTGTATCTGAAGGAAGACGAAAAGAGTTTTGCCGATCCGGTGACCATTCGCCGCGTCGTACGCGAATATTCCTCTCATGTGCCCGTACCTATCCGCCTGATGAGCTACAATGAAGAAGCCAAGGCGATTGACGAGGAAGAGCTGACCGATGGCTCCGCACTCTGGATCAAGCCGAAGTCGGACATCACCGAAGAGCAATATACCGAGTTTTATCAGCATACGGCTGGCCAGTTCGACCATCCGGCCCTGACGATCCATTATCGCGCTGAAGGGCGGACGGAATATAACGTGCTGGCTTTCGTGCCTGAGCATAAGCCGTTTGATCTGTTTGATCCAAACCGCAAGGGCCGCATCAAGCTTTATGTGCGCCGTGTCTTCATCACCGATGATGCGGATGTGTTGCCGGCTTATCTGCGCTTTGTGCGCGGTGTCGTGGACAGCGAGGACATCCCGCTCAACATTTCCCGCGAAATGCTGCAGGACAACCCGATCCTGAATGCTATCTCTAAAGGTGTGACCAACCGCATTCTCAGCGAGCTGGAAAAGCTGGCCAACAAGGAAGAAGAGAAATTTGCTTCCGTCTGGGAAGCCTTCGGCCCGGTCATCAAGGAAGGCCTCTATGAAGATCCCGAGCGTCGCGATCAGCTGTTCAAGCTGGTGCGCTTCAACACCACCAAGGGCGACAACCGCACCTTGGCGCAATATGTCGAGGATCTGAAGGAAAACCAGACCGCGATCTATTATGCGCTCGGCGACAGCAAGGAAGCCATTCTGGCCAGCCCGCAGCTTGAAGGTTATCAGGCGCGCGATGTAGAGGTTCTGCTGCTCTCTGATGCGGTGGATGCTTTCTGGGTGCAGACGGCGCTTGGCTTTGACGGCAAGAGCTTCAAGTCTATTTCCCAGGGCGGTGCCGATCTCGATTTGATCGAGAAACCGGAAAAGGAAGAAGACAAAGGCAAGAGCGAGGAAGACAAGGCCAAGGAACAGGGCGATGTGGCCGAGCTGGTGACTTTCGTGAAGGAAACCCTCGGGGAGGCCGTGTCTGACGTGCGCATTTCTGCCCGTCTGGCAACGAGCCCGGTTTGCATCGTGGCTCCGGATTATGGTCCGGACCGTCAGTTGGAAAAACTGATGCGCAGTCAAAAGGGCGCTGAGGTCGGAATGAAGCCAATTCTTGAGGTTAATCCGGATCATGGTCTCATTCGCATGCTGGCGGACCAGTATAAGGCAGCAAGCGACAAGGCCAGCGTGGAAGACGGGGCGCATCTGTTGCTTGATCAGGCGCTCATTCTGGATGGCGAACATCCGACCAATCCGGCCGACTTTGCCACACGCCTCAGCAAGGTGATGATGTCAGGTCTCAAGTAAGAGACCTGCCGCATAAACCAATCGGCGCTATTGGATGACATGAAGCCGCGAAGGAGGGTATCTTTCGCGGCTTTTTTGTTGTAATAGCAGCACTCTTGTAAAGGTGAAGAGGTGCCTCCCGGTTTCGGGGGTGGTAATTTGCGCCCAGTTTCGCCATATAGAACGAGAAAACCGAGAGCCCAGATGTGGATCGGGCTCTCCTTCCCATCATAATGATCAGCAAAATGATCAAGCAGGAATGGCTGAGAAATGGCCCCGCACGTGCAATTTTTGAAAATGAATGGTCTTGGCAACGAATTCATCGTGATCGATGCCCGAAAGACCAAGCCCCAGCTTGGGGCCGATGCCGTGCGCGCACTTTCCAACCATCAGACCGGACCGGGCTGTGATCAGTTCATCACACTTGAAAAGTCGCCCGCTGGCGGGGACGTCTTCATGCGCATTCACAATGCCGATGGCGGCGAGGTGGAAGCCTGTGGCAACGCGACCCGCTGTGTCGGGCGTCTGATGATGGCCGAGAGCGGAGCCAATCGGGCGGTGATCGAAACAGTAGTCGGCAAGCTGATCGGTTATCGTTGTGATGATGAAAGCATGGTGACGGTGGATATGGGCGTGCCGAAATTCGGCTGGCAGGATATCCCTCTTGCCGAGCCTTTCGAAGATACCCGTGCCATTGAACTGCAAGTCGGACCGATTGATGCGCCTATTCTTCATTCCCCTTCGGTGGTCAATGTGGGCAACCCCCATGCCATTTTCTGGGTGAAGAATGATGTCGAGAGCTACGGGCTGGAAGTGAACGGGCCGCTGCTGGAAAATCACATGATCTTTCCGGAGCGGGCCAATATCTCTCTGGCGCAGGTGCATAATCACAGCGAGATGACCCTCAAGGTCTGGGAACGCGGCGTGGGCCTTACGCAGGCTTGCGGCACGGCGGCTTGTGCTGCCACGGTGGCGGCCATTCGCAACAAGATGACCGACCGCACCGTGCTGGTGCATTTGCCCGGCGGCGACCTCACGATCGAGTGGCGCGAAGCGGATGAGCACATCATGATGTCCGGTGGGACAGAACTGGAATATGCCGGTGAGATTGATCTTGCAGATCTCTCCTGGCGCAAGCTGCCAGCAGGCAGCGTGGAGTAGCCTTACATGACAATCAAGGTTCTTACCTTCGGATGTCGCTTGAACACCTATGAATCCGAAGTGATGAAACAGCAGGCTGATGAAGCCGGGCTGGAGAATGCCATTCTTGTGAATACCTGCGCTGTAACCAGCGAAGCGGTGCGTCAGGCCCGCCAGCAGATTCGCAAGGCCAAGAGGGACAATCCCGATGCCCGCATCATCGTGACCGGCTGCGCCGCGCAGACCGAGAGCGAGCGTTTTGCCTCCATGGAAGAGGTGGATCTGGTGCTTGGCAACGATGAGAAATTGCGGGCCGAGAGCTATAAGGCCGTGCCTGATTTCGGTGTGCCGCTACCAGAGAAGATCCGTGTCAACGACATCATGAGCGTGCGCGAAACGGCGCTGCATCTGATTGACGGGCTGGAAGGGCGCACCCGTGCCTTCGTGCAGATCCAGAATGGCTGCGACCATCGCTGCACCTTCTGCATCATTCCCTTCGGGCGGGGCAATTCCCGCTCCGTTGCGATGGGGCCAATTGTCGAGCAGATCACCAAGTTGGTCGAAAATGGCTATGCGGAAGTGGTGCTCACGGGCGTGGATATCACCTCTTACGGGGCAGATCTGCCCGGTCAGCCCAAGTTGGGCACGTTGGTCAAGTCCATTCTCAAGCATGTGCCGGATCTGCCGCGCCTGCGCATTTCATCGATTGATTCCATCGAGGCCGATCCGGACCTGATGGACTGCATTGCCAATGAAGAGCGCCTGATGCCGCATCTGCATCTCTCGTTGCAGTCGGGTGACAATATGATCCTCAAACGCATGAAACGGCGACATAATCGCGAGCATACCATTGCCTTCTGCAAGGATGTGCGCGCGTTGCGGCCGGATATGGTGTTCGGGGCGGATATCATTGTCGGTTTCCCAACCGAGACCGAAGAGATGTTCCAGCGCAGCCTTGATATTGTCGAAGAGTGCGATTTGACCCATTTGCATGTCTTCCCATATTCCGCTCGGCCCGGAACACCCGCAGCGCGGATGCCGCAGGTGCGTGGTCCTATCATTCGCGAACGAGCTGCCCGGTTGCGTGAAGCGGGGGAAGCGGCTCTGCAGCGCCATCTTCAAAGCCAGATCGGGCGTGAGGTGCGATTGCTTGTGGAGGGGAAAGGTCTTGCCCGCACTGAGCAATTTACGCTTACGGAGATTGCAGAAGGCGATTCAGGTGATATTGTTGCTGCGCGCGTCGTGGATGCCAGCCAACGCCATTTGATGGCGGTCGGGCTTTGATCGTCCGCATATAGATGCGCGCCGCCTTGCGCTTTCGAGCGCGTTTTTCGATCAGGGAGTAGGATCGTGGCCAAAAAAGGATTTTTCTCGCGTTTGTTCGGCTCGTCCGAGGAGAACACGCCCGAAGAGCAAGTCAAGGACAAGGCTCTGGAGGCGGAAGGCGAGGATGTTGCCGATCCTGCCCAGGAGGCGACGGAAGCGACGCCTGTCGAGACCGAAGCTGAAGCGCCGGTTGCGCTTGCTGATGACGATACAGGCAATGCTGGCGATGATGTCGAAGAAGTCGATGTTGCCATCATGGGCGGGGATGTCCCTGCCGGAGCCGTTGCAGCCGACGCCGAGGAGCTCGCCGAAGACAAGCTGGGAGAGGAAGTCGGTGAGGCTGTCTCCGAGGCCGATCTGGCCGCGCTTGAAGCGGAAGAAGCCGTTGTTCTGGAAGAGGATGTGGTCGATGAGAGCGTTGCGGTTGAGCCGTACCCCGCTATTGATGATGCTTCCTTGGAAGAGGCCCCTGCACCACTAGACGCACCAGTTGCCGAGGAAGACGGACCGGAAGAAGCTATTGAGGCAGTGGCTGAGGAGCCTGAGCTTTCAGAGATCGCTGCCGAAAGCGCACCTGCGGACGCCGCCGCTGACGTGATTGAACCAGTCGTTGAGCCAGCAACAGCGACTGAAGAAGCAGAAAAGCCAACGAAAAAGCTCTCATGGTTCGAGCGGCTCAAACAGGGGCTGTCGCGCTCTTCAGGGGCGTTGGGCGAAGGGATCAGCTCGATCTTTACCAAGCGCAAGCTTGATGACGACACCCTGCAGGATCTGGAAGACATTCTCATTCAGGCCGACCTTGGCGTGGAAACGGCGATGACGATCACGGAGCGCCTTTCAGACGGGCGCTACAACAAGGAAGTGTCTGACAAGGAAGTACAGGAAATTCTCGCCGACGAGGTGGACAAGGTGCTGGAGCCGGTGGCCAAGCCGCTGGATATCACCAAACCGGCCAGCGGTCCGCATGTGGTCCTGATGATCGGGGTCAATGGCGCAGGCAAGACCACCACGATTGGCAAGCTGGCACAGAAATTCCGCGCCGATGGCAAAAAGGTCATGATGGCCGCTGGTGATACCTTCCGAGCGGCTGCCATTGACCAGCTGAAGGTCTGGGGCGAACGCACGGGCGCGCCTGTGATTGCCCGAGCAGTGGGGGCTGATGCCGCCGGGTTGGCTTATGATGCCATGTTGGAAGCGAAAGAGAAGGACATGGATGTTCTTCTGATCGATACGGCCGGGCGATTACAAAATCGCACCGAGCTGATGGCCGAGCTGGAAAAGATCGTCCGTGTGATCAAGAAGCATGATGAAGCGGCCCCGCACTCGGTGCTGTTGGTGCTGGATGCGACCACGGGGCAGAATGCGCTCAATCAGGTCGAGGTCTTCACCAAGATGGCGGGTGTGACGGGCCTTGTCATGACCAAGCTGGACGGCACGGCGCGAGGTGGCATTCTCGTTGCCATTTCAGCCAAGCACAAGGTGCCGGTGCATTTCATCGGTGTTGGCGAGGGCGTTGATGATCTGGAGCCATTCGCATCACGCGATTTCGCACGAGCCATTGCCGGATTGGCAGACAATTGAGAACAGGCCTGTTCGCAGGCATATTGAACAGTCAGATAAAGGCATAGCATGAGCAATTCCGAATATCCCGGCAAAGACACTTCTGGGGAAGCCTCTCAACAGGGAGGAGAACCGCAGTTGGACAAGGCACAGCTTCTCAAGCTGGTTCTGGAGCTGGGGCCTCTGGTCATTTTCTTTTTTGCCAATGCCAAGGGCGAAATGCTGGCAGACTGGATACCGGCGCTTGCTGGCATGAAGCCGATTTTCATCGCCACAGCCTGTTTCATGGTTGCCACAGTGATCTCTCTGGTCATTTCCCGAGTCAAGCTTGGTAAGCTGCCCGTGATGCCGATGGTTACCGGAGTTGTGGTGTTCATTTTCGGAGGGCTGACGCTTTATCTTCAGGATGACACCTTCATCAAGATGAAACCGACCATCGTTAATGTGCTGTTCGGATCGGTTCTGCTTGGGGGCTTGCTGTTTGGCAAGAGCCTGCTGGGCTATGTGTTTGATTCCGTGTTTGAGCTCAATGCAGAAGGCTGGCGCATTCTGACCATTCGCTGGGGCATTTTCTTCTTTGTGCTGGCGTTCCTCAACGAGATTGTCTGGCGCAATTTCTCCACCGACGTCTGGGTGGACTTCAAGGTCTTTGGTGTCATGCCGCTGACGATGGTTTTCGGGGCCTTCCAGATGCCCCTGCTCAATCGCTACGCGCCGGGCAAGGAAGAAGAAGCCTGAGCCGGCTGTTCGCAATGCAAAAAAATGGGGCTTTTCAGCCCCTTTTTATCTTTCTAGATCTACTTAAAGTATCATTGCCCAGTCATAATCGTGTTTATTTCTGTATCTGTACTGGAAACTGCGATCTCTTCCATCAAGCTGCCGCCTTGTTGGATGCCTCCAACGTTCCATGTGACTGGAACCACTATGTAGTAAGCCCCGGGTGCAATGCTTTCAAAGGTGAATTTGCCTTCCCCATCCGCTTTGGTTTGCTTCATATACGCATAATATTCTGCGGGCGTGTTTTTGAAATTGGGTTGGTATCTGGTAAGTTTCGCTCCGCCATAGATAAGAAACATTCTTTCCATGGTGTATTTCGTCTTGGGTATTAAAGTTACGGTACTGCCCGCAGCATAAACGACCATGCCGTCATTTCGCCGCAAAAAAGCTTGGCCGCTAATCGTTGCCTTGCCTTGCTGGCGGATGATCATTGCTTCTGCAGGATCAAACGGGCTTTCGATTTCTCGCGTGGGTACACAAGCTGAAACAAGTAGCGCGAAAATTAGTAATAGTTTTTTCATATTGCACCTCCATTTCCAATACTTGAATAATGGTGTGATGCAGTCAATGATAAACTAAGGGTTGATAGTCTGGTGTACTAGTTTGCTTCCGCCAGAATCTCTTCCAGTTTGGGCATGAAATTTTCGGCGATGGATCGTTTGGTCAGGGCGCCGATATGCTTGTAGCGGATGATGCCTTTTTTATCGACAATGAAGGTTTCCGGTGCGCCATAGACGCCCCAGTCGATGCCGACGCGGCCTGAAACATCCATGCCTATCTTGTCAAACGGGTTTCCGTGATTTTTCAGGAAGCGGGCCGAGTTGGCCGGTTCGTCCTTGTAGGCAAGGCCGATGAGGTCGAAGCGATTGTCATTGGTCATCTCGATGAGCAGCGGATGTTCATCGCGGCAGGTGGGACACCAGGATGCCCAGACATTGACGACGGCAACCTTTTCCTTGAAATCCTCGGTCTTGAAACCGGGAATGATGCCGCCATCGGGGCGGCGAATGCCGAAGCTGGCATCCAGCGGCGGCAGGTCAAACTGCGGCGCAGGCTTGTTGATCAGCACGCTGGGCACTTCATTGGGGTTGCGCCCGAATTGCATCTGATAGCCAAACAGCAGTGCCATACCGACAAAGATGAGCAATGGCAGCAGGATAAAGATATTGAACCCGCGCTTGGAAGGGGCCGCCTCTTCGCTTGGCGCTTGTTCGGTCGTCTGGTTTTCGGGCGTTTTGTTGTCTTCGCTCATGCTGGTTATTCTGCTCGCAGGATGTGACGTGTCAGATTAGGAAAGCGTGGATGCTTGCGCGCGTTCGGAGCGGCGATGAATACCTCTCTCATGCAATTGGGCCAGAATTTTGGTCTGTTTGCGCCCATCCAGCAGGACCCACAGGATCAAGACAAGGATGGTTGCAGCGGTGACGCCATAGGAGGCGAGAATGAAACCGGCGTAATTTCCAAACATGCTGTTCTCCTTGCTCTGCTTTTGCCCCGAGAATCTCAGGCGTCTTTGCGCGTCAGTGTGAGGCCGTAGGACCGGTGGAAGGGCTGGCTGTCTGAGTGGCTGCGGCCCGATTGCCGGAGGCGACCTGACGGGCGGCCTGCATTTGCATCGAGCGGATACGGCGTCGCAGGATCTCGTTTTTCATGGCCTTGAAATGCAACACGGTGAAAAGCAGCGTGAAGCCGATTGCCATCACCATCAAGGGGATCAACATGGAATTGTCCATCTTGGGCCCTTCGAGTGTGAAGACGCTGGCCGGTTGATGCAGGGTGCTCCACCAGTCGACCGAGAATTTGATGATCGGGATAATGATAAAGCCCACAAGCGTGAGGATGGCGACGGCCTTACCTGCCTTGATCGGGTCTTCGATGGCGTGCCAGAGGGCGATGAGCCCCAGATAGATGATCAGCAGAATGAGCATGGAGGTGAGCCGGGCATCCCAGACCCACCATGTGCCCCACATGGGCTTGCCCCAGAAACTGCCGGTGGTCAGGCACACGAAGGTGAAGGCTGCGCCCAGAGGGGCGGCGGCCTTGGCCGAAACATCGGCGAGCGGGTGCTTCCAGACCAGCGTGCCGAGGGCGGAAATGGTCATCATGGTATAGGCGAACATGGCCAGCCACGCTGCAGGCACATGGATATACATGATCCGGACCGTGGCGCCTTGCTGATAGTCTTCCGGGGAATCAAACAACGCCATATAGAGCCCGACGCCGATAACGACCACCGTGAGAATAACGAGCGGGATCATGATCTTGTCAAGCAACGCGAGAAAGCGCGTTGGATTGGCCAGATCTCTAATCCGGAAAGATGTTTGTTTGGTCTCAGTCATCAAGCGTCCTGCGGTCTGGTCGAGCCCCGCGAAGGGGGCGGCTTGTTCGGTTGGTCGCCGAAAAGCGCGCCGGGTTTCTAGACAAATATCACGAGATGAAAGGCGCGCGAATTACGATTTTGTAACAAAGCGGCTTTTGCGCGCCGACTTTCTGCTATTCCTGCGAACTCCTCAAGGCGGCTGCGGCGGCCACGGGGCCGATTACCAGATAGAGAAGCGATAGGCCGCACAGAATGTAGAATGGCGTATCAAAGGGTGCGGGATCTGTGACCGCGCCAAGGGATGCGCTGACACCAAAGATCAGCACCGGGATCGTCAGCGGCAGAATGAGAATCGAAAGCAGCAAACCGCCGCGCCTCAGGATCACCGTCAGGGCCGCGCCCACCGCGCCAATGAGCGTGAGTGCTGGCGTGCCGACAAGTAAGGTGGCTGTTACGGCGGCAATGCCGACCGGCTCCACATTGAGAAACAGCGATAGAAGCGGGGTTGCGACCACCAGAGGCAGGCCGGTGGAGATCCATTGAGCTGCGCATTTGACCAGCACCACCAGCTCCAGCGGATGTTCGCCAAGCAGCAGCAGATCCAGCGTGCCGTCTTCCTGATCTGCCTGAAACAGACGATCAAGGCTTAGCAGCGTCGCCAGCAGGGCTCCGATCCATAGAATGGCCGGGCCGATGCGGGCAAGAAGATTGAGATCCGGCCCCACGGCGAAGGGAAAGATGGTGACGACGATCAGGAAAAACAGCACGCCCATGAGCGCACCGCCGCCGATCCGGATGGACAATTTCAGATCCCGTGCAAAGAGGGCACCCATGGCTGACATATTCTGCTCTCCTAGTGGGCGGTTGGTTCGCTCAAAGCGTCATCAAGCGCGGGCTCGCTGGCAAGATTGCGGTCAAGATGCAGGCGCAGTGGGTCGACCAGTCCAAGAGGCGCATGGGTGGCGGCAATGATCAGGCCGCCCTCAATCAAATGCTCTGCCATCAGAACCTCCAGCTTGTGTTCGGATGCCTTGTCGAGCGCCGAGGTCGGTTCATCGAGCAGCCAGAGGGGGCGGTAGCTGACAAGCAGGCGCGCCAGCGACAGACGGCGGCGCTGACCGGCGGAGAGATAGGCCGCAGGCAGGTCGATGAGATCCTCGATCCCCACTTCGATCATTGCCTGATAGGGACTACGGGTCGGGTGGCCATAATAGGTTTGCCAGAATTTGAGATTTTCCCTGCAAGACAGGGCTGGCTTGATAGCGTCGGCATGTCCGAAATAATGGGCTTGCTGGCCGACGGAAAGGTCGTCCTCGGCCCCCTCAAGCGTCATGGAACCGGCATGGGCCTTGATGAGACCCGCCAATGTGCGCAGCAGGGATGATTTTCCTATGCCGTTGGGGCCGGTCACCACAAGCGCCTTGCCTCCGGGCAGGTCGAAGGAAATATTTTCGATGACAGGACGGCCGCCTCGGATACATCCCAAATTATGAACGCTTAAAAGCTTTGTGTCTTCTTGAAGAGTCAATGGTTGGTTACTCACCGCTGGGATCTGTATTGGAAACCAAATCTTGCCTTGAATTTCATTCTTTTATCTGGATTTTCCTGCTTGGGGCTGTCCAGCCTGTCTTTTGCATATTCCAGCTATAAAAAAGCACAGTCAAGACCATCGGTTATCTAGCAATCAGTAGTAAAAGATCTTAAAAATGGCTTGTTTGATGCCTGCGGTTCTCGCGAGGTCGGGTAATGTTGCGCTCTTTTTGGGCGGAAAACCGGCTTTTCGCGATCTTCTCGTGAGCATTTTCTTTCAATCATTGCACTGCATGTGCCCTTTTGTTGGCTCGGGCGCATGATCTGCACAAATAGGTGATGATCGACGTTGGAGCAATGGTCTTTTGTCGAAGCATTGCAAGTTGATCTCATTGATTCAGGACGGCAGTTGAAATGCCATTTTCTTCTCACCACGTTTAATGGGAAGAAAATGGTTGAGCGTTAACGAATAAGCTGGGACCGATATGACCTTATATACAGACTATCTAGACGAAATCGAAACTCGCAAGATTCAAGGGTTGCACCCCAAGCCTATTGATGATGCCGCTCTCTTGAATGAGATTATTGCGCAGATCAAGGACACCGGCAACGAGCATCGGGCCGATTCACTTCACCACTTCATCTACAATACGCTGCCCGGGACCACGAGCGCAGCGGGGGCAAAAGCTGCCTTTCTTAAAGAGATCATTCTGGGCACTGAAGTCGTTGAGGAAATCACTCCGACTTATGCCTTTGAGCTTCTCTCCCATATGAAGGGTGGACCGTCGATCGAGGTTCTGCTCGATCTTGCTCTTGGTGATGATGACGCCATTGCCAAACAGGCTGCCGAAGTGCTGAAAATGCAGGTCTTCCTGTATGAAGCCGATATGGAACGCCTCGAAAGCGCCTACAAGGCTGGCAATGCGATTGCCAAAGACGTTCTGGAGAGCTATGCGAAGGCAGAATTCTTCACCAAGCTTCCCGACGTGGACGAAGAAGTGGAAGTGGTTACCTATGTCGCTGCCGAAGGCGATATCTCCACCGACCTTCTGTCTCCGGGCAATCAGGCCCATTCTCGCTCCGACCGCGAACTGCATGGCAAATGCATGATCTCGGAAAAGGCGCAGAAGGAAATCGAGGCGCTGAAACTGCAGCATCCGCAAAAACGTGTCATGTTGGTGGCGGAAAAAGGCACCATGGGTGTGGGCTCTTCGCGCATGTCTGGCGTTAACAACGTGGCGCTGTGGACCGGTAAGCCTGCCAGCCCTTATGTGCCTTTCGTCAATTTCGCTCCGGTGGTTGCAGGGACCAATGGCATTTCGCCGATTTTCCTGACCACGGTCGATGTGACCGGTGGTATTGGTCTTGACCTTAAAAACTGGGTCAAGAAGGTTGATCCGGATGGCAAACCGATCCTGAATAATGATGGCAACCCTGTTCTCGAACAGAAATACTCCGTCGAGACGGGCACTGTTCTCAAGATCAACACCAAAGAGAAGAAGCTTTATAATGAGGATGGCTCTGAAGAGCTGACGGATGTTTCCAGATCCTTCACGCCGCAGAAGCTTGAATTCATGAAGGCTGGCAGTTCCTATGCGATTGTCTTTGGCAAGAAGCTGCAGACATTTGCTGCCGAAACCCTTGGTATTGAAGCGCCGACCGTCTTTGCGCCACCCAAGGAAGTGACCAATGAAGGGCAGGGCCTGACAGCGGTCGAGAAAATCTTCAACAAGAATGCCGTGGGCGTGAATTCCGATTTGCCACTGCTCGCCGGTTCCGACGTGCGCGTCAAGGTGAATATCGTCGGCTCGCAGGACACTACGGGCCTGATGACATCACAGGAACTGGAAGCCATGGCGGCAACCGTGATCTCGCCAACGCTGGACGGGGCCTATCAGTCTGGCTGTCATACAGCGTCTGTTTGGGATCTCAAGGCGCAGGCGAATATTCCGCGGCTCATGAAATTCATGAATGACTTTGGTCTCATCACCGGTCGTGACCCGAAAGATGTCTATCCGCCGTTGACGGACGTGATCCACAAGATGCTGAACGATCTGACCGTGGATGACTGGGACATTATTATCGGTGGCGACAGTCATACCCGCATGTCAAAGGGCGTTGCCTTCGGGGCCGACTCCGGCACCGTTGCATTGGCTCTGGCCACGGGCGAAGCCTCCATGCCTATTCCGGAATCCGTCAAGGTGACCTTCAAGGGCACTATGGCTGATTATATGGATTTCCGTGATGTGGTGCATGCAACCCAGGCGCAGATGCTCAAGCAGCATGGAGACAATGTCTTCCAGGGCCGTGTGATTGAAGTACATATTGGCACGCTATTGGCCGACCAGGCCTTCACTTTCACCGATTGGACCGCAGAAATGAAAGCCAAGGCTTCCATCTGTATCTCCAATGATGAAACCCTCATCGGGTCGCTTGAACTGGCCAAGAGCCGCATTCAGGTGATGATCGACAAGGGCATGGACAATGAGAAGAAGGTTCTGCAGGGGCTGATCGACAAGGCGAACAAGCGCATCGACGAAATCAAGTCTGGCGAGAAACCGGCTCTGCGTCCTGACGACAATGCGCAATATTTCGCTGAAGTCGTGGTTGATCTGGACGAGATCGTCGAGCCGATGATTGCTGATCCGGATGTCAACAACGCCGATGTTTCGAAGCGCTATACCCATGATACGATCCGTCCGATCTCCTACTATCATGCAGAGAAGAAGGTTGATCTGGGCTTTGTCGGGTCTTGCATGGTGCATAAGGGTGACATGAAAATCGTCGCCAAGATGCTGCGCAATCTCGAGGCTGCCAAAGGCAAGGTCGAGTTCAAGGCGCCACTTGTTGTTGCCGCGCCGACCTACAACATCATTGATGAGCTGAAGGAAGAAGGCGACTGGGACGTGCTTCAGAAATATTCAGGCTTTGAATTTGATGATCTGGCACCAAAGAGCGCTGCGCGTACCGAATATGAGAATATTCTCTATCTGGAGCGTCCGGGCTGTAACCTCTGCATGGGTAACCAGGAAAAAGCCGAGAAGGGTGACACCGTTCTGGCAACCTCCACACGCCTCTTCCAGGGTCGTGTCGTGGAAGACAGCTCCGAGAAGAAGGGCGAATCCTTGCTGGCCTCCACGCCGGTTGTCGTTCTCTCTGCAATCCTTGGCCGCACGCCAACTCTTGAGGAATACAAGACTGCGGTTGAAGGCATTGACCTGACCAAGTTTGCCCCTCCGAAGGAAATTCCGGGCACCTCGCGGTCCGTGCATTTCTAGGATCATTCGGCTGAGCTTTGCTCTTCTTGATAACGAATTAAGAGCCCGGCGTTCGAAAGAGCGTCGGGCTTTTTGCTTGCTTGACTGTGAAGGTGGGGGCGCTTATCCAGGATATGTTGATGGATAGAGGAGTTTTGATGTCCCGCTGAAAAGGGAAGCCGCAGATGCTTCCAATTGCATGAACCGTGTGAGACCTGCGGCGCGTTGCGTCAGCGGCCACTGTTTGTGCGGCCATTTTTAGCGAAGCAATGAAACCGGAACGGCACCAGCCTTTCCGGGCGAAAACTGGATATCACATCATGATCCGGACATTTATATCTGAAGACACCGACGCCGTGATTGCCATCTGGCAATCTGCCAGCGAACTGGCGCATTCCTTTCTTCCTGCCGACTTTATGATCGAGGCCGAGCGGTTGACCCGAGAGGTCTATCTCCCGCAAGCCGAGACATGGGTCTTTGTGCGCAATGGCGCAATTGTCGGCTTTATCGGACTGATCGATCACTATATAGGCGGACTGTTTGTCGACCCCTCTCATCATGGCGAGGGCATAGGGCGGGCGCTCGTCGATAAGGCTGCGGCAGAGAAGGGATCCTTGACGGTTGAGGTGTTTGTCGACAACGCTATCGGACGGCGCTTTTACGCAGCCTATGGCTTCACCGGCGATAAGCAGGTGAGCGACCCGTATTCGGGTTTTCCGCTGTTACAGCTCACCTATGAGGTGAAGGCTTAACAAAAGAGCCCGGCGTCAATGCGCGCCGGGTTTTCTTGCGCGGGGCGGTTACTCAAACCATGATTTTTTCGCGTTGTACCAAGCATCTTCAGCGGTTGGCTTCTCCGGTGTACGGATGACTTGGAAACCGGTGAGCCGATCATAGATCATCTGTCCGCGCCAGCGGATGAGCGGTAAAATGTACCAGCCTAAGATCGCTAAAAGTGAAAATGCTGCTACGATGATATCGTCCCAACCTATTGAGAAGGCCTGTCGCAAGGTGGCAACGCCGGACAAATACAAAAGCCAGCCGAAGAGGAATAAGGCGGCATTGAAAGTCAATGGGATAAAATGAAGAGTTTCGCGTTTCACATAATCTTGATAGGTCGGGGAGGGTTTTCCCGGGAGCTTGACAAGCTGGAGGCCAAGCAGTCGTTTTCCGGGGGTTTGGCCATTTTTTGTCAAAAGCAGGTAGGCAAGTCCGAAGACTGAAAAAGTGGGAAATAGTAAATCCGAGTAATCAATGGGGGCGATCGGAGTACCGTATTGATTGACAGGAGCCGCAAAAAAAATGGTCTTTGTGGATGTGAATGGGAGCTCTCCCTCAGTTAATTCTACAGAGAGAGATCCAATGCGCGATCCTTCAATAGTAAAGAACCCTATACTACAAATACGGAATTTGAAAGCTTTAGCATTCTTCAACATGCCTTCCGGCGCGGCCTCCATGAAGGCCTCTGTTGGTGTGTCAAAGCTGGTGCAATTTGTGGTCTTGTATGGCCCACCTGCCAATATGAATTGATCCGGAGCTATTTTGTGAAGGGTCAGCAAGACTGCTGCGACCAAAAGATTGACCAGCATGATGTCAATTGCGAAAGCAAGGGCGCGGCGCCAGAAAAATCTTGGTTGCATGAGCGTCTTCTTGATGGTGGTGAGTGTTTGTAGGCAGAAAAACCGTAGATTGGCATGGTTTTGTCGTCAATTGTTTCTGGAAATATATGCAATTTTAAAGAGTGATTTCGGGCCTTAGGTCTAGTTTTTTTAAGGGGAGATATTTTTCTTGCACGGCTTGTTGCTTTGCTGTCAAATTGAAAGAAAATAATCCCTTCCAAATCGAGTTTCCCAATGTCCAACATCGTTCCTCCCGCTGATGCGGATGCGCGTCGCGCGATCAAACCCGTTATTTGTTATCCGACCGAGACCTTGCCCAAGCCGAATATCGGGCTTTATCAGGCTGCTTTTGAGGGGGCCGAGAAGATTGATGAAGTCATCATCCCAGCGCGAGATGCGGCCAGCATTGAGGTGCCTGCAGGCCATCTGTTGCGCATCATCTGTCCGGAAGGGCCGCAGGTGGGGGATCTTGATCTCTTCAACAGCGCCAATCTCGACGAGCGTTTTTATTCGGGCAAGACCCGCGCGCTGCATGGAACTCATGTGAGCATTGGCGATCAGCTCTGGTCGAGCTTTCCTTATATGCGGCCGATGGCGACCGTTATGGAAGACACGCTGGCATGGTATGGCATCGATGAATATGGTGGCTCGGTGCATGACGTGATAGGCACGCGCTGTGATCCCTATACGGGGCGCGTTCTCAATGGGGTGGATTATCACTATTGTTGCCATTCGAATCTGACGCGCGCTTTGGCGCGGGCGCGCGGGCTCAGCCTGCCTGAAGCGGAGAAATATGTACATGATGTGCTCAATGTTTTCATGTGCACCGGCTTTACGCGGGATACGGGGCAATATTTCATGAAGGCCAGCCCGGTGCGGCCCGGCGACACTCTGGGGCTGTTTGCCGAGATTGATCTTTTGGCAGTGCAGAGCGCCTGTCCGGGCGGGGATTGCTCATCAGAACATTCCAGTGATGCGGCACAATGCTATCCCTTGAAGATGGAAGTCTATAAGCCTGCTGCGGGAAGTCTGGAGGGTTGGCAAAGCCCTGCTGTGAATGCTTATGATGGCAGTCACGGCTGCTGAAGATTGAGCTTAGAAAAGGGCAACGAGCACGGCTCCTGTGGCGATGAAGCCAACGCCGAGCCAGCCACCAAGGGAGAGCTGCTCGCCAAGGAAGAGGGCGCCGAAGATGGCAACGAGCACAACGCTCATTTTGTCTATGGGGGCAACCTGAGAGGCCTGTCCGATTTTGAGGGCGCGGAAATAGCAAATCCATGATGCGCCTGTGGCCAGACCGGAAAGGACCAGAAAGAGGATTGATTTTGACGATAGGCTGGAAAGGCTGTCCCAGCCTCCTGTCGCGCTGAGCATAGCTGCCAGAGCAAGCAGAATAACGATTGTGCGTATGAAGGTTGCGAAATCCGATCCAATACCGGATACGCCCACCTTGGCAAAAATGGCCGTCAATGCAGCAAAGCAGGCCGAAAGAATGGCCCAGAACTGCCATGAAAGGATTAGATTTCTCATTGTTTCCTCGTGCTCGCCTGAGACGAACGGATTCGATTTTGAAAGAGTGAAATTTTGTGACCTCGCCCGTGCTTTGGCAAGTGCCAAATCGGGGTGGTGCAATAAGGTTTGAACGTTGGAGGGAAAATATGATTTATACTGCATCTGATAAACGCTATGACACCATGCCTTACCGTCGGTGTGGCAAGTCGGGGCTTGACTTGCCTGCGGTTTCGCTGGGGCTCTGGAATAATTTCGGCTACGAAACACCACACTTCACCAAGCAGGAAATGTGCCGGACCGCATTTGATCTGGGCATTACCCATTTCGATCTGGCCAACAATTATGGCCCTCCTGCTGGCGCTGCCGAAGAAGCCTTCGGTGACATTCTCAAGACCGACTTCAAACCCTATCGCGATGAAATGATCATTTCTTCAAAGGCGGGTTACGACATGTGGCCGGGTCCTTATGGGCAATGGGGCAGTCGGAAATATCTGATCGCATCCTGTGATCAATCCCTCAAGCGCATGGGGCTCGACTATGTCGATATTTTTTATTCCCACCGCTTCGATCCCAATACGCCACTGGAAGAAACCATGGGCGCGCTTGATACGCTGGTGCGTCAGGGCAAGGCGCTCTATGTGGGCATTTCGTCCTACAATTCCCAGCGTACGCGGGAAGCGGTCAAGATTCTCAATGAGCTTGGTACGCCGTGTCTTATCCATCAGCCGAGCTATAATATGCTCAACCGCTGGGTTGAACGTGATGGACTGAAGGATACGCTCAAGGAGCTTGGTGTGGGCTCGATTGCCTTTACGCCATTGGCTCAGGGCATGTTGTCCAACAAATATCTCAACGGTATCCCGGCTGATTCGCGTGCCGCTTCCGGTCGCTTCCTCAAGAAGGAAATGATCACGGATCGCGCTGTCGAGCATCTCAAGAAGCTCAACGAGATTGCCGCTCGTCGCGGTCAGACGTTGGCACAGATGGCGATTGCGTGGGTGTTGCGCGATGAGGGCATCACCACGGCGCTGATCGGGGCTTCTCGTGCGTCGCAGATCGTTGATTGCGTAGGTGCAGTAGAAAATCTCGATTTCACAGCGGAAGAACTGGCTGAGATTGATCTTTATGCGCAGGATGAAGACATCAATATCTGGAAGAAATCATCCGATCTGTGATTGATCCGATCTTTGTGTCGTTATGAAAACCAAAAGGGCGAGCGGTCAGGCCGTTCGCCCTTTTGTTGATCGCGGGTGTGATCATATCAAAAATCGATGGCGCGGCCGTCGATTTCATAATCATCGTAGCGTGATGGGTCGAGACCACCGCGGCCATTGAGTTCTTTTGGCCGGTCTGCGCTTACCTTCAGCGCATCGCGCTCCTTGCGGCGCTGTTCCGCTTCCATGAGTGCGCGCTGGGCTGCGGGGGGCAGGTCCTCGAATTTGCGGCGTGGTCTTTGCTCTTCTTTCGGCTTGGCAGTATCGGCGACGCGTTCTTCCGTGCTCTTGAACTGAGGGGAGTCGACGTCAACCGTCTGTCTTTTAGGGGTTTCGTCTGTCATAAATTTGCTCCCTTGCTTTCCTATCTTGAAAATGGGTCTCGTGCGGCACCATATAGGATATTATAATGCGATCCAATCGCTGTGCGCCATAAAGAAGGATAGATTTGGCATGAATTTCTTCCGTACCACATTATTGCTGGCCGCCATGACGGGCCTGTTCATGGCCATCGGCTATTTGCTCGGTGGCTCGGGAGGCATGATGATTGCCTTCATCTTTGCGCTGGGCATGAATGTGTTCAGCTATTGGAATTCGGACAAAATGGTGCTGCGCATGCACAATGCCATGGAGGTGGATGCGCGTACGGCTCCTGAATATTACGAGATTGTGCAGAAGCTGGCCCAGTCTGCCGGGCTGCCCATGCCCAAGGTGTATGTCATCAATTCCGATCAGCCCAATGCGTTCGCCACCGGACGCAGTCCGCAGCATGCTGCTGTTGCTGCCTCGACGGGCCTGCTCAACCGGCTGACCTATGAAGAGGTGGCTGGCGTGATGGCCCATGAGCTGGCGCATATCAAGAATTACGACATTCTGACCATGACCGTGACGGCAACCTTTGCAGGTGCCATTTCCATGCTCGCCAACTTTGCGATGTTCTTTGGTGGCAGCCGGGAAAGGGGCGGTATCATCGGCACGATTGCCATCATGATTCTGGCGCCGCTGGCAGCGTCCATCGTGCAGATGGCCATCAGCCGGACGCGGGAATATGCGGCCGACAAGACCGGTGCGGAAATCTGCGGTCAGCCCATGTGGCTGGCTACGGCGTTGGCCAAGATTGCCAACGCTGCGGGGCGAACGGCCAATGTAACCGCCGAACAGCATCCTGAAACGGCCCATATGTTCATTATCAACCCGCTATCGGGGCAGAAAATGGATAATCTCTTCTCCACCCACCCGGATACGCAGAACCGGATTGATGCGCTGCAGTCGCTGCAGTCTGAATGGTATGGCGGACAGAGCCCTCTCAAGGTAAGTGGTGGCGGTACGCTCGGAGCTTCCCAGCGTCGCAGCCAGATGCAACAGGATGCGGGCGCAGACGGCCCCTGGGGGCGCAGTTCTTCTCCAAGAGATGACAATCAGCCAGGGCCTTGGGGCTAGATTGGCTGCTGTGCTGTAGCTCGAGACGAATCATCCAAGAGATAGGAAGAGCCCGGTCAAGCCGGGCTTTTTTATTTCTCCGGTATAGGTTGTGCGTTCCATGCAACTATGGGGCATTGTGCAACAGGTGGTTTTCCCGTGCTGGACCTTAGGAGGTTCCCATATTTCCTTGAGAGTTGCCATTTCGCGTTTGTTGACCCCTTTTTTGCCTTTATTGGCATGTTCTAAACGGGGCTCTACGAAAAAGAAAAAGGAATATTCGATGTTTTTGATCTGGAGAGGCTGGGGCCTTCTTCTTCCTCTTGGTGTCTTCGCCGGTGCATTTATCGGTTTTCTCGTATCCGGCAGCCTTCTTGGCCCTCAGTCTGGTTTTGCTCCTGTCATTATTTCGCTTTTTGCGACAATCGGGGCCTATGGCGTTGTCGCGTTGCTCGGTCGTACGGATAAGGGCAAAGTGGTTATCGACAAGGATAGTGGAGAGGAACTTCTCTTGAAGCGGGGCGACAGCCTGTTTTTCATTCCAGTTCGTTTCTGGTTCTATCTGCTTGTCATTATTACTGTTGTGGCTCTCGGTATCAGCGTCTTTTCTCTGTTCGCTGGCTAAAGAGATTGTCTGCATTGGTTTTGTGAATATCGATCGCGTAAGCCGTGTGACTTTCAAACCCGGATCTAGATCCGGGTTTTTTATTGGCGATTTCTATTGATCTATGTTTGATAGAGCGCCTGCAAAGGCGGGAAAGGCTTGTCTGCTCGAGCTGACGCTGCTTTTTACTAGTAACAATCCGGGTTTAGACAAAGAGAGCCAACGTGGACGGATCTTACGACTTGCTTCGCACCCTTGTGCATTATTCAGGGCATTTTCTGGTGCCATTTGTGCTGGCGCGGTTGCTCGTTCCCAAAGAGATATGGCTCAAGGCTGCATTGGTCATGGTCGCAACGATTGTTATCGATGTGGACCATCTGTTGGCCGACCCGATTTTTGATCCGAACCGTTGCAGCATCGGTTTTCATCCCCTGCATACGCTTTGGGCTGGTGTGGTTTATGTCGGGTTTGTGTTGGTGGCAGACTGGCGGGCACGGGCGTTCGGGCTTGGGGCGTTGTTCCATTTGGCGGTGGATGCCAATGACTGCTTCATGGGTGGCACCTTCTAGCAGCTGCTCGGTAAAACCTGCTTACGAAAAAGCCGCCTGCGGGATTCCCGAGGCGGCTTTTTTGATTGCTTTGAAGGGGCGGCCTATCAGCTGGCTTTTTTGGAAGCGCGCATGGCCCGCTTGCGATCATTGGGATCCAGCAGGATCTTGCGCAGGCGGATGGACTGTGGCGTCACTTCCACCAGCTCATCATCGGCGATGTAGCTCAGCGCAGCTTCAAGGCTCAGCCTTAGCGGCGTGGTCAGCTTGATGGCGTCATCCTTGCCTGAAGAGCGGATGTTGGTCAGCTGTTTGCCTTTGAGCACGTTGATGTCCAGATCGTTGCCACGGGTATGCTCGCCCACGATCATGCCTTCATAGACCTTGGTGCCCGGATCAATCATCATTGGGCCACGGTCTTCCAGCTGCCAGAGGGCGTAGGCCACTGCTTCGCCATTGCCGTTGGAAAGCAATACGCCGGTGTTGCGCGAGGCGATCTCGCCCTTGTGCGGCTGATATTCATGGAAAATGCGGTTCATGATGGCCGTGCCGCGCGTGTCGCTGAGCAGTTCGGACTGGTAGCCGATCAGGCCACGGGTCGGCGCGTGGAACATCAAGCGTGTACGGCCGCCACCGGATGGGCGCATTTCGACCATTTCGGCTTTGCGTTCCTGCATCTTCTGCACAACGATGCCCGAATATTCGTCATCTACGTCGATGGTCACTTCTTCGATTGGCTCGAGGCGCTTGCCATTTTCGTCCTTCTGCATGACGACCTGCGGACGGCCGACGCCAAGTTCGAAGCCTTCGCGACGCATATTCTCGATGAGGATGGAGAGCATCAGCTCGCCACGGCCCGATACGATGAAGGCGTCTGTGCCCTGGGCTTCTTCCACTTTCAGGGCAACGTTGCCCTCGGCTTCAGACAGCAGGCGGGAACGGATGACGCGGCTCTGCACCTTGTCGCCTTCCTGGCCAGCCAGTGGGCTATCATTGACGCGGAAGGTCATGGACAGGGTTGGCGGGTCAATCGGCTGGGCCTGAATGGCTTCGGTCACGGCTGGCGCGCAGATGGTGTCGGCAACGGTGGCCTTCTGCAAGCCGGCGATGGAAACGATGTCGCCTGCTTCGCCCTTTTCGATTGCGGCGCGTTCAAGGCCGCGGAAAGCCAGAACCTTGGAAACACGACCCTGTTCGATCAGCGAACCATCACGGGACAAAGCCTTGACGGCCATGTTCGGGGTGACTTCGCCTGCGATGATACGACCAGTGAGGATGCGGCCAAGGAAGTTGTCCGACTGAATGGTTGTTGCCAACAGACGGAATTCACCTTCTTCTACCTTGGGGGCAGGTACATGCTTGATGACCATATCGAACAATGGCTCAAGGCTATCCTTGGGGCCGTCCGGATCGGTCGCCATCCAGCCGTTCTTGGCGGAGCCATAAAGAACGGGGAAGTCGAGCTGATGCTCGTCAGCATCCAGATTGGCGAACAGGTCAAAGACTTCGTCGAGCACTTCGTCAGCGCGCTGCTCGGGTTTGTCGATCTTGTTGATGGCCACGATTGGGCGCAGGCCAAGATTCAATGCCTTGGAGACCACGAATTTGGTCTGAGGCATCGGGCCTTCAGCCGCATCCACCAGCACGATAACGCCATCGACCATGTTGAGGATACGTTCCACTTCGCCGCCAAAGTCGGCGTGGCCCGGGGTGTCAACGATGTTGATGCGTGTGCCGTCATGTTCCAGCGAGGTCACTTTGGCCAGAATGGTGATACCGCGCTCACGTTCGATATCGTTGGAATCCATCATCCGTTCTTCGGTTTGCTGGTTGGCCCGGAACATGCCGGAGGCTTTGAGCAGTTCATCGATCAGAGTGGTCTTGCCGTGGTCAACGTGTGCGATGATCGCAATGTTGCGCAGATTCATGTCTGTTTCTCATGTTTTACGGGCATAGCAAACGGCCTCGGCAAATGCCGACGCACCCTTTCGGCCCGACTTATTCAGGAAGTTGGCGCAAGCTCTATACGAATTTTCCTCAGTTGAAAAGCCTTGTTCATGCGGAAAATCGGCAAATTGGCTGCGTTGCAGTATTGCATAGCTCCCTAAAGCGTTCCTGTGACAGGGGAATGAAGCTTGTTGCGGGACCATAATTGACCGATCTCGAACAGCGATGCGCGCGTGTCAAGACCGCGTTTTTCATAGGCGCGTTTGCGGTTGATACCGATTGTGGAGGCGCACCTTCAGGGTTGAGAAGATGAATCGTGCTGAGTCCCACTTTGCGTTGAGCGGTCTTGTTGCCTATGACGAGTGCTCAGTCGGCCAGACCTCAAAAGCTGTCTGGTAGGAGACATAAAGAGGGTGTTTTGGGTGATTGTCGCGGGAGAGACCAAGATGATGCAACACCAATCCTTCCGAGGCCAGCAGCCTGGAGACCGCAGGTCCCATGCCCAGATAGGCTCCGTGGGTGCCCCATGCACACAGGATCGTGTCGGCAAGACGGGCGGATTTCATCAGGATGGCCAGATTGTCCGGTCCTATCGGCTCCTTTGCCCGTTTGAGGTCTTTCGGATCCGTGGCGCGATAGGCAAAGAGGTTGCAAGCTCTGAAGCCGCCATAGCCCAGTGCGCGGGCGCGTCGTTCACAGCGCTCGATGGTGGGATCATTCTTCAGCTCGGTTGCCGTGGACGGATTGAGCATGATGAACAGGAGTTTGGGGGCTGTCTCGTCCCAGACCCGCGTGAGGGCGTAGCGATAGGTTTCGCATGGCGAGTAATGGGCCGTGGAGATCTTGCCCTCTTCGATATGCTGTCTGATCAAAAGTGTTTCGGTCATATGCGTTTCCAAAGAGGGCAATATGCTTTGTTTCATGCGCGTTAGAGACGCACAACGCCCTTCTTGACGATAATATTGCCATAGAGCCGCCGTTCGCCGGTCTGGACGATGGCATAGGCGTTCTGGGAGCGCTCATAGAAGGCAAAGCGGTTCATCGATGCAATGTCTGCGGGATTGTCAGCTGCGTCTTTGATGACGGACTGGAATTCGGTCACAACAGGCGGAATCTCGGCAGCATCGCCAACCACTTCCATCACATAGGCCGGGTCTTCCACGAAGTCGTCCAGTGGCATCAGCTCCAGCACAGCTTTCAAAACGTCCGTCGCCAATATGCCGTCAAGGCGCACATAGCGGCAGCCGTTGGTGCGGGCGATCTGCTCGCCGGGATAGTTCGCATCGGCAATCACCAGATCATCGCCATGTCCCATGGCGGCGAGAATATGAAGAAGGTCTGGGGAAAGAAGTGGATTGATATTTCTAAGCATTGGATGGTTCCCAATCACATAAAGGCCTTATGGATACAGGATCGCGGCTGGTTTGCGGGTGCAAATCGACTAAGGAGCAATCTGTCTCATCCATAAAAAATGGCGAGGTTGTAACCCCGCCACTTTGTCATTCCAGATTGGAGGCTTCAACTTAGCCTTTGGCCTTGCGGTTGCGATAGCCAATGGTCCTTAGGCGCAGTCCCTGCAGCTCGATAAAGCCGGCAGCGTCATTGTGATCATAATCGATCGCGCCTTCTTCGAAGGTCACCAGATCTTCGCTATAGAGGCTGTATTCGCTGTCGCGGGCAATGACGTCAACATTGCCCTTGTAGAGCTTCAGTTTAACGGTGCCGGTGACATATTCCTGAGACTTGTCGATCAGAGCCTGCAGCATTTCACGTTCCGGGCTGTACCAGAAGCCGTTATAGATCAGCTCTGCATAGCGCGGCATGATGGAATCCTTCAGATGCGCCGAGCCGCCATCAAGGGTGATGGATTCGATGCCGCGGTGCGCTGCGATCAGGATCGTGCCGCCCGGGGTTTCATAGATGCCACGGGATTTCATGCCAACGAAACGGTTTTCCACCAGATCAAGACGACCGATGCCATTGTCATGGCCCAGCTCGTTGAGCTTGGTGAGGATTTCGGCCGGGGTCATTTTGACGCCATCAATGGAAACAGCGTCGCCCTTTTCAAAGCCAACCTCAATGATGGTGGCCTTGTCTGGAGCCGCTTCCGGGCTGATGGTGCGGGAATAGACATATTCCTCAGCCGGGATGGCCGGATCTTCCAGAACGCGACCTTCAGAAGAGGTGTGCAGCAGGTTGGCATCCACCGAGAAGGGGGCTTCGCCGCGTTTGTCCTTGGTGATGGGGATCTGGTTCTGCTCTGCGAACTCAAGAAGCTTGGTACGCGAGGTCAGGTCCCATTCACGCCAAGGCGCAATGACCTTGATGTCCGGATTGAGGGCGCGGGCGGCCAGCTCGAAACGGACCTGATCGTTGCCCTTGCCGGTTGCGCCATGAGCGACGGCATCGGCGCCGGTTTCCTTGGCGATCTCGACAAGACGTTTGGAGATCAGCGGGCGGGCGATGGAGGTGCCGAGCAGGTAGACGCCTTCATAAAGGGCGTTGGCGCGGAACATCGGGAAAACGAAGTCGCGCACGAATTCTTCGCGGACATCTTCGATATAGATATCCTTGATGCCGAGCATTTCGGCTTTCTTGCGGGCTGGTTCCAGCTCTTCACCCTGACCGAGATCGGCGGTGAAGGTAACCACTTCGCAGCCATATTCGGTCTGCAGCCATTTGAGAATGATGGATGTATCCAGGCCCCCTGAATAGGCCAATACGACTTTTTTGATATCGCCTTTTTTCGCCATGCGATTTCACCTGATTGTCTGGAGGCGCCTGATGCAATGTCTGCGCCATAGTCATTGGGAAGAGACTGCTCTCTTTAATATATCTGGCGGCACTATAGGCGCTATATAATTCTGCGCAAGAGGGAGAGGGGAGAATTTCCTCCTGAGGGGGGCGAGTTATCCGCCGGGTTTTGTCCTTATGGCAGCGTAGGTCCTTCCACACTGCCAAGGCCTCTTGGCATTTGGCAGGGTTACTGGCTCAGAATGCGCCAGAGCGTTGCAAGGCGGGCGCGGAGCTGTTGTCCCGTATGATCCCAGTTTTCCTCAATTCTCTGTGCCCTGTCGCCAAACCATCCGGCCTGCTGCATGAGGCGATAGAGGATGAGCATCACCCAGCCTGTCAGCGCCCACGAGAGGAGAATGTCGGAGAGGAAATGCCCCCCAAAGGCGACGCGATTAAGCGAAATCAGCACACACAGAGTGGCAAGGAGCCAAACCGATGCCTTGCGCCAGCCAAATGGCAAGAGCAATACCAATCCCAACATCCAGAAGCCCATTGAGGCTTCTCCTGATACGAAGGAACAGTTGCTCTGGCAGTGATCGGTCACCACCCAGACTTCAGAGAAGGGCCAGTCGCCGCCAAACAGATCTGTCTGGATCGGGCGGGCGCGGCCCCAGTTTGCCTTGAGCAGACCATTGACCAGTAGTCCCGGCCCCAATAGGGCGCTTGCTCCCAGAAATAAGACAATCGGGAGCGGAAAAAGCTTTTTGAGAGATGGCCAGAAGAGACGGGCAAGAGCGAAGCCAAGCAAGAGCAGAATGGCCGCGCGGGGCAGGAACAGTCCCAGTTTGCGCAATCGGAGTGGTATATAATGGGCCTTGAGCCAGAAGCCATCTGCAGAACTGAAAAAGAGCTGACTGACCCAGATGTCCAGCTCCGGCAAGATCAGAAAGAGGGCTGAGAGCAGCAAAATCGCCATAGTCGCCCAATAGACAGGATGACGGTATGCTTCGGTTTTAAAAGTCTTGCGCATGAGCGGGTCCGGATCGCTTGGTCTTTGCCTGCTCTAACCTATTTGGCCAGCAAAGAAAAGGGACTGCGAGTGGTTGCATCAGGATGGTTTTATGTGCCTTGATGAAGGGGAAAGGATCGATTCGATGAAGCGATTATGTTCAAATTTGCTGCGGTTGGTTCTTGTTGCCACTCTTGGTGCAGGAATTTTTGCTGTCAGTAACATGTACGCCGTTACGCAAAGTTGGGCAGCCAGTTGCAAGGCGATGTCTATTACGCAGTGTGATGCGGCCTCAAAATGCGTCTGGGTGAAAAGCTACAAGTCCAAGTCGGGCGCGCGCATTCGCGCCCATTGCCGAGACAAGAACCAAAGCAAGGCTTCAGTGTTGGACAAGCTGTTCAATGGTAAGGAATCCACCACCAAAATCACACGGATTACCAGCAAAAAGCGGGTCAATATCACGCGCAATCCCAAGCCATCAGAAAAGCTCAAATAGGGTCTGTACGCAGATCTGGCGGGCTTACGGCCTATCGGTTGATGCAAGAAATGAAAGAGCCGATGCAAGGGCTGTGATCGCTTGCATCGACTCTGGCTCGCTATCTTTGGGAGGATAGGGCCTATCGGCGGGTTTTCTCTTTTGGGGGACTTGCGGGATTAGTGTTTGCGAGAAAGGGCCTGAAGCATATTGACCCATGGCATGAAAGGTTGCCATTCAGGACGTTCAAACGGGTCCTGGAAGGCGTCATGTTTGTCGTGGCCGCTCTTAGTTGCAGAATCCCACATGAGCAGTGTTTGCATATGTGTCATTTTCTACACTCCTGCATTTTGCGCGTAAAAGTTCCTGCCGTTGGTCTGCAGGGGCAGGAACGGATGATTTTAAGTACCAATTGTGACTGATGGTTCCTTTGGATTTCACGGGGCCGATCTATTGAAAAATCGCGCACCGGTCCTTGGGAACACCCTCAGATATAGCATCGCTTGCCGGTGGGATGTAGATTAGAGTTTGAAAGTCGTTTTTCATTCTTATGCGTTGCGCCTGTTTGTGCGCCGTAGGAAAGAAGTGTCATGGAAGCAAGTTGGGATGATCTCAGGCTCTTTATGATTGTGGCCGAGTGCGGCGGATTATCCGGTGCCGCGGCGCGCACGGGGCTTAGTGCGCCGACAATCGGGCGACGCATTCTGGCGCTTGAGCGGACGATGAATCGTTTGCTGTTCGAGCGCAGCAGACGCGGCTATGTCTTGGCCAAGGACGGCGAGATTCTGCTTGAGCAGGTCAAGCAGATGCAGAAGATCTCAACCGATATTACAGACTGGCATGGCGGAGCCTTCAAGGATCCCGTGGTGGAAGTGGCTGGCGATACATGGTTGGCGATGTTTTTTGCCCATCATGGCAAAGCCCTTTCAAAAGGGCCGGGTGATATACGCGTCGGCTTTACCGACTGCCATGAAACAACCCAGCATATTAACCGCGACAGGCTCGTGTTTCTGACGATCGCACCGCCCACTTCAGGCAATTATGCCATTCTGCAATCGGTCGTGATGCGCTATGCGGTCTATAAAAGCATTGAACTGGCCCAAATAGAGGATGCGCCATGGATTTCTCTGGGCAAGGAGACGTCGCGTTTTCCCGCCGATCGTTGGGTGTTTGAGCATTATGACAGGGAAATCTACAGCTGGACCAACAAGGCACATATGTTGCTGCACCTCATCGTGAGTGGGCAGGGGCGAGGGGTTTTGCCTTGCTTCATCGGAGATGTGCAGCCTTCTGTGATCCGGGAAGGCGATATAATCGAGTATTTGACCACACGGCTTTATATCGTGGTCAATGATGATGACCGACGCCGCCCCGAGGTGCGCATGATGATGGATCGTGTGGCTGGTCTTCTTAGTGATCATGCCGAGCTGTTTGCCGGTCGTGGCGGCGATTGAGTCGGCCTTACCGCTTGTTTGCAGCTTCTATCGTGCCGTATCTTCGCCACTATTCCTCCATACCGCTGTTTTTCGACATTTGTGTCTATTATTAGAAGCTCTCGAAAAGAGATGCCAACCCGGCAGAGTTGCCATTTTTTGGTTTGCCGGGTGTTCAGTTTTGTAAGGAAGAGAAGAAGAAAATGTCCGTAAAACCGTTTGTTATCGGAGCGCTGGTCTTTGCTGTCTGTGAATATCTCGCCTATGTCGCCTATAGCGGCGAAACTCTGGGGGTGAGTGGTCGGCGCGGTCGCGCGATCGCCGATCTGGTCAATTGGCTTGTTGCCAAGGTGGGCAGTATGCCCGCTGCGGGAATTCTTGCCGTGGCAGGACTGCTGCTGGCACTGATTGCTTTCAAGGCAGCCGTGCGCAAGGCTGCGGCCTAATCGGCTTCTATTCTGACAAGCCAAATCTGGAGAGGTGCGTTCCTGCTGGAGCGCGCCTTTTTTTACGAGACGAGTAGAGATGTCCCAAGAGTTTTCGTTACTTCAGAGTGATTTGGGCTTGTTGTCGAGAGACCGCTTGACGATGCCTGCGCCTCTGCCAGCAATCAACCAATAGACAAAGCCGCCGATGAGGCCCGCTGCCATGGCGCGAATATCTATGGCGATTGCCATGGCATCAACCGGCTCATTGGGAGAATGGGTGATGAAGAAAGAGAGCACCAACCCATAGGCCAAATAGATCCAGATGCTACGCCAGGAGAAGATTTCCGCGATGATCAGGCCAAGAATGGCCGGATAGAAGGCGAAATGCCCAAGTGGGAAGGCCAGCACAAAGCCGGAAAAGATGGCGAACATATTTTCCGCTGCCTGATCATGATACATGCCGGGGCTGGGCGCCATGGAATTGAGGGCAAAGCCCAGGAAGATGCTGGCTGCCATGATGGCCAGAAATAGGCCGATTGGCACCATGATGATGCGGGCAATCAGGCGGGACAGGCTCATGGCAGGCTCCTTGGGCTTACAGGTATCTTGCGAGTGAGAAAAGGGGAGTGTTTGGGCTATCCCTATTCCTCTTCTTCCATATCGTCGTTGGAACCGTCGCCGACAAGGTTTGCCATGCGCATTCTTTCAAGGGCGGCCAACTCGGCTTCCAGTTTTTCGCGCTCAACCTTGCGCAGGCGTTCGGATTCGGATTTCAACTGGCCACAGGCTGCATAGATGTCACGTCCGCGTGGTGTGCGTACCGGAGACGCATAACCGGCGCGGTTGATGAAATCGGCAAATTCCTCGATCTGGTCCCAGTCGGAACATTCATAATTGCTGCCCGGCCACGGGTTGAAGGGAATGAGGTTGATCTTGGCAGGAATGCCGCGCAGCAGCTTTACGAGGTTGCGGGCATCCTCGATGGAATCATTCACACCCTTGAGCATCACATATTCGAAGGTGATGCGCTTGGCGTTGGAAACGCCGGGATAGGTGCGGCAAGCTTCCAGTAGTTCCTTGAGTGGCCACTTCTTGTTGATGGGCACGATTTCGTCGCGCAGCTCATCATTGGTGGCATGAAGGGAAATGGCCAGCATGCAGCCGACTTCCTCGCCCGCCTTGCGGATGTTGGGCACATGCCCGGAGGTCGACAGCGTGATGCGGCGTTTGGAGATGGACAGACCTTCACCATCGGACATGATCAACATCGCGGTTTTCACATGGTCATAGTTGAAGAGCGGTTCGCCCATGCCCATCATGACGACGTTGGAAACAAAACGACCCATTTTTGGTACGATGGTGCCGACTTTTGCTTCGCGATCTGGGAAATCGTTGAGAATTTCGCGGGCAACGCGTAGCTGAGCGACGATTTCTTCCGCTGTCAGGTTACGCACCAGCTTCTGGGTGCCTGTGTGGCAGAAGGTGCAGTTGAGCGTGCAGCCAACCTGTGAGGAAACGCAAAGCGTGCCCCGGTTTTCATCGGGAATATAGACAGTTTCCACTTCCACCGGGCGTCCGGCGCCACGGGGCGGAAAGCGCAGCAGCCATTTGCGGGTGCCATCCACCGAGATCTGTTCGGCGACCAGTTCGGGATGGGTAATGGTGTAGACCAGATCCATCTTGGCGCGCAGATCCTTCGACACATTGGTCATCTGATCAAAGGAGGTGGCTCCGCGCACATAGATCCAGTGCCAGAGCTGGTTGACGCGCATGCGGATCTGCTTTTCCGCCACGCCGACCCGGCGCATCGCCTCCGAGAGGTCTTCACGATTCATGCCCACAAGATTGAGCTTGTCGGGATCAAGGGCAGGCCAGGTGTAATTGTGGCTTGTCTCAATAGCGACAGTGTCCAGAACAGGGGTCTCCTGTGCTGTGTCCAGAGCGGATGCGTGCGTCATGTAATTTTCAAAGCCGCGGGTTGGCGCGGTTCCTCTTTTCAAGGCCGATCACGTCTGTTCCCTCGCTTGCCGATTGGCAAAGGCGTAAGGTGTGGCGCGATCCTTGTAGACTGCCATTCCAGAACGACCACCGCGCATAGGCTATGGGTGGCCCGATCCTTGCCCTTTTTTCAGCAAATGCTGTCCATCAGGGGGCAATCCGGTTGAATGCTGTACGAATTGGCGGGTGTATAAAGCAAAAAAGCGGCCTTGTCAGCCGCTTTTGTTGATTTTTCTGGTCACTTTATCTTACTGGCACTCGGCCAGAGCCTTGCGGGTTGCTGCCGTAACGCCCGAGAGGGAGTAGGTATCAACCGTCAGGGTGCCGCGAGACGAGGTGCCTTTGACGACCATGCTTGCGCCAGCGCGCATTGAATTGACCAAACGGGCTTCTTCAGCTGCATTCTCAAGCCAGGCGCCATCGCCGGACGTATAAAGAGAGAATGTATCCGAACCGACCTGAATGGAGGTCTTGGACCCCTCTTTGTAAGGATAGCCGGTGATCACGTTCACTTCTTCGCGAACACCTTCGCGCGGGCGCGTGGTGATGAAGAAATAGACCGGATCGCGGTTCACATTCTTTGGCTCCATGTCTTTGGGTTGGCTAACCGCAAAGCACATCTTGCCACGTTGAGGATCGTTAAAAACATAAGCACCCCAATCTTGGAATTGTTCGACGCGAGTGGCCGCGCCCTGAGCATTTGCTGCAGTGGCGGAAAGTGCGAGAAGGGTGGCTGCTCCGAGGATTTTTACGCTTTTCATCTCTACCTGTCGCTTTCGACTGGATGCCAACAGGAGCCTCAAGCTCCAATTCATTCATTTAACATTTACCAAAGTCAGGGTTACCAAACAGTGAAGTTGCAGCAAATTTTGATTTTTTTTGCTCGTTTGCCGTTCACTGCCCGGAATTCCGCGATTCTGATGTGATTGCAGGCAAGATTCACCGCAAATGCGGCAAGAGATAGGCAGATGCCATCTTGTCTGCTGTCTAAAGATCCTTCTTTGAAAGAAGATCTTCAGGCCATTTTCAGCCCTTGAGCGCATCCGGTGTACCGGAGCGGAATCTTGGCTGGCCATGTTGATGTACAAGGGTTTCGCGTGGACCGCCAGCGCGTACCGGGCGATCAGTAAACCCGCCCATCGATTGCACACGATCATACATGATGATGGCACCCGCTGTCGCGACATTAAGGCAGAATCGAGTCGGGATCTTGACGATGAATTCGCATTTGTCTTGCATCGACTTGGTCAGGTTACCCCGCTCGGGACCCAGAATATAGGCTGCCTTGGTCGGGTGTCTGAAACTGGGCAGATCCACAGCGTCGTCGGTCAGCTCAATGCCGACGAGGCGGCAATCCTTGGGCAGTATGAGCTCGTCTTCATTGGCCCATGGATAATAGGGCAGATGGTCGCCGCTGTTGGAGGTGTCCGTTCCCGGCTTGGCGAATGTTCTTTCCGCCGCAATCGTGAAAAAGAAGCTGGCGCCGAAGGCATGGGCCGTTCTGACCAGATTTCCGAAGTTGCCCTCTTTGGATAGCCCTTGTACGCCGACTGCGAAATATCCGCGCATTTGTTTCCTGTCTTCCGCTTTTGTTGTTCTTTGTTTTTCATCTGCGGTTTGCTGCTCTGGTAAGGCCCCTGGCGCAATGGCCGCAGATGCGCCTTTCTAGACCAGAACGCGCCAAAATGGAACCGTCTGGCTGTTCACAGCGCAAAAGCTCGGCGATGAGCTAGACATTAAGCGCAGTGATAAAATTTCAGGTTGATAACATTTTTTATGAAACCCTATCATTTGAAGATCATTCTTTCGGCCCGGTTGGCGGGCAAATTTATTGCAATGGACTAGTCTCTTGAAACATTTATATCTGGCTGGCCTTATCGTCTGCGCTTTTGCGGTCATTATGGCCTCCTGCCATTCATCCATAGCGCGCGAAGATCTCGTGGTGCAGTATCTCAAAGCTGAAAACGGCTCTGATCTTGGGCTCTTCACGGTGAAAAAAGTCAATCTGGAAGCCCATGGGGACAGAAGTGATGAATATATCGTCTCCTTCAGGGGCTCGATATATTGCGGGACCGCAGGCTGTTCCCATGAAGTCTTGCAGGTTCGCAACAGGAAGGTGACAAAGCTTTTGGACATTGTCACCCATTCAATAGATCTGATTGAGGATCGGTCTCGGAATGGCATGAAAGGGCTGATGCTTGGCGGCAGCAGGGGCGATGCCATCTGGGCATTTGATGGCCAAGAATATCAGCATGTTAAAAATCTAAGAGAGCAGAAGGCCTCTCCTTCTCCCTCTTCAGCATCGTCCAACCCTGCATCAGGCTGGGGCGCGCAACCCGACACCCGGCCAAGTCCGCCCCCGAATGTGCGGGAAATCCAGTCAGCGCTCAACTATCTGGGCTTCTGTGTCGGGCCGGTCGACGGAATTATGGGGCGCAAGACGCGTGATGCCATTGCATCCTTCAAGCGTAACCGGCGGGAATGGACAGCCAAGACCGAGACCTCGGGTATGATAACGGATCAGTTTGTCAGGGTGCAGCGCAGGACAAGGGCCGAACAAGGATCCGGATCCGACCGCTGCGCCGCGATGGCTCGGGCTGTGCATCGAGGCGTTGTCGGGACGTATATTTATAATAGCCCGACGGCAACCGGTGTTCTTCATTCGCTTTTAACCCTGCATCCGAACAACCATTTCGAGATTAATGCCAGATTGGGGCCACCGCCTGAAAAGCATGTGGCTTTGATAAGGGGCTATTATGAGCAACAAGGGATTCTGGTCATTCTGGAAACTCGCCAATCCGACGCGCCAACCTTTCCGCCGCATATGGCTTTGAAGATTTTGGACAATGGTGATTTGCTCTCGGAGTTTAGCGAGCCATATAAACGCCTTCCTTGAGCTACATGGATATTGTAAAGGATATCTCCCTGCCGCCTTTTGTCTTATTGCGCGTGTTTGCATCTTTGTGACGCCGTTTTCTCATGCTAGGGCTATAGGGATGGTTGCTGAAGGGGGAACCGAGTATGCGGGCAATTGTGTGCGATGCCTTTGAAGGCGTTGATAATCTCAAGCTGGTTGACATGAAGAAACCTTCTGCCGGGCCGGGGGAGGTTTTGATCCGGGTGAAGGCGGCCGCGCTTAATTTCTTCGACACGTTGATTCTGCACGACAAATATCAGTTCACACCTGAGCTTCCTTTTTCTCCTGCAGGAGAGATCGCCGGTATTATCGAGGCGGTTGGGGAAGGGGTGGACCCGCACCGCGTTGGTGAAAAGGCAATTGCCTATATCCGCTGGGGTGGCGCGCGCGACTATGTCGTTGTCCAGCAGGATGAAGCGATCACGATGCCGTCCAAACTCGGCTTTGAGCATGCCGCCGGTCTGATGATTACCTATGGCACCACCATTTATGGCCTTCGCAGCCGCGCCCGCATGCAGCCGGGGGAAACCCTTGCTGTGCTTGGGGCTGCTGGGGGCGTTGGGCTTGCTGCAGTGGAAATCGGCAAGCTGATGGGCGCGCGGGTCATCGCCTGTGCGTCCTCGGATGAGAAGCTGCATCTTTGCAAGACCCATGGCGCAGATGACCTTCTCAACTACAAGACAGATGACCTTAAGGAAACGCTGAAAGACATGACCTACGGCCATGGTGTGGATGTGGTCTATGATCCGGTTGGTGGCGATCTGTCCGAAGCTGCGCTCAGGGCTACGGGCTGGTATGGGCGGTTTCTGGTTATCGGCTTTGCGTCTGGCACCATCCCCAAAATGCCGCTCAATCTGGTGATGCTGAAGGGCGTGGACCTGCTCGGAGTCTTTTGGGGAGAGGCGATCGGGCGGGAGCCCGCTGATCATGCGGAGAATATGAAGCAGATCATGGCCTGGGTCGCAAGCGGTCAGCTCAAGCCATATATCGATCGCCGTTATCCTCTTGAAGAAACGCCAGAGGCGATCAAGGCCATTGCCAACAGGGAAGCCAAGGGCAAGGTGGTGATCACGCTTTAGGCTGAGTGGCCAAGAGAGGTGTTGGCTAGCGCTCTACATGCACATCATGCTCGGCCATGGCCTGTTTGGCACGCAGCCGGTGTTTATCGGTGATGTTGCCGTGTACGGTCTTGATGACATAGGTCAGCAGCGCGATGTCGTCGGCAAAGCCGAGGCCGAAAATCATGTCGGGGATGGCATCCAGTGGCAAGACGAAATAGGCAAGCGCCCCGATCAGCGTGAGGCGTACCTTGACCGGCGTTTCGGGATCAAAAGCACAATAATAGGCGGCGACTACGTCCTCGATGATGGGCATCTGCTTGGCTGCTTTTCTGATCACGGACCAGAATTTCTTGCGCACATTGGCAGCCTTTTGGGCCATGGAAGAATCGCGATGGCCCTGCTCATCCTCGGCTGCTTTCTCTGGTGGAAGCAGTTCGATTTCGTCTTCGGAATAGTGTTTATCAGCCATGTGTCCTTCCCCAGAATGTCTTGCCTTCTTGATATGGGGCAAAATATGCGGAAAGCAAGCAGCGTGCGATGGGAATGTCGGGCAGATTTGGGGAGTGTCGAAGACAAGCAGATAACAAAAACCCTCCGGGGGAGGAGGTCCGGAGGGCTTTGTTAGGTGATTCAAAACTGGGAGGAGGTAGTTTTGAATCCATCAGGCTTTGGGAGGAGGAAAAGCCTGAATTCCTTGAAACTTGTGGCTTTCGCTTGAACATTTCTGTCAGCGAAAGACTTTTTATTTTGCAGTAGCAGCTTCACGTGCGATTTCGGTGATGTCGCCGCGGGAAATTCCCAGTTCGCCCAGATCGCGATTGCTCAGGCGGGCAAGTTCATCAACCGTGTCACGGTAGTTGCGCCACTGACGGTAGTTTTCAACAACAGTATTGATCATCGGTGTCATTCCTTTGTTGCTATGTGGCTGTTTATCTTCAACTGCGTTTCGGAAGCATTTGCTTGCTTTTGTCTTTCAAACTCTTCATTGCTTCCTTGACCATGAATATAGTTCATGGCTCTCGTTTTTACATCTCACAAAATTGCATGGCTGTTTTGTTGGCGTTGCATTTATGGCAATGATTATTATTTAGGCAGACTATTTTGCATACCTACATGGATTTTGTTTTTTAAAACAGATATTTAAAAATTTTGCCAATTGTCTATAATAGGCGAACTATCAAGCTTTCTGTTTCAAGAATTTCTTTCAGACCTGATGTCAAGCTGTTGATACGTGTTTTTACGTTAGTTTTTTTCCTTGTTTGAGGTGTGGTGCAAGCAAGGAAAAAGCCCGAAACGGTTGCTCCGGGCTTTGTATATTGGTCAGGGTTTGGCTGCATCTCCGGCGCAGGAGACGCTGCCGGTTCCTAGTGGCGGAAGTGGCGCATGCCGGTCATGACCATGGCAAGGCCTGCTTCGTTGGCCGCATCGATGACTTCCTGATCGCGCATGGAGCCGCCCGGTTGGATAACGGCAGTTGCTCCGGCTTCGGCGGCTGCCAGAAGACCATCGGCGAAGGGGAAGAAGGCATCGGAGGCGACGACGCATCCCTTTGTGAGTGGTTCGGTCATGCCTGCGGCTTCGGCTGCGTCTTCAGCTTTGCGGGCTGCGATGCGGGCAGAATCCACGCGGCTCATCTGGCCAGCACCGATACCGACGGTCGCGCCGTCTTTCACATAGATGATGGCGTTGGATTTGACATGCTTGCAAACCTGGAAGGCGAATTTGAGGTCGGCCATTTCCTGCTCGGATGGCTGGCGCTCGGTGGCTACCTTCAGGTCAAGATCGGCGATGTTGCCGTTGTCCCGGTTCTGTACCAAGAGGCCGCCGGAAACGGATTTGACGGTCACGCCTTCTTCGCGTGGGTCGGCAAGGCCACCTGTGAGCAGTAGGCGCAGGTTCTTCTTTTTGGAAACAAGCGCCTTGGCGCCTTCCGTTGCATCGGGGGCGATGATCACTTCAACGAAGATCTTTGTGATTTCTTCTGCGACGGCTTCATCCAGTGTGCCGTTCAGCGCTACGATACCGCCAAATGCGGAAACCGGATCACAGGCCAGCGCCTTGACATAGGCATCCTTGAGCGTAGCGCCCATTGCCACGCCGCATGGGTTGGCATGTTTGATGATAGCAACGGCCGGAGAGACGGCCGGATCGAACTCGCAGACCAGCTCGAAGGCGGCGTCGGTGTCGTTGATGTTGTTGTAGGAAAGCTGCTTGCCCTGCACCTGGGTTGCGGTGGCAACACCGGGGCGGGAAGAGGCGGTCTTGTAGAAGCCTGCTTTCTGATGTGGGTTTTCGCCGTAACGCATCACTTCAGCCAGCTCGCCACCAAAGGCACGGAAGGTTGGAGATTCGATTTCCAGCTCTGCGGCAAACCAGCCAGAGATGGCTGCATCGTAAGCGGCGGTGCGAGCATAGGCCTTGGCGGCGAATTTCTTGCGCACGTCATAGCTGATGCCACCCTTTTCCTCGATCTGTACAAGGATCTCGGCATAGTCGGCCGGATCAACCAAGGTGGTGACGAAAGCGTGGTTCTTTGCCGCAGCGCGGATCATGGCCGGGCCGCCGATGTCGATATTTTCAACGGTGGTGGCATAGTCTGCTCCCTTGAGGATGGTTTCCTCGAAGGGATAGAGGTTGACCACCAGCAGGTCGATTTCCGGAATGCCATGCTCTTTCATTGCTGCGCTGTGGGCTTCAACCGAACGGGCGCCCAGAAGACCGCCATGCACGCGGGGATGCAGGGTCTTGACGCGGCCATCCATGATTTCCGGGAATTCGGTAACCTCGGAGATGTCTTTGACCGGAATGCCAGCGTCGGCAATGGCTTTGCAGGTGCCGCCGGTCGAGACAAGCTCGACGCCCTTGTCGGCGAGGGCCTTGGCAAAGTCGACAATGCCGGTTTTATCAGAAACGGAGATGAGAGCGCGCTTGACGGAAACAACTTCCGGCGCGGAAACAGAAAGAGGAGCTACGGACATCGGTTATCCTGCTGCGTTTGATATGGGAAATTTCGCCAATGCGATAGCACATATCAGCTTTGAGGGAAACAATCCATTTAGCACAAAACGGCATCATTGTGTTGCCTTTTTGGCATCAAAAGAACGGTGTCCTAGAGAGGAGCAATCGCGACGCGCTCAAAGAACCAGTTGACGGTCGGTACATGGCTGGCATGGCCATAAATGACGAGCTGCGTGGTCGGGCGGATGCCGTGTATATCGGACAGATAGACACTCTCTTCAACGCTGGGATCGATTTCCTGGCAGACGAATTTCCAGATCTCGCCGTTGGCAAGCCCCAGATAGGCGGCGTCCCTGTCTTCGGAGAATTCCACTTGCACCGATGGATGGAGATGGAAGCGGATGGCGTAGCTGTCCTGTCCCTTGGTGATGCCTTTGCCGATGGCATCCATTTCGTCACGCCCATCCAGTCGGCGTCCATCGATGGCAAGCCAGATCTGGCGCGTGTGCCGAATGCCGAATTTCGAGCCATAGGCATCATGGCTGGCATGGATCGTTTCCTGCCCACGTTCAAGAAAACGCTCATATCTGACATGGCTATCCCCACAAATCAGCGGGCGGCCATCCAGATCAAAGCTCCTTGGGGCGATCTTGCAAGTCGAATGGTCCTGCACGATAAGGGTGGAATGCGCTGCCGTGCTGCGGGCCAATTCGCGCCAGCCTTCATGTTGTGGCGCAGGGGTGCCGCAGTTGACCACCATTGGGGCTGTGCCAGAGCAGATTTCAAAGGACAGCGCGCCTGCATGGGCTAACGTGGATTGCTCGGTCGGCGGCGGGGCGCCGGTATCCATGATGAGGATTGACTGGCCTGCTTCCATGCGCTGATAGCCCGAGAAGGAGGCATCCGAGACGGGGGTGCCGCGGGTGTCATCATAGGCCAGAATGGTGGCCAGAGAATCCGCCGGTGTGGCCCCGGTACCATTGAAGTGGGCAAAACTGCCATTGGGATGGCGGAAAAAGCGTAGCATGGGCATCATGCGTTCGATGGCCAGATTCATGCCTTCTGGCGGCACCATGTCGCGGGACATGAAGGTCTGGCGCAAAGGTAGCAGCTCCAGCAGGATGGATACGATGGCCAGCGGGTTGCGCGAAACATGGCCGCCATCCGGCAGGATCTGGTCGTTTAGCTCATGGACCAACCGTTTGGAAACCGAGCGCACAAGGCGCTCCTTATCCGAAAAGCAAAGCCAACCAGCCAGCTCGGCAGTCAGAAGAAGCAACCTGTCGAGATTGTTCGGCATACCTGAGTATGTCGCTCGCAAATACCGCACCTGTAGATAAAGCGCGCGCAAAAAGGAGCGATAGAAGACATGGTCGGCATCCTGAAGGATCAAGGGTGAATTGTTGAGCCAAGCCAGCACTCGGTTCGCTACCACAGGAGTGGCCCATGCTTCATAATCCAGTTTGCCTGAATTCTTGATCCAGTCTTCCACCAGCGCACGGGCATTCGAGCGCGGCAGGGTGGCATTGGAAGCGCGCAAATGGCGCAGCCAGCGGAAGCCATGCAGCTCGCGCGCCCATTCCTTGCTGGGGGCGGCATGCACAAATGGGGAGTGGCCCTGACAATTTTCCACCTGACCGGCGAAAATGAAAAGACCCGAATAGATATCTTCGGCGATGGTCGGATCAGAGGTGCGCAAATCTTGCGGCGCTATGAGCAACCGGTCTGGGCAGCGCGGGACATAACGCGTGTTGCAGGCTGGCCGCCTAACCGGTATGCGCTTGGCACGGCGAAACAGGGTCGCCATTGAGATACGCAGTTTTTGCCAGTTTTGTGACACGCAATAGTCGTCCGTGTTAGGGGCTCCCTCCAAGCAGGGCTGCTGTCAAAGGGAGCTGATGGCCAGGATTGGTACGGCTTCAAACCTTGCAGGTCTCTGCCGCGCGTCATCCGATTCATGAATGGTCCAAGCGCCCTGTCATCCGTTCATGGCGAATCACCGGATATAGGCGCTTTTTGGTAATAGATTGGTTACAATTTTATCAAGCTATGGTTAACAAGGTCTATCCGAGTCCATTTGGTCCCGATTTACACAAAGCTTTGTCAAGGTCAGGAAGGGGTGTGGTTGCGCAGCCGGATCGCAAAGAATCCATCCATGCCGCCCGCTTCAGACCAATAGTCAGGCCTTGTTCTCAGGCTGCCATCAGGCTGGATGAAGGGGGCAAGGGCGGGTGTTTCTTTCGCTGTGAGCGGCTCGATGCCGAAAGTCGGGTTCTGCATGAGGAAATCCGCGATCAACTCGGGCCCTTCTTCGGGCTGGAGGGAGCAAGTGCAGAAAACCATCAAGCCGCCCGGAGCCAGCATGTCGGCAACATGATTGAGCATCTTTGCCTGCAATTTGGCGAAATGGCCTATGTCAGCGGGGGTCCGCTGATGGATGAGCTCAGGGTGGCGGCGCATGGTGCCGGTGGCCGAGCAGGGCGCATCAAGCAGGATGAAAGGCCATTTTTCGTCGAAGTTTTTCTTGAGCAGGTCGCCTTTTACCAGCTCTGCAGAGAGGCCAACCCGCTTCAGATTCTGATCGATGCGTTCAAGGCGTTTGGCCGAAATATCCAGCGCGGTGACATTTGCGCCGCCTGCGGCCAACTGCATGGTCTTCCCGCCCGGAGCGGCGCAGAGATCGAGAACCTTTCGACCGGAAACCTCGCCCAGCATCTGCACGGGCAGCGTGGCCGCGGCATCCTGCACCCACCATGCCCCTTCGGCAAAGCCTTCCAGTGTGTCCACCTTGTCGTGGCTGGCAAGACGCAAACTGCCGGACGGCATCTTTTCTGCGCCAAGACGCTCGGCCCATTCATCCGCTGAGGCTGGATCTTTCAGGGTCAGATCGAGCGGGATTTGCGCCTTCTGGAATTGTGCCATCATGGCGTTGGTGCTGTCTTGCCCATAGGTGGTGCTGAGGGATTGATACATCCAGTCGGGAAGCGTTGCCTTGGCTGGATCGATGGTCGCCAGCTCATCAGCGCCATCGCGGCTGATGCGGCGCAAAACGGCATTGGTCAGGCCTTTGAAGCCAGCATATTTGCGCCATGTGCGATAGTGCGACACGGCGCAATCGACCACCGCATGGGGCGGAGTATTCAAAAACAGAAGCTCGGCGGTACCGATGCGCAGAATATTGCGCAAGGGACCGGACTTTTTGGGGATGCCGCGCTCCATGAAGCGGCTCAGAATGGTGTCGATTTCTCCCAGATGCTGCAGAACCGTGGTGGCGATGCGCTTGGCAAAGGCGCGGTCGCTGCCGTTGAGTTTGCGCAAGGGGCCTTCTGCCAGTTCATGGGCGTAGGCTTCGTCCAATAGGGCTTTTTCGCTGAGCACCGCATGGATAAGGCGCAGGGCGCCAGCGCGTGCAGCCATTCCGCTTTTTCCGGAGGATTGGGATTTTTCCATGTTTCTGGCCTTACGGTGCATCTTGGGGCGACGCCTCATGGAAGCGTGCGGCAAAGTGCCTTGGATGTTGCTGTGTCAAACCGAAAAACCGCACTGTCCGGCACGATGCTTGCGGGCGCCTCGCAAGCGCCGCTCAAACCCCGGTCAACGGTCCGCATGCGGACGGTTCGCGTGGATGGCTATACATCATATCAGTGCCATGGATGCAAGGAAAAGGTTGGGCTCTGTGTCCCGCCCTTTCCTTGAGGGGCCAAATCTATTGGCGTTCTTTGATTGTCCCTTGCTGCTTTATGCGAGCGGGGTCATATCCAGTTTGGCAATGACAGGAGCGTGGTCGGATGGTTTTTCCCAGCTGCGCGCGTCGCGATAAACCTCCACACCGCTCACCTTGTCTGCGGCTGCATCCGTTGCCCAGATGTGATCGAGGCGGCGGCCCTTGTCTGCCTTGGACCAATCACGAGAGCGATAGCTCCACCAGCTATAAAGACGATGCTCCACCGGGATATGGTTGCGCACCACATCCTGCCATGGACCAGCGGCTTGCACAGCTGCCAGTGCTTCAACCTCGATGGGAGTGTGGCTGACGACCTTGAGCAGCTGCTTGTGGCTCCAGACGTCATTCTCATGTGGCGCGATGTTCAAATCCCCCACCAGAATGGACGCATTGTCGGTTTCCTCGCCGGTCAGCCAGCTCTTCATTTCCTCAAGGAAATCCAGCTTGTGCTGGAACTTGTCATTGACTGCCGGGTCGGGAATATCGCCACCTGCCGGGACATAGAAGTTATGAATGCGCAAAGGCCCCTTGTCTGTGTCGATGGTCACTTCCACATGGCGTGCATCGCCCTTGTCGCAAAAACCGCGCATATCGACCTTGGCGAAGGGAATGCGCGAGAGGATGGCGACCCCGTGATAGCTCTTCTGCCCGTTGATCGCATAATGCTCATAGCCCAACTTTTTCAGGCTTGCCGTGGGAAACTGATCGTTGATCACCTTGGTTTCCTGCAGGCAGAGAATATCCGGCGCTCGATCGGCATTGAATTGTTCGACATGGTGAAGTCTGGGGCGGATGGAATTGATGTTCCAAGTGGCAAGAGTGATGGTCACGGGCAGCGCCTTGTAAAGGGATTGGACTGAAAAAGAATGCCGATAGGCATAGCGGGAATCGGCTTTGTTTTCCTTTATAGCAGGCGATTCCGACAAAAAAAGCACCGCAATGGGCTGCGGTGCTTAAATCATTTACTTTTGCTGAATCTCTAAAAGTCCGGGCTGTCTGCCAACGGGTCAGTCGTTTGTCGGGCTCAGATCATATTTGATTTCAAAAACAGAGGGTTTGATCGGTTTGCCGGTTTCCACATTGAAAACGGTAACGGTGGTATCATTGCCGTTGGCGTCCCGAATGGTCCACTGGCGCAGAAGGGACTGTTCCCTGTCGAAAATGAGCGTCAGGATGCCGTCCCCAAACAGGCTTTCCTGTTCCACCACCACCGAGACGATATCATCGGCGATGCTGGCCTGACGGACTCGTGGGTCGCGCGCCAGATCCAGATTTTCCGATAAAAGAACGCGCAAGGGGGTTTTGCTCAGCGGATAGATATCCTGTGTCTTGAGCTTGCGATCTTCGATGGACAGTGTTTTGCCGTCGGAAATGATGTCTGTGTAGGACGGTTTTGAATAATAGAATCGGATCTTGCCCGGACGCTCGATGAAGAAATAGCCTTGCAGCGTGTCGCCATTAGGGGCGGTCTGAATGAACTCGCCATTCATGGTTTTGGTCGCGTTGAAGGCCTTGGAGATGGTGTCCAGCGCTTTGACGGAGGTTTCACTGAGTGCCGCTTGTGCGGTGGGGGTAAAGCCAGACGCCAACATCATGAAAAGACTGGCAACAAGCAGGGCTCCCATGCGGAACGAATGAGCGGTTTTTGCCATCAGTTTGGTATCTTGCGCGGTGGTTGGGCCATCAGAATAATAGTCGTCCATAAGCTTGCCTTCGTTCTTTTTCATGTTTTGCCGCATCAATGTACGTTTTGCCCTGCATATTTCAATAGCAAGCCAATGCGGCAGAATGACGAAACAAATCTGACGATTGTTTGTTTTCGGCGCCGCAAGGGTGTCTTCTTCTCTCTGCGCCACCCGCAGGGGGCGTGTAGCGAGGCTACATGGTTGTGCCCTCTTCGGGGACCAGAATTTCGCGTTTTCCGGCATGGTTAGCCGGGCTGATCACGCCCTGTTGTTCCATTTGCTCGATGAGCGTTGCGGCCCGGTTATAGCCAATGGAGAGGCGGCGCTGGATGTAGCTTGTCGAGGCCTTTCGGTCTCTCAGAACAATATCGACGGCCTTGTCGTAAAGGGTTTCGGCATCGCTGGAGCCGCCGCCGGCCGAGGCGCTGTCGGCTTGATCGGCGTCGCTTTCTTCCGTTACGGCTTCCAGATAGTCCGGCGTGCCCTGTAGTTTCAGATGGGCGACAATTTCCTCGACTTCTTCATCGGCAACAAAGGCGCCATGGACACGCTGGATGCGGCCACCACCGGCCATATAGAGCATGTCGCCCATGCCGAGTAGCTGTTCTGCGCCCATTTCACCCAAAATGGTGCGGCTGTCGATCTTGGAGGTCACCTGGAAGGACATGCGGGTCGGGAAGTTGGCCTTGATGGTACCTGTGATGACGTCGACAGACGGGCGCTGGGTGGCCATGATCAAATGGATACCGGCGGCACGAGCCATCTGGGCCAGACGCTGGATGGCGCCTTCGATGTCCTTGCCTGCGACCATCATCAGGTCGGCCATCTCATCAACGATGATGACGATGAATGGCATCGGCTCGAGGTCGAGCGTTTCCTGTTCGTAGATCGGTTCGCCGGTGTTCGGATCAAAGCCGGTCTGGATGGTGCGGGTCACATCGTCACCCTTGGCCAGCGAATCGCGCACGCGCTTGTTGAAGCCGTCGATGTTGCGCACACCCATCTTGGACATGTTCTTGTAGCGCTGTTCCATCTCGCGCACGGCCCATTTGAGGGCGACAACCGCCTTGGACGGATCGGTCACAACCGGGGTCAGCAGATGCGGGATGCCATCATAGACCGAGAGTTCCAGCATTTTCGGGTCGATCATGATCAGGCGGCATTCTTCCGGGCGATGCCGGTATAGCAGCGAGAGTATGGTGGTGTTGATCGAGACTGACTTACCCGAACCGGTGGTACCGGCCACCAGAACGTGGGGCATGCGGGCCAGATCGACGACCACCGGATCGCCGGAGATATTCTTGCCAAGGCAGATGGGCAACTTTGCCTTGGATTTCTCGAAATCCTTGGAGGCCAGCATTTCGCGCAAATAGACGGTTTCCCGTCTGGCGTTCGGCAATTCAATGCCGATGGCATTGCGGCCCGGAACCACAGCCACACGCGCGGAGATAGCGCTCATGGAACGGGCGATATCGTCAGCAAGGCCGATAACGCGGGATGATTTGATGCCCGGCGCCGGTTCAAGCTCATAAAGCGTGACCACAGGGCCGGGGCGTACCTTGATGATTTCGCCGCGAATACCGAAATCGGAGAGAACGCCTTCCAGAAGGCGGGCATTGTGCTCAAGTTGGTCGGCGGTAAGGCCTGCATTGGGCCCCAGGCTTTCCGGCTCGGAGAGGATGTCCAGAGACGGGAATTGATATTCATCCTTGCGGCTGAACAGATTGCCCTGACCTGTCTTGACCATGCGTTTGCCCTTGCCTTTGCCGCCTCGGGCTGGAGCGCCTGCGGGTTTGGTCTGGGCTCTTTCGTTGGTCTCGGCGCGATTGCCCGGCTGGCTGGAGGGGCGGTTCAGTTCGGGAGGCGCAATGCCGACCGGGGAAGACTGATAGGGGCCATCGTCGTTCCAGTCGTCTTCTTCGTCATAATTCATATGGCCAGCTGCGGATTGTGGCGCGAAATCTTCCGGTCCGGAATAGCCCATATCCAGAGCCGGGCCAGGCTTCTGCGGCTGGTGGCCCGGTTGGGCCGAGCGTTCAAGGCGTGGTTCCATGCGATCGGTCAGCACGTCCAGACCATCATCCTCATCGGCAAGAAGCCGCGAGAAGAAGGATGGTTTTTTGGCTTTTTCCTGTCGCTCAATCTCGCGTTCTCTTGCCTTGCGGGCCTTGTTGGCGCGGCGTGAGAGATACCAGTGGTTCAAAGCACCGATCGGCACCGAGAAGAAGGAGCCGCGTTTTGACGCAGGGCCCTTGGTACGATCAAGCGTGCCGGAGCCATCAGGGGCTTGGGCATAGGCGTCGCTATCTTCTTCGTCCCAGTCGTCTTCTTCATAATCGGCTTCGTCGTAGGGTTCAGCTTCTTCTTCCTCAAACGTGGCAGCCGGTTTGCGGCGGAAGGTCAGATCCTTGAGGCCCATATCCATGGAAGCGAGAAGAATGAGAACGCCCAGAAAGGCGGTGCCTGCGCCCACAAGCACGGCACCAAGCCCCTGCATGACTTCAGTGTCAAAGCGGCTTACGACCGAAAGAAAGGCGTCGCCCACCATGCCGCCAAGGCTGAGTGGCAGTGGCCAGCTGTCGGGCACGGGAATGGTTGAGCAGGCAATGGCAAGCATGCACAGCCCGGCAAACCAGCCCATGAAGCGGTTGCGACTGATGCGGGCCGGACGCATGAGCACGAGCCGCCAGAACCAGACGGTAGGGGTGATGATCAGGAAGGCCGAAGCCAGCCCCAACCCCTGAAAACTGAGATCGGAAATGATGGCGCCTGCCAGCCCGAACGCATTGCGCGGGCTGACTTCCGTGGCGTTGGACAAGCTCGGGTCGGCCACATGCCATGTGACCAGACTGGTGGCCACGACGGCGCAAAGCAATAGCCCCAGCAGCCCAAGGCCTGCATAGGCATTGCGGCGCAAGGCATGTTTCAAAGCTCCATCGCGATCTCGTCTTCCCATTGCTCCGCCTTCATAGGGTGCGGTTCGATAGTCGTCGAATGTGGTCATGATCTGCTCAGTTCCAGTTTCATTTGCCCCATTTCAACTTGTGTGGCTTTCCTGTTCACCCTGAAAAAGACGTTGCCGGTCACCGATTGGTGGATGCCTGATCAGTTGATCAGGCAGGTGCGCAGTCTCGTCAGGGCTTCTTCTGTTTCTGCAAGGTCTCCCACCAGTGCAAGGCGCAGGAACCCGTCGCCGGGATTGACACCGGAGCGGTCTTCGCGCGCAAGATAGGAGCCCGGAATGACTTTTACCCCGACTTCCTTCCAGAGCTTTTGCGTAACTGAGACGTCATCGCCAAAGGCACTGACATCAAGCCAGAGGAAAAAGCCTGCAGGGGGCGTTTCATAAGGCAGCTCTTTGCCCAAAATACGGCGGGCCGCATCGAATTTTTCATTATAGAGCCTGCGGTTTTCCTTCACATGCTCTTCATCGCGATAGGCCGCCGCCGCTGCTGCTTGTATCGCCATGGATACCTGAGGGGCAACCAGGTTGCGGTATTTCGTCCATTGGGTCATGAAGGCACCGTCCCCTGCGGCAAAGCCACAGCGCATGCCAGCAAGGTTGGAGCGCTTGGAGAGCGAGTGGAAAGTCACAACATTCGAGAAGTTGCCTTCGCAAGCCTGAAGGATACCGGCAGGGGGCGTCTCACGATAAAGCTCGGAATAGCACTCGTCCGCAAAGATAAAGAAGCGATGCTTGCGGGCAAGGGCAATAAGCTTTTTCCATGTGGCGATGTCAGCCACATTGCCTTGCGGGTTGGCTGGCGAGGCATAATAAAAGGCGATGGTGCGCTCGAGTAGATCTGTTTCCTTGGCCAGTTCATCCAGATCTGGAAGAAAGCCGGTTTCTGCGGTGCCATTGAGGAAAATCTGTTCCGCATCAATTGCCGCAGCGGCACCCTTATAGGTGTGATAGAAAGGGTTTGGCAGCAGGACAGCAGCATTGCTCGTGTCTTTGCCAAACTGGGAGCGGGCATAGTCGCGCGCGCCAACGCAGGCATGGAACAGCCCTTCGCGGGTGCCATTGAGCGGCAGGATATTCTTCTCTCCCAGCGGCAGACCGCCTAGATCATAGCGCCAGTTCAACCAGTCTTCTACCGCCTTGCGGAACTCGTCGGTGCCCCGCATCTGCGGATAGGGGCGGAAATACTGCGCGTTTTTCATGATCACATCGGGGATGAAATCAGGAAAGGCATGGCGCGGCTCGCCAATGGTCATATTGATTGGCTGGGCGTCTTTTTCATTGACCGGTACAACACCATCCAGCAGATCTGCGAGTTTCTGGAAAGGGGAACGTTCGTCTTGCATTGGGAATCTGGGCCTTTCGAAAGCCTTGGGTGTTGTGGTAAATCGGCGATCATTTTAGCTGGCTTTTGGTTAAGGCAGTTTTAACTCTTGCAAGCGGAAAGGGACGCAAATTGCACGCCTTGGATGGTTGTTAACCATTTCAGCTTGCCTTGTTTCATGACCGGATCGATCCATCACAGATGTTAAAGGCAGGTTATATTGGGAAGTGACAGTGCCGGGAGCGTCCTGCACCATCCCTCTGGCGGAGCTGCCGGAGGCTTGAGAAAACCATGGTCCAAAGTCGTGGATCAGGCAAGGCTTTCGCCTTTGAGGAAATATACGATGATCATGACTTTGCGGAATGGCGAGGGCCGGATGGTAGGCTCGTTGCCATAGGGATAGACCTCAAAACGCAAAATGCAAAGACCATAAAAGAAAAACAGCCCGATGACGGATGCCAACGGGCTGTTCTGTATTTCTGTGGTCTTGTCGGTATAGCGTCAGACCAGTCTTGCCAGATCCTCCAGCAGGCCAGCGGCAACGGACAATTTCGAAACCGTCAGATCATCGCTCTGGGTGATCATGTTGACAGACTTGACCGTGCGTTTGATGGCAGCACCTTCCTGCTCAAGCCAGATTTCCATACCGCTTTTCTCCTTGGTTGCCAGCCCCAGAACATAAGCGGTCATCTGATTATGAGCGGAGGAGATGGAATCGCGGACACGATCCAGAGCCAGCCCTTCATAATAGTCTGATACATCAAGATCCCCGGCGATCGCATCAATGCGGCCGATATTGAAATGGCCTGCCACAGCAAAATAGGCCTCTGCAACTTCATTGAGCGAATGCTGGGATTTTTCTGCAATCAGCACCATGTCCGGAATATCCGCGATCAGGAAGAGGCGCGCAATTCTGGCGGCCAGATCAGATGGAATATTCTTCTGCTCGAACTTGCGGGTGTCGCTTTGTACGAGGTCCGTAAGGTAGGTGGGCAGATATTGATCCATATTGCCAGAAAGCGCGCTGATGCCTTTTTTATAAAGAGCTACGGTTTCTGCAATCGGGGTTGATGCGGGGATATTGCGCATGAACCATTGGATGTTGCCCAGCAGCAGCTTCTGGATTTCTCCATACAGCTCCAGCTGTACGGCTCCGGAAATCTTGTTGTCGAGCGCGTCGATGCTTGCGTTAAGGGCAGGCAGATCGAAGGAATCGCGCACCGTCACATAGGCTCTGGCAATGTCTTTGGCAGACGCGCCCGTCTTGTCGGCAATGCGCGGGATGAGCGTTGCTCCGCCCCGGTTGATCATCGAGTTGGAAATAACCGTCGAGATGATTTCACGGCGCAAGCGATGGCTCTTGATTTCCTCGGCATAGGCTTCACGCATTTTCTCTGGGAAATAATGCATCAGCTCATGTTCGAGATAGCTCTCGTCGGGGAAGTCGCTATGCAGCAGCTCTTCATAGAGCGAGTTTTTAGCATAGGCCAGCAACAGCCCCACTTCGGCACGACTGAGAGGTTGGCCCTTCTTGCGGGCCTCCTTGAGGGCTTCATTGTCGGGCAGGAACTCAACCACACGATCCAGCTCACCGGCTTCTTCGAGCCGTTCCATCAGGCGGCGTTGATAGCCGAAGTCTTCCATGCCGCGCAGCTCTGTGAGCGAGATGGAAAGGGTCTGGAGATAGTTGTTGCGCAGGATCAGCTCAGAGACATTTTCTGTCATTTCGACAAGCAGCTTGTTGCGGCCATCCAGATTGATCTTGTTCTCGCGGATAGCAGCACCGAAGGCGATCTTGATATTGACCTCCATATCGGAGCTGTTGACGCCTGCGGAGTTGTCGATGGCGTCGGAGTTGCAGCGCCCGCCCAGATGGTCGAACTCGATTCGAGCCCGCTGGGTGACACCAAGGTTGGCGCCTTCGCCGATCACCTTGACGCGCAGCTCTTTGGGCGTGATGCGAATGGCATCATTGGCGCGATCATCCGCATCTGCGTCGGTTTCCGAGCTGGCGCGAATATAGGTGCCGATACCGCCGAACCACAAGAGATCGGCAGGAGCCATCAGAATGGCCTTCATCAGCTCTTGCGGCGTGACCTTGGTTTTGGCTATCCCGAGGACTGCCTTGGCCTCCTTGGAAAGGGAAATGGATTTCTCTGTGCGCGAGAAAATGCCGCCTCCCTTGGAAATCAGGCTCTCGTCATAGTCGCGCCAGGAGGAGCGGCCCAGATCGAAGACGCGCTTGCGTTCTTTCCAGCTTCTGGCCGGATCGGGATCCGGATCAATGAAGATGTCCCTGTGGTCGAAGGCTGCGATGAGGCGTGTTTCCTTGGAGAGCAACATGCCATTGCCGAAGACGTCGCCAGACATGTCGCCCACGCCAACGGCGGTGAAAGGCTCGCTCTGGATATCGCGATCCATTTCGCGGAAGTGCCGCTTGACCGCTTCCCATGCGCCGCGGGCCGTTATGCCCATTTTCTTATGGTCATAGCCAGCCGAGCCGCCGGAGGCGAAGGCATCGCCGAGCCAGAAGTCATAGGATTCGGAAATGCCGTTGGCGATATCGGAGAAGGTGGCGGTGCCCTTGTCGGCAGCGACAACGAGATAAGGGTCATCTTCGTCGTGACGGGTGACATTCTCTGGTGGCAGAATGGTCTGGCCTTCCAGATTGTCGGTCACATCCAGCAGGGCCGAGATGAACAGCTTGTAGGTTTCAATACCTTCAGCCATGAAGGCTTCGCGTCCGCCTTCAGTTGGCAGATGTTTGGGCACGAAGCCACCCTTGGAGCCAACCGGCACGATCACAGCATTCTTGACCTGCTGGGCTTTTACAAGGCCGAGCACTTCGGTGCGGAAATCCTGCGGACGATCAGACCATCTAAGGCCCCCGCGGGCAACTTTGCCAAAGCGCAGGTGCAGGCCTTCCACCCTCGGGCTGTAAACGAAGATCTCGCGGAAAGGTTTCGGCTCGGGCATGTCTTCCATGGCGCGTGGATCGAGCTTGAGAGACAGAGTTGGCTTATAGGCCCCGTCTGGCGTGCGCTGGTAGAAGTTGGTGCGCAGGGTGGCCTGAATGACACCGTGGAACTTGCGCAGGATGCGGTCATCATCAAGGTTGGAGACCTGTTCAAGGGCTGTCAGGATGCCGTTCGACAGGCGATTGCACTCTTCCTCGCGCTTGGCTTGCTTTGGATCGAATCTGGCATGGAACAGGTGAACCAGAAGGGCGGCCAGATCCGGATAGGTGTTGAGGGTTTCCCACATATAGTCTTGATCATATGGGATGCGGACCTGACGCAAATAGCGCGAAATGGTGCGCAGCACGGTGATGTCGCGCCACGGCAAATCAGCAGCCATAGAAAGCTTGTTGTAGCCGTCATTTTCGGCCAGTCCGTTCCAGACGGCCAGGAAGCAGGCTTCCAGATCATCCTGCACATCCTTGAAGGGAATCGGCTTGCCACTGGCTCGTTCCAAATCCATGTCGTGCAGCCAGTATTTGCGGTTTGAATCGAGTGGTGCGATTTCGTAAGAGCGTTCGTCGATAACCTGAAAACCCATATTTTCCAGAATCGGCACGCGTTGGGACAGCGGAATCGGCATGCCCTGATGGAAGATTTTCAGGGTGATGCGATGATCCTGATCCTTCTCCTTGCGATAGAACTGGATCGCGGTGTCGTGAATGCCATCCATGCCTTCCATGATGGCGATATCATCCATGGCTGCTTCCGGAGAGAAGGTGTCGCGATAGGCATCGGAGAAGGCGACGCAATAGCGGTCAATCAGCCGGCTTGCTGTCTTGATGGAATTCTTGGCTTTGACGACCTTGCACAGGCTGTCGACCCAAGTGCGCACGATGCTGTTGATGGCATCTTCAAGAACGGTGCGCGAGGGCGTCGGGGTCTTGCCGCCCGAACGACCGATGATGAAATGCACGCGGGCGAGCGGCCCGTCTGGGAATTCGGGATAAACGGCGGAGAGGCGCCCCTCATAAACATCCTTGAGCAGGTTGCCAATCTCGATTCGAGCCGATGTGTTATAGCGGTCGCGGGGTACGAATACGAGACAGGAAACAAAGCGGTTGAATTTATCGACTCGGGAAAGCACACGCACACGCGGGCGCTGATGCAGGCGCAGGATTTCCTGAGAATGATAGAGCAGGGTTTCGCTGTCGGTCTGGAACAGCTCGTCGCGTGGATAATTTTCCAGCACGTTGAGCATGGCTTTGCCTGAATGGCCGGATGGATCGACCGCCGCCATGTCGATAATGCTTTCCACCTTCCGTCTCAGGAACGGGATATTGAGGACCGAACGGTTATAGGCGGTGTTGGTGAACAGGCCCACGATACGCAATTCACCCGTTAGCTTGCCATCATCGTCGTAGCGCTTGATGCCGATATAATCCATGTAGGTACGGCGGTGCACCTTGGTCTTCACATTGGCCTTGGTGATGAACAGGGGTTCGGGACGCATCAGGAAATCGCGGATTTCCGGCGTCATCGTCACCAGTTCATTGCCCCGGCGTAGAACCCGCACTTCGGGATTGCGCAAAAGGCCAAGCCCGTCGCGCTTGGTGCGAACCAGATCGCCTTCTTCCGTGGTGCCATCAAAGGTATATTCGCGCATTCCCAGAAGGGTGAAATTATTGTCGACCAGCCAGCGCAGGAATTCCACCGTTTCGGTGACATCCCCTTCAGGCAGTGGCGGGGGCGTAATCTTGAGAATGGCAATGGTTTCTTCAAGCCGCAGCAGCATGGATTTCCAGTCGTCGACGACTGAATCGACATCGTCCAGGATGCCGTCGAGAATCTTTTGCAGATCCTTTTTCTTCTGGCTGTCGGAAATGCGGGAGATGTGAACGTGAATGAGGCTTTCACGCTTGAGATGCGGATTGGTCTGCACATCCTTGCGCTCTTTGAAGGCAACGACTTCCCCATCGCTCTTGCGCTCCACATTCAGAATCGGGTGCAGCACCAGATGAATGCCAAGGCCTGCCTGCTGCAACTCGCCCATGATGGAATCGACGAGAAACGGCTTGTTGATGTTATGCAGCTCGATGATGGTAATCTGGTTGGAAACGGCATCCTTGTTGGCCTTGAAGGAAGGCTCGAAAATGTCGATCCGGTGTTTGCCATCAAAGGGGGTATGGAATTTCTCAAAGGAATGGTGGGCAAGGAATGCGATTTCTTCGGCGCTATAACGCGAGAGATCTTCCATATCTCCCTGAATGAAAAATCGTTCCAGAAACTCAGCTTCCAGTGCACCGTTCTTTGCTGCCAGTGCTTTGGCTTCCGCCATGAGTTTTTTATGCTCGCGTTTTAAATCCGTTGCCATTTTTTCCTCCGGCGACCTTGTGTGTCCAAGACCTGCCTGACTTTATTGACCGCAATTTGACAGTCTGTCGCCCAATCCACCATGGGCGACAGAATCTTGATGTAAGAAGATACGCTAAATTGCTTAAGGCAGCGTCAAACAAAGCTTTCCAACTTTGGTATAAGATGTGGCTTCTGCAATCGGGGATAACGGGGTGGGAGGTCGTCTCTTATAAAGAAACCTGATCCTGATTGTGGATGGTGCACGCAAGGGCGATGAAGGCCGATGCGGTGGGGGAGGGCGTTCCGCGCAGTATCGCCGTCGCGATGGTGGCTTTCATCGGCAAGTCCTTGAGATGCTTATAGCTGACATTCTCGAGGGCCAGCTGGCGCATGCATTCGGGTACCAGCGATATGCCCTGTTCGGCAGAGACCATGCTCATGATCGAGGTGATCTGTGGTGCTGGCTGGCCCAGGCGTGGTTCGAACCCTGCTCGACGACAGGCCGAGATCGCTGAATCATGCAGACTCAATCCGATATGGCGGGGGGTCAAGACCAGCGGTTCATCCCTTAACAGGAACAAGTCGATCTCATCGCTGTTGGGCTCCGGATCGCGTGATGTCGGGATCGCCGCAATCAGCCTTTCCGAAGAAAGCGGATGAGTGCGAATATTTTTCGGGTCGTCGTGATTGGGGCGCAGAATGGCAATGTCCAGCGTGCCATTGAGCAGATCATCGCGCAATTCGACGGAGTTACCCTCTTCCAGTTTGAAGCTGACGTCAGGATGATCGCGGCGAAAGGTACGGATGAGACGGGAAACCGTCGGGTTGAGCAGAGAGGCGCCAGTGAAGCCCAGATTGAGGGTGCCGGTTTCGCCGCGGGCGGCCCGCCTTGCCGCTTCGCTGGCTTCTTTGGCAATGTTGGGCAGGGCGATGACGCGCTCCAGGAAGGCCTGTCCTGCGGTCGTCAGTTCAGCGCCATGGGGCACGCGATGGAACAGCTGCACGCCGATTTCCGTTTCCAGATCCCGGATTTGCTGGCTCAGGGGCGGTTGGGCGATGCCCACTTTCTCGGCCGCGCGGGTGAAGTTTCCCTCTTCGGCAACGGCGAGAAAATAGCGGATATGGCGCAGTTCCATGCTATATCTTTTTTGTATGACGTTCGACTGTTCCATATATTAGATAACTGATCGCGCCTGCGCTATACTCTTTTTTCCTACCTTGATAAGAGAGTCTCAGGAAGAGTCCATGTCTACGACCTACTCCGATCCCGGCGACATACGTTCGGGATTTGAAGAGAATGCCGTTTCTCACGTCCAGTCCGGCACCAGTACCTTTCGTCGGATTTCCGTTGCTTTTTTTCTTGCCGGTTTTGCGACCTTCGCGCTGCTTTATTGTGTGCAGCCGCTGCTGCCGCTATTTGCCGAGCATTTCAACGTGCTTCCCGCGACCAGCTCGTTGCCCCTGTCGCTGACTTTGGGTTGCCTTGCGGTGTCCATCATGATCATGGGGGCGCTCTCCCAGCAACTGGGGCGCAAGGGGTTGATGCTCACCTCGATGGTCTCGGCCGCCGCCCTCAATCTGTTGGCGTCCGTCGCGCCTGACTGGACCACCCTTCTGATTGCTCGGGCGCTTGAAGGCATCGCGCTTGGCGGGCTGCCTGCCGTTGCGATGGCCTATCTGGCCGAAGAGATCGACCCGAAACATCTGCCCAAAGCCATGGGCATCTATATTGCGGGAACATCGGTTGGCGCCATGTTGGGCCGTGTGGGCATGGGCTCGCTCAGTGAGTTCATTTCCTGGCAGCAGGCCATGGAAGTGCTTGGTGTTCTGTGCCTGATGGCCGCTGGCGGCTTTGCCCTGTTGCTGCCGCCATCTAAGAATTTTACCAAAACCAGCCATGCCGGGCTTGGCTTTCATGTGCAGACCTGGTTGGGGCATCTGAAAAATCCGGCTCTGCAGAAAGTCTACATGCTGGGCTTCTGCCTGACCGGTGTCTTCTCGACGGTCTATAACTATCTTTCCTTCCGCCTGTTCGAGCCGCCCTACAATATGAGCCCCTTTACGGTGAGCCTGATGTTCCTGCTGTTCCTGTTCGGAACAGTGGCGTCTTCCTATACGGGTGCTCTGACCATGCGGTTCGGCGCCAAGCGGCTGCTGCTTTTCTCTTTCGCGCTGACCTTTGTCGGTGTTCTGATCACGCTGCCGGGCTCACTCTTTTTCATTTGCGTGGGCATTGCCTTTATCACGGTTGGCTTCTTTATCGGCCATTCGGTGGCGAGTGGTCTGGTCGGGCTGTCAGCCAAGGGCAACAAGGGGCATGCCTCCTCGCTCTATCTGCTATTTTACTATATGGGCGCGAGCCTTGTGGGCTATGTCGGCGGATGGTTCTGGCATTGGGGCCAGTGGCCGGGGCTTGCCGCGCTCACCTGTCTTTTGGCCTTGGCGGCGCTGGCTGTTTCCTCTCGGTTGAAAAAGGGCTGAGGCGTCTGCCTTTTGATGACATGAAAAAAGCCGGATGGTTTCCCATCCGGCTTTTTGTTTGATCTCTTGAAGGGCGGAATGCCGGGGCTGACTTATGCCAGTGCCTTGATCTCTTCCAGAACCGCAGCACCCATTTCGGAGGTGGTGACGACGGTGTCGCCTTCTTTGGCGATGTCGCCGGTGCGCAGGCCTTTTTCCAGCACGGTCGCAATGGCCTTGTCGATCATGTCGGCTTCCTTGCCCATTTCAAAGCTGTAGCGAAGGGCCATGGAGAAGGAGGCGATCATGGCGATCGGGTTGGCGATGCCTTTGCCTGCGATGTCCGGAGCGGAACCGTGTACCGGCTCATACATGGCTTTGCGCTTGCCGGTCTTCTCATCCGGAGCACCAAGGGATGCCGATGGCAACATGCCCAGAGAGCCGGTCAGCATGGCAGCCACGTCAGACAGGATGTCACCGAACAGGTTGTCGCAAAGGATGACGTCGAACTGCTTGGGACGGCGCACAAGCTGCATGGCGCAGTTGTCGGCCAGAACATGCTCAAGCGGGGTATCGGGATATTCCTTGGCGCCCAGCTTGGTGACAACTTCCTTCCAGAGCAGGCCGGATTTCATCACATTGTGCTTTTCTGCAGAAGCCACGCGGTTGGAGCGGGTCTTGGCAAGGTCGAAGGCAACGCGGGTGATGCGTTCGATTTCGCTCGTCGTATAGAGTTGGGTGTCGATGGCGCGTTTCTGGCCATCTTCCAGCGTCACGATTTCCTTTGGCTCGCCGAAATAGACGCCGCCAGTCAATTCGCGCACGATGAGGATGTCGAGACCTTCAACCAATTCCTTTTTGAGGGAAGAGCTGTCAGCCAGAGCCGGATATACCAGAGCCGGACGCAGGTTTGCAAACAGGCCCAGATCCTTGCGCAGACGCAGAAGCGCGGCTTCGGGGCGGGCTTCATAAGGCACGCTGGCCCATTTTGGACCACCCACTGCGCCGAAGATGACAGCATCTGCTGCCATTGCCTTGGCCATGTCTTCTTCCGAGATGGCAACGCCATAGGCATCATAAGCGGAGCCGCCGACCAGTCCGTCGTCGGTTTCGAAGCTCACATCGAGATTGGCGTTCATCCAGTCGATGATCGCCTTTACTTCTTTCATGATTTCAGGGCCGATGCCGTCGCCGGGCAGAAGGAAAAGTTTGTGGGACATGGTCTACTTCCGAGTTTGGATTTTCTTCGAATTTGCGTATTGCGCGCAAGGATCGAAAAGATTGGATGCGTTATGCATTCGATTAATACCGAATGGAGGGGAATGCAAGGTCTAAGCCGATGAGATGCGGGTGCCGACTGCGATCTGATACAAAAAAGCCAGACCTGAAGGGCCTGGCTTGTTGATTGCTTGTAGCAGAGGCGCGCGCGCCACCTTCAATGCTGCCGCGCAGATGGGAATAGGCGTACACCTTCTACAAGGTAAAAGGCTCTAGACCCAAGGGCGCTCTTTGGTCATTTCAGTTTCGAATTTGTCGACATTGGCGATTTTTTCCATGGTCAGGCCGATGTCATCAAGGCCTTCAAGCAGGCATTTGCGCTTGAACGGATCAAGGTCGAAGCTGATCTCGCCACCATCCGGGCCCTTGATGACCTGATTTTCAAGGTCGATGGTCAGGGTGGCGTTGGAACCGCGGGACGCATCGTCCATCAGTTTGGCATGGTCTTCTTCGCTCACAACAATCGGCAGGATGCCGTTCTTGAAGCTGTTGTTATAGAAGATATCGGCAAAGCTGGTGGAAATGATGCATTTGATGCCGAAATCTTTCAGAGCCCAAGGCGCATGCTCACGGGAAGAGCCGCAGCCGAAATTGTCACCCGCCACAATGATTTCAGCACCGCGGTAGGCATCCTGATTGAGGATAAAGTCCTTGTTTTCCGAGCCATCTTCGTTGTAGCGCATTTCATAGAAGAGATCGACGCCAAGGCCGGAGCGCTTGATGGTCTTCAGGAACTGTTTCGGAATGATCATATCCGTATCGATATTGATCAAGGGCATGGGTGCCGCAACAGCGGTCAAGGTCGTGAATTTTTCCATTCTCTGGCGGTCCTTCTGATTACAAATCGGCGATGGTGAGGCCGGTGGTCTCTTCTATGCCCATCATGATGTTCATATTCTGAACGGCAGCGCCGGAGGCGCCTTTGCCCAGATTGTCGTAAACGGCCAGCAAGACGGCCTGTCCGGTTTCGTCATTGCCGTGAATATGAAGATGCAGCGAGTTTGTGCCGTTGAGCTTTTCCGGGGTGATCGCTTCAAGACGTCCTGCTGCTTCCAGAGGGGCGACCTTGACGAAGGTTTCATTCCGGTATCGCCGTTCCAGGCAAGCATGCAAGTCAGCAAGCTTGGGGGCGGAATCCAGCGCCCACAGATTGAGTGGTACGGCGTCAATCATGCCCTGCGCATAGCGTCCAACAGCGGGCTGGAAGACGGGTGGATGCTCAAGTCCGGCATAAAAGGTCATTTCTGGTACATGCTTGTGAGCCAAGGTGAGGCCATAGGGCCAGTAAGGCACCGTTACGGGCTCTTCCTCGCGCTCATATTCAGCGATCATGCCCTTGCCTCCGCCCGAATAGCCGGAAACGGCATTGAGCGTGGCCGGGAAGTTGGCTGGAATGATGCCTGCATCGACAAGCGGCCGCATGATGGCGATATAGCCCTGCGGATAGCAGCCGGGATTGGCAACCCGCTTGGACGCGGCAATCTTTTCGCGCTGATCGGAATCAAGCTCGGCAAATCCATAGGCCCAGCCTTCTGCCGTCCGGTGGGCGGTAGACGCATCAATGACACGGGTGTCCTTGTCTTCGATCAGATTGACCGCCTCGATGGCTGCTGCGTCCGGCAGGCAGAGAATGGCGATGTCGGCCTCGTTGAGCATCTGTGCCCGTGCCTCGGCATCCTTGCGCAGATTTTCAGGCAAGCGCAGGAATTTGATATCGTCGCGGCCTTCAAGGCGCGTCCGAATCTGCAATCCGGTGGTGCCTGCTTCGCCGTCGATGAATAATTTTGTCGTCATTGTCTTCTGCCTGAATGCTTGTGAGGCTGCTTTTATGCCTTCATGGGGATGGTTTGCTGTGCCGATCCGTTGATGAATCCTGCTTTACAGCACTTAAGGGCTTTTGTCATCGGGTGAAATGATTGACAAGCCAAAGAACGAGAAAGATCGCAAAGATGACGCCTCCAATGCGGCCAATGCGCGTGCCCCAGATCTCGATTGGATCATTGGGGTCTGCGTCATTGGCGCCCAGATGGTCCTTGGCCCGGTTTGCCGTGCGGGCAAATGCCGACGTGCCAAGGGCTTCGCCTTCGGCGTCGACGCGCTCAAGGGCGCGCTCGGCTTGTCTGGCCTTTTCATCCTGGCGCTGTTGCCGTGATTTTGGTTCCCGTTCTGTCATACGCTTCTTTAACCTGCTTTTTGCCTGATTTTCAAGATAATATGCTGTATGGAGTGCCGGTATGGGGGCTCTTTCCATGAGATTCCGCATCGCATGGGCGTTATGTGCTGATTTTGTCTTGACTTGCAGGCACCCATAAAGCAAAAGGCATGACGTGAACCGAGAGGGTTGGGCATACGCTTGCCGCGTGTGACACTGTGATATGGCATTTGAAATGAAAACAGGAATGATGAGCAAAACCACTGGCGTTGTCGCTGGTGCTCTCACTGCTGGCCAGATGACAGACACAACAACCACTACTACCACCAAGGTTTAGGCCCCTCTCGCTCCCTGCTTCGGCTTCCCCCAGGGATGTGAGGGGAGCGAAACCGCCTGCCAATCAGCGAAAGCACAGGGCAGAGCGGAAACCTTAGGGGGAGCTTGCGGATCAGGAGATCATTGAAAATGGGTTATAAAGTTGCAGTTGTCGGGGCTACGGGCAATGTGGGTCGTGAAATGCTCGACATTCTTGCCGAGCGTGGTTTTCCCGCTGATGAAGTTGTCGCATTGGCCTCCAGCCGCTCCAAGGGCAAGGACGTGTCCTTTGGCGACAAAAATCTGAAATGTCAGGTGCTGGATCACTATGATTTCTCCGACACTGATTTCTGTCTTATGTCAGCTGGCGGCAGCCTTTCTGCCGAGTGGGCACCAAAGATCGCGGCACAGGGCTGCATCGTGATCGATAACAGCTCCCAGTGGCGTTATGACGAGCGTATTCCGCTGATCGTGCCGGAAGTGAACGCTCATGTGCTGGAAGATTGGATCAAGAAAAAAGATCGCATCAACATCATCGCCAACCCGAACTGCTCAACGGCTCAGTTGCTGGTTGCTTTGAAGCCCCTGCATGACAAGGCAACCATCAAGCGCGTCGTTGTTTCCACCTATCAGTCTGTTTCTGGCGCTGGCAAGGAAGCCATGGATGAGCTTTTCACCCAGACCCGCGCGGTGTTTGTTTCCGATCCGATCGAAGTGAACAAATTCACCAAGCGCATTGCCTATAACGTGATCCCACATATTGACAAATTCATGGATGACGGCTCCACCAAGGAAGAATGGAAGGTTGTGGCCGAAACCAAGAAAATGCTCGATCCGAAAATCAAGGTGACCTGCACCGCCGTGCGCGTTCCGGTTTTTGTTTCTCACGGTGAAGCTGTGAACCTCGAGTTCGAACAGCCGATTTCCGCTGATGAAGCCCGCGATATCCTGCGTGAAGCTCCGGGTTGTCTGGTTGTCGACAAACGCGAAGACGGTGGCTACATCACCCCGGTTGAAGCGGCTGGTGAAGATGCGACCTATATCTCCCGTATTCGCGAAGATTCGACCGTTGATAACGGCCTCAACATCTGGGTTGTTTCCGATAACCTGCGTAAAGGCGCAGCTCTGAACACCGTTCAGATCGCCGAAGCCCTGATCAATCGCGGTCTGGTCAAGCCGCGCGCTGAAGCTTAAATTACTCTTCTCGTGCGTGATGCGTCAATTTGAAAAACCGGTCTGGTTCGCACCAGGCCGGTTTTTTTGATTGAGACGTCTTATTAAGAAGGGAAGGGTTTAGACCTTCAGGAAGGTGCCCTGTTCTTCCTCATAATATTCCAGTTCGCCGGTCGAGATGTCGAACCAGGCGCCATGAAGGGCCAGTTTGCCTTCCTGCACGCGGGTTTTGACGAAATCGTAGGAGTAGAGATTTTCCAGCGAATGGATGATCGAAGAGCGTTCCAGCAGTCCGCCATGATCCAGATCGGGGCGATTGAGCGCCTTGTAGCGGATCGGGTTGTCGGCAGCCTGCAGCTGGCCAGACCATTTGCCGATATAGTTGCTTTCTGACAGGGGTTCGGAATCGCCTGCGGAAATATAGCTTTTCACGCCACCACAGCGCCCATGGCCCATGATGACGATATGCTCGACATTGAGGCCGTTGACGGCGAATTCCAGCGCTGCCGTGGTGCCGTGGATGCCATCATCCTGAGAGGATTTGTGCGGCACGATGTTGGCCACGTTGCGCATGACGAAGATTTCACCCGGCCCTGAATCGAAGATGATTTCCGGTGCTGCACGGCTGTCGCAACAACCAACGAGCATGATGTTCGGGCTCTGGCCTTTTTCGGCCAGTTTTTCATACCGCCCCTGTTCTGTGGGGAAACGCCCCTTTTTGAACTCGGCATAGCCTTCGAGCAAGCGGTCAGGTAACTGGGCCATCATATCCTCTTTTCATCGCATACTGGTTTTTCCGTATGACATCTCGCGCCGGACGCATAAAAAATCAAGAGTTGTTGCGCAAGTCTGCGCGATTTTTTTGATCTGTCAAAGCGGCTATGCGGAAAATAAGGGGAAAAGCCCACATCAGTCCAGCGGCTGCGGCTTTTTGGGCGCGCGTCTGACCGCCGTCAGTTTGGGACCTGCTCCGATCTGGCGCATGTTGACCATAGCCATGGGAGAGTGGAAGCGGTCGGCAAAACGGGCAACTTCCAAATCCCTGTAGCCCAGATTGGCCGAACGGGTGACAACTTCCAAGACGCCGCTTGAGGCTTTCTTGAGCGCCATTTCATCGGACGCGCCAGCCAGTTTGTGGCCCAGAAACAGGGAGGCCATCATGTCGCCTGTGCCATTCTGCGGATTGGGAATGGCGGGATGTTCGCACATGATCGGCAACGGTTGTTTGTCGGCGGTGCCTTTTTGAATGAGCAGGTTGGCGATGGAGTTACGCATCAGGGCAAAGGCACTGGTGATCAGCGTGGTCTTGCGTTCCAGCTTTTTGGCCTGTTCGATGAGGCCGATATTGTTTTCTTCGGCAGAGCCGGTGAGCCAGTTAAGCTCGAAGCGGTTGGGCGAAATGATGTCCGCACGCGGGATCAGCTCATCGCGGATGGCAACGGCGATCGGCTCGGCCATATAGAGGCCTCCCTTGTCGCCGACCACAGGATCGCAGAAATAGAGGCCTTCCGGATTGGCCTGTTTGTATTTGTCAACAAGCGTGGCAATGGCTGCGACCTGTTCGAGTGACCCCAAATAGCCAGAATAGATGGCGCTGACCGAGGCAAAATCGGGATGACGGGACAGATCTTCAAGGCTCTTGGCAAAAAGATCCGGATCCATCTTCTGAACCGTGCCCGGGCCGTGGCCCGGATGCCAGGGAAGAATGACCGTCGGGACTTCCCAGACCGGGAACCCCAGACGCTCCAGCGTGAAGGCTGCGGCGCGGTTGCCCACCGCGCCAGCCATGACATGAGATGAAATGACGATGATCGGTTTTGCCACAAACGGGGCGTTGCGCACATTGGGATTGCCGGTTTGGGCCATCAGGTCGGTCATGCGATCATCTCTTTGTCGTTTGCGTCAGATGATGTTGAATTCTCTGACGGGTTTGTTATTCGCGATCCTTTCATAACCGAAAATAGAGAGATCAAGCGAGCGATATTCGCCAAAAAGGAACAGTTCTCCAATGCCACGACCAGCTCCGGGGCCATGTTGCAGCCCGTGACCGGAATATCCGGCGTTGATATAGAAGTTGGTGATCTCCGGATGCGCGCCGATGAAGGCATTCTGATCGAGGGTGCAATATTCGTAATGACCGGCCCAGGCGTTGGTCATCTTGATGGCGTCAAAGCCGGGCATGCGGTTGTAGAGAGCAGGCCAGATGACTTCGTCAAACAGATCGTAATGCGGATCATGGTCTTCATATTCGGCAGCCGGGTCATCGATTGGAGGGCAGCCGGAAATGAAGAATTCCCCTTCCGGACGGACATAGACGCCGGAGGTGTCCGTGATCAATGGCATGTTCGGATGCGGCTTCTTGTTGTCGATGACAAAGATGGTGCGCTTGCGTGGCTCGATCGGCAAAGGAATGTCGAGCATCGCGGCAACCTTGCCAGCGTTGGCGCCAGCACAGTTCACCACGGCTCCGCAGCCGATGGTGTCACCATTGTCCAGTTTGACCGAGGTTACCTTGTTGCCCTGTTTTTCCATGGCAACGACGGTGCCCTTGATGAATTCGGCACCAGCTGCAATGGCTCCCTTGCGAACGAGGTCAAGGAACATGTGTGCGTCGAACCAGCCCTCACCGGACCGTCCGTAGGCCCCGGCTGCGAGATCTTCGACATTGAGCCATGGGAAGGTCTTCTTCATCTCGTCCGGCGACATCAGCTCGATGTCCGCGCCGCATTCGATCTGAGTCTTGTAGTTGTTCTGAAGGATCGGTAGGCCTGCCTCCGATGCCAGAATGAGATAGCCACCTTCCTGATAAGCGATATCTGCATCTGGACCGAAACGGTCTTTCAGCTCTGAGAAAAACTGTAGCCCATATTGGGACAGGGCTATATTTTCCGGAGTGGAGAATTGCTGGCGAATCGATGCCGCCGAAAGTGTGGTTGAGCTGTTGGCATAGGTGGGGTCCTTTTCGACCACAATGACAGAGCCTTCGAAGCCGAGATCCTTTTTCAGGAAATAGGCCACTGAAGCCCCCATGATTGCGCCACCAATAATGACGAGATCTGCCTGTTTCATTTGCTGTTCCGTTTTTCTTCTTGTCTTCCTTAAAGGGAGGTTGGCCTAAGGAAGGGGATGGCTAGGCGCGCGTTTGTGTTTTAAGTTGTCGCGCGCCAGCATATTGCCTCAAAGATCGGAGAAATTTCAATGTCTTTCAGTCCGCGCCGAACAGCTCTTTACATGCCCGGATCCAATGCCCGTGCTCTTGAAAAAGCCCGCAGCCTTGATGTGGATGTGCTGCTTCTGGATCTGGAAGATGCCGTTGCGATTGACATGAAGGAAGTGGCCCGGACCCAGGTTGCCGAAGCTGTCAAGGCAGGGGGCTTCGGGCATCGCGAAGTGGTGATCCGCATCAATGGTCTGGAGACCCAATGGGGGCCGGATGATCTGGTCGCTGCTATCGAAGCCAAGCCGGATGCGATCCTTGTGCCCAAGGTCAATTGTGCCGAAGACGTCTATACGGTGGGGCGCAAGATGAATGATGCGGGCGCCGATCAGGATATCAAGATCTGGGCCATGATGGAGACCCCGCAAGGGATGTTGCGGGCGCTGGAAATTGCCGAGGCGACAAAAGAATATCATGGTCGCCGCTTGAGTTGTTTTGTCTTGGGAACCAATGACTTGGTCAAGGAAACACGCGTTGCAATGGTGCCCGGACGGGCCCCGGTTTATGGCTGGCTGATGAATTGTCAGGCCGCAGCCAGAAGCTTTGATCTGGATATCATTGATGGGGTTTTCAACAATTTCAACGATCTGGATGGGTTCGTTGCCGAGTGCGAGCAGGGCGTGGAAATGGGCATGGATGGCAAGACGCTGATTCACCCCAAACAGATTGCCGACTGCAACCGTATCTTCTCGCCAGATGCAGAGGCTGTAGCATGGGGGCGAAAGGTGATCGAGGCTTTCGATGCGCCGGAGAATCAGTCAAAAAATGTCATGACGATTGATGGTAAAATGGTCGAGCGGCTGCACGCTGAAATGGCCCGTCGTCTGGTGGATATTGCCGAAGCTATTGCAGCTCGGGATGAGGAATAGTCATGAACGAAAAACAAAGAGTATACCGGTTTCTCACAGGCGTGGATGACGCCAACTTTTGTCACCGGGTCACCGAGGCCCTCTCCAAGGGGTGGGAGCTGCATGGCTCTCCCAGCTACGCCTATGATGCCGAAGCACGGGTGATGAAATGTGGGCAGGCGGTAACCAAGCTTGTCGAGCCGTTTGAGTATAGCCGGGACGTGGTTCTGGGTGAGCTATAATCAGATTGCGTTTCAACGGCGCTCATCTGACCAAAGAGTGAAGTGAACAGCCTCATTTTTGGGGCTGTATTTGTTTGCGCATCGTATAATCGGTGACTTCAAAGCCGAGGGATTGATAAAGGGCAAAGGCTCGCTCGTTGAAGGCAAAGACATGCAAGCCGATAGAGGGGAGGCCCATTTTGGCAACTTCCGCCTCAAGAGCCAGCATCGCAGCGCGCCCATATCCTTTGCCGCGCTCATTACCCTCAATCTCGATGTCGTAAATGAAGGCGCTCTTCTGATTGAATTGGGTTTGCACCGCAATCCAGATTGCGCCGATTTTGTTACCCTTTTCGTCTTTTATCTTGAATAGATGGTTGTCCGTGGTCTGCAAGCCATCGGCAAGGGCGCTCTGCATGCTCGATTGGGCAAAGGCTCGGGCCGCTTCCGGTGTGCAACCAAAGGTCTTCTGCTTGTCCTTGGCATATTCTTCAGTGCAATGATCAAACCAACTCTGGAAATCGGCCTCGGCAAAAGGCTCGAGATGCACCCTGGCTGTGGAGTTGGTATCCGAGGGGGTGGTCCTTGACTGTGTCTTGGATAGGGTCATGCTGGGATCTTTGCTGATAGGTTGATCATGGGCTCTTGGAGGAGGCTGATTCGTCTGGTCTTTATGCATAGTAGAAAATACGCAGGCTGATTGATATGGCGAGGGGTGTACACAGAAGGGCTTTTCTATAGGGAGATGCAAAAAGTTGAGTTAAAAACTCTTGAATTCATTTGATTCCTTCCGATATGGTTTAGATATTTCAAAAACAGTTTGAGTGATGACAGTATGACTTCTGAAAACAGCAATGCCCCGACCCTTGAACGCGTGCGCCATGAGCTGAAAAGGCGGGATCTGGAAGTGAAGACGGTCGAGCGGCTGACGCCCTCGATGATCCGGGTCACCCTGATCGGAGAAGAACTGGCGGATTTTACCAGTCTGTCAGCCGATGATCATATAAAGCTGTTTGTGCCTGATTCCAGTGGCATGATGGCAATGCGGGATTACACACCGCGGGCCTATGATAATGAGGCGCGGACGCTGACCATTGATTTTGCTGTGCATGAAGCCGGACCGGCGACGGCTTGGGCGCTTTCTGTAAAACCGGGAGACCATCTGCAGATCGCTGGGCCGCGTGGCTCTGCTGTTCTCAAGGGTGATATTGCGCGCTATGTTTTGATCGCCGATGAAACGGGCTTGCCTGCGCTGGGGCGCTGGGTGGAAGAAATGGGTCCTGATGTCGAGGTTGAAGCCTTTGCTGCCGTTCCGGGAGTGGAGGATGAGCAGTCCTTCCAGACCGATGCCAAGCTTACGATGCACTGGATTCATCGCTCTGGAAAGGATGCGACAAGCCCAGCTCCTTTCCTTAATGCCATCAAGACTGCCTCCTGCGGTGAGGGCACATATATATGGATTGCTGCCGAAGCTCGGGTTGCCAAGGCGATTCGAACCTTTTTCCTTGAAGAGAAAAACCACCCGCTGCCGTGGATGAAGGCTGCAGGCTACTGGGTGTATGGTCAGGCGGACAGTTCGGAAAAATCCATCGGCGAAGCGCCAGTCAAGCCAGCCTGATTTTCGCTTCTTGATGCGTGGTCATATGAGGGGTGCCGGAGACGGCATCCCTTTTTGTTTATCCGCCTTTCCTCCAAATGACAGCTTTGCTGCGGTGCAATATATTGCTCGCACGATCCATCGCTTCGCTCGGGTGGTGTGTAAGGGGAGGGCATAATGAGCAAGACCAATCCTGGTAATTTTTTTGAAGATTTTTCAGTCGGCCAGGTCATTCGGCATGCGACGCCACGGACGGTGACCGAGGGCGATGCTTCGCTCTATACTGCGCTTTATGGCTCCCGTTTTGCGGTGCAGAGCTCTGATGCTTTCGCGCGGGCCATTGGTTATGAAAGAGCCCCGCTGGATGACCTGTTGGTCTTCCATATTGTTTTTGGCAAAACCGTGCCGGACATTTCCCTCAATGCTGTGGCCAATCTTGGCTATGCCGGGTGTCGGTTTCTTGTGCCTGTTTTTCCCGGAGATAGCCTGACGGCAACGTCGGAGGTGATTGGCCTAAAGGAAAATTCAAGCGGTAAGACCGGCGTTGTCTATGTGCGCTCCTGCGGGGTGAACCAGCATGGGGAGATGGTGTTGGATTATGTTCGCTGGGTGATGGTGCGCAAAAAAGATCCCACCGTGCCGACCGGGCACGATACGGTGCCTTCACTGCCGGCCGCTCTGGCCGCCGATGCGCTTGGGGATGCGGTGCCCATTCTCGATGTCGATAACTTCGATACGGACCTTTCCGGCTCTCCCTACAAGTGGGATGACTATGAGGTGGGCGAAAGAATCGACCATGTGGATGGGATGACGGTCGAGGAAGCCGAGCACCAGATGGCGACTCGTCTTTATCAGAATACGGCAAAAGTACATTTCAACCAGTTTACTGAGGGTGAGGGGCGATTCGGGCGCCGACTCATTTATGGCGGGCACGTCATCTCGCTTGCCCGCGCTTTGTCTTTCAACGGGTTATCCAATGCTTTCCACATTGCTGCCATCAATGGGGGGCGACATGTCGCACCCCTGTTCGCCGGGGAAACCGTGTTTGCCTGGTCTGAGATTGTTGACAAGTCAGAGCTACCAGCGCGCGATGATGTCGGGGCGCTGAGGGTGCGTCTATATGCAACAAAAGATGAGCCATGCAGTGCATATCCGGGAAAAAGCGAGACCGGTTATGGACCATCTGTGATTTTGGATGTGGATCTGTGGTTGGTGCTTCCGCGCTGAACATGGTAGATAAGAGTGATACGGTTTGGTGCCTGATGCTTTCATGAGCACGGGGCGCTGGATCATCAGGAGGAAAAGATGCCGGGATGTCGCCTCAAGAGTTTGCTTGAAGGCGTATCGACGGGTTTTTTACAATTGTTTGTGGCTAGTTCGCCAAAAGTAGGGAGGATTTGCGAAATATCATATTACACCCCCATATTTGCAAGTAAGTTACGTCACGTCCGCTAAGATATTGCTTACTTGATCTTAATCTTGATCGAGATAATGGCATAATTGTTCAAATGTGATGCTGTCCGTTAGGCGCAGTTTGGACAAAATTCATCGAATTAGCGGGTTGGTCGCTTTGACCAGATCCAGAAATCTCGCTATGACAACAGACATGCAGACCAAAAACTGGTTATTTTTACGTAATACGTAAGTGTCAGCTGTCGAGGACCGAAAATATGACAGACGTCGACCTGAAGGGTAAACGCCCTACATCTCCCCATGTCCAAAACTCTGCCTACAAGATCACCCTGTCGATGGCGACTTCCATTAGCCATCGTGTCACAGGGATTGGTGCTTATGTCGGCATGTTCTTTTTGGCGTATTGGCTGATTGCTCTGGCAATCGGGCCTGAAGCTTTTGAAACCGCGCAGACCCTCTGGGGCTCCATTCTGGGGCGCTTTGTGTTGTTCTGCCTAACCTGGTCACTCATGCATCACATGCTTGGTGGTATCCGTCACTTCCTGTGGGATATCCCTGTGATGATGGAGAAGCCCCAGATTGAATTCCTTTATCGCGCAACCATCCTGGGCGGCTTCCTGTTGACGGTCGTTATCTGGATCATCGGTTACGCTGTAATGTGAGGACGGGGAGAGAAAAATGAAAACATCTACCAAAATCATCCGTGGCCTTGGTGAGACTCATCACGGCACGGAACATCACTGGATGATGCGGCTTACAGCTTTTGCTCTGGTTTTCCTCACCATCGGCTTCGTTATTTTTGTAATAGCCGCTGCCGGATCCGACTATGAGCAGGCCAAAGCGCTTGTTGGACATCCGCTTGTCGCAATTTTCCTTCTGTTGGTTATCGCCGTGTCCGGATATCACGCCTATCTGGGCGCGATCACCATTCCGGAAGACTATTTCCAGAATCAGCTTTATCGCACGCTGTCCAAGATCCTGAACAGCTTCGCGGCTATCGTCGTCTGTGCCGCCCTTTTCTTCGCGGTGCTTAAAGTGGCATTTGGAGGGTAAGATCAGATGGCCAATACTTATAATATCAATGGTCGTGCCTATGAAGTTCACGACCACTATCACGATGTTGTCGTTTTGGGGGCTGGTGGCGCTGGTCTGCGCGCAACTCTCGGCATGGCCGAGCAGGGACTGCGCACTGCTTGCGTAACCAAGGTTTTCCCAACCCGTTCGCACACCGTTGCTGCACAGGGTGGCATCGCGGCGTCTCTGGAAAATATGGGGCCTGACAGCTGGCAGTGGCATATGTATGACACCGTCAAGGGCTCTGACTGGCTCGGTGATACCGATGCCATGGAATATCTTGCCCGTGAAGCTCCGGCTGCGGTTTACGAGCTGGAACATTATGGTGTTCCTTTCTCGCGTACCGAAGAAGGCAAGATCTACCAGCGTCCGTTCGGTGGCCATATGCAGAACTATGGTGAAGGGCCTGCTGTGCAGCGTACCTGTGCTGCTGCTGACCGTACCGGGCACGCTATCCTTCATACGCTTTATGGTCAGTCCATCCGCAACAAGGCTGAGTTCTATATCGAATATTTCGGTCTTGACCTGCTGATGAACGAAGACGGGACCTGCGAAGGTCTGGTTGCCTGGAACCTTGATGACGGTACCATCCATCGCTTCAACGCCAAAATGGTTGTTCTGGCGACCGGTGGTTATGGTCGTTGCTACTTCTCCGCAACGTCTGCCCACACGATTACCGGTGACGGTAACGCCATGATCGCCCGTGCTGGCCTGCCGCTGCAGGACATGGAATTCGTTCAGTTCCATCCGACCGGCATCTACGGCGCTGGTTGCCTGATCACCGAAGGTGTTCGTGGTGAAGGCGGGTATCTGGTCAACTCCGAAGGCGAACGCTTCATGGAGCGTTATGCACCGAGCGCCAAGGACCTTGCTTCCCGTGACGTGGTTTCCCGCTGCATGACCATCGAAATTCGCGAAGGTCGCGGTGTTGGCCCGAACAAGGACCACATCTTCCTGCATCTTGATCACCTTGATCCGGATATGCTGGCAGAGCGCCTGCCGGGTATTTCCGAATCGGCCGAGATTTTTGCCGGTGTTGACGTGACCAAGGAACCTATTCCGGTTCTGCCGACCGTTCACTACAATATGGGTGGTATTCCGACCAACTATTGGGGTGAAGTGCTCAACCCAACCAAGGATGATCCGAACGCAGTTGCTCCGGGCCTCATGGCTGTCGGTGAAGCGGCTTGTGCCTCGGTTCACGGTGCCAACCGTCTTGGGTCCAACTCGCTCATCGACCTTGTCGTCTTTGGCCGTGCAGCAGCTATCAAGGCTGGCAAGGTTATCGACCGCGAAGCTCCGATGCCGACGCCGAACCAGGCTTGCTTTGACAAGATCATGGCCAACTTCGACATGGTCCGTCATGCAAACGGCTCTCAGACCACTGCTCAGCTGCGCCTGAAAATGCAGAAGAGCATGCAGAACAACGCCGCTGTCTTCCGTACTCAGGAAACGTTGGAACAGGGCTGCAAGGAAATGGCTGCTCTTTGGGGTGAAATGAGTGAAATGAAAGTGACAGACCGGTCACTGATCTGGAACTCCGACCTCATGGAATCCCTCGAACTTCAGAACCTGATGATCAACGCCCTTCCAACGGTCGTTGGTGCTGAAGCTCGTAAGGAAAGCCGCGGTGCACACGCTCGTGAAGACTATAAAGATGGTCCTCTGGGTGGTCGTGACGACGAAAACTGGCGTAAGCATACGCTGGCTTGGGTCGCAGAGAATGGCGATGTCAAACTTGACTATCGTCCGGTTATTCTCGATCCGCTCACTTCCGAGGAAGAAGGCGGTATCGACCTTGCCAAGATCGCGCCGAAAGCTCGCGTCTACTAATGTCTTTCAAGTCGGGCAGCATGACGTTGCCCGGCCTTTTCGAAATTAAAGCCCGAGCTCGCCTTGATGCGATAAGGGCGCGACCCGAATACGGAGCGAAAAGATGGTTGAACTTGCGCTGCCGAAAAATTCACGGATTAAAGAAGGCAAGACTTGGCCAAAGCCTGAAGGTGCGACCAACTTGACCGAATTCCGCGTTTATCGCTGGAATCCTGATGACGGCAAAAACCCCCAGATCGACACATATTATGTCGATCGTGACGATTGTGGCCCGATGGTTCTCGATGGGCTGCTCTACATTAAAGACAATATCGATGCAACCCTGACGTTGCGCCGTTCTTGCCGTGAAGGCATCTGCGGTTCCTGCGCCATGAACATCGACGGGGCAAACAATCTCGCCTGTACCTTCGGTATGGACGAATGCAAGTCCAAGTCTGTGAATGTGTATCCGCTGCCGCATATGAAAGTGGTCAAGGACCTTGTACCGGACCTCAACAATTTCTATGCCCAGCATGCTTCCATCGAGCCTTATCTGAAGACCGATACGCCGGCTCCAGACACCGAATGGCTGCAGTCTCATGAAGATCGTCAGAAACTTGACGGCCTTTATGAATGTATCCTGTGTGCCTGCTGCTCGACCTCTTGCCCATCCTACTGGTGGAATGGTGATCGTTACATCGGCCCATCGGCTCTTCTTCAGGCTTATCGCTGGATCATCGATAGCCGTGACGAATATACCGGTGAACGTCTTGATCAACTCGATCATGCCTTCGGTGCCTATCGTTGTCACACGATCATGAACTGCACCAAGGTTTGCCCGAAAGGCCTGAACCCGGCCAAGGCAATTGCCGAAATCAAGCGTATGCTGCTTGAACGCGCTGTTTAATATGGTGTGTTGCTTCTGGCTATAAGCTGGATGCTGAGTGAATCAGAACCGCCCTCCAGAGAGATCTGGTGGGCGGTTTTTTTGGTTTGGGCTCATTTGTTTTTAAGCGATAGTGTCCAAATGTGGATTGTCAGGAATGTGTCAAGAATGCGAGGCCACTCCATCTTAGTTATTGAAATAAATAAGAAAACTGAATTCTTGAAATGCTGTCTGCTTAAGCCCATGTGAGTGATGACATTGTCAACCAAACACCAATTCTGATTTCCGGCCTGCTTCGGGGGAGAGAATGACAATTCTTTTTGGGTTGTCACGGAGTTGTCGGAAAGTTTGTTTAGTTGGCTGCCTGAGCGTTGGCAGAACGGAGGGTTTCATGCTGCAAACGAATATCCTGTTCCTTGATGAAACGAATAATGATCGGAGCATCATGGCCGAAGCTTATTTCAATCGGGGGCTTAACAATGCCGTCCGTGCATTCAGCGCCGGTTTCGAACCTGCAGAACGATTGGACAGGCATGTGTTTGACGTGCTCAGAGAGAATGGTATTGCGCCGGAAGACTATTGTCCAAAGCCGGTCGACATTTTCCTGCAAGCCTATTCGCCGCGCATTGACATCGTCGTTGGATTTGAGCCTAAAAGCAGGTCGCACAAGCATCCGATCTTCCCTTACAATCCGCCGATCATCTATCTCAATGTGCCGGACTCGTATGACAGGATTGACCTTCCGGGACATCGCAAGAGGGCGGTAAGGGAAACCTATGCAGATCTGCGCCTTGCCATCGATAGGGCCGTTGCGACGGGATTGTTGCCCGGTTCCATGGCTGCTTGATGCAATCATTTGTCTTTCAGAGCGGGGCATTAAGGAGATCGGTCTGCTCTAACTGCATGCCAGCTCATGTAAAAAGGCTGACATAAGCAATGAAATGCTACTGATTGGCATTTGCTTTTCGGTGTTTGCGTGTAAACATTGAAGCTGTTCAATGATTTGTGCTAACACAGGAAAAATACTAATCGATAGTTCCGATATCGCTTCTTTCTTTGCTATTTTCTGGACGTTGGAGAAGGAATGTTTTATTTGACTATCGAGAATTAATTTAGTCTCGAAACTTTAAGGGAGATCAGCGTGAGCGGAATCAAATTGAGCCCGGGCGTCATCACCGGCGAAGAGTATTTGCAGCTTCTGGAAGCATGCAAAGAAGGTGGATATGCTCTGCCAGCCGTCAACGTTACCGGCACCAACAGTCTCAATGCGGTAATGGAAGCAGCTGCCAAAGCAAAATCCGATATCATCATTCAGATGTCGAACGGCGGCGCACAGTTCTTCGCTGGTCAGGGTGCTCCTGATGCGATGCGCGCACGCGTTTTGGGTTCTGTATCCATTGCGCAGCATGTGCATCTGCTGGCAAAAGAATATGGCATCTGTGCCGTTCTTCACACCGACCACTGCAACAAGAAACTGCTGCCATGGGTCGACGGTCTGCTGGACGAAGGTGAAAAATACTATAAAGCGAATGGTCGTCCGCTTTACACCTCTCACATGATCGACCTGTCCGAAGAATCTCTGGAAGACAACGTTGCGATCAGCGCCAAATATCTGGAACGCATGGCGCCGATGGGCATGAGCCTTGAAATCGAGCTTGGCGTTACCGGCGGCGAAGAAGACGGCATTGGTAAAGAGCTGGAAGAAGGTGATGCAGCCGATCCACGTCTCTACACCCAGCCTGAAGATGTTCTTTATGCCTATGACATCCTGTCCAAGATCGGTCACTTCACCGTGGCTGCATCCTTCGGTAACGTGCATGGCGTTTATGCTCCGGGCAACGTCAAGCTGCGTCCGGAAATCCTGAAACATTCTCAGGAGCTGGTTGCTAAGGAACGCAATCTGGCCGACAAGCCGTTGAGCCTGGTGTTCCACGGTGGCTCTGGGTCTCCGAAAGAGCAGATTTCCGAAGCTGTGTCTTATGGCGTGTTCAAGATGAATATCGACACCGACATCCAGTTTGCCTTTGCTGAGGCTGTTGGCGCGAAACTCGACGAAAATCCGGTTGCCTTCAAGCATCAGGTGGATCCGAAAGATGGCACGCCATACAAGAAATTCTATGATCCGCGCAAATGGCTGCGTGCAGGCGAACAGGGCATGATTGCCCGCCTCGAAGAAGCCATGCAGGATCTTGGTTCGGCTGGCCGTTCTGTTGCTGACAAGTAATAGACGAGCACTGTTGCTTTAAGAACAAGGCTCTCCGGGTGCTCTCGGAGAGCTTTTTTGTTGTCCGCCTTTTGTGCCTTAGAGCGCGTGATATTGGCGGGGCCCTGTGAATTGGTCTTATGGAACACGGGCTTGGGCAAAAAACTTTTGTCTTTGCCACAATTCCCTGTTATCCGTTGGGGCGTATCGGGTATCCGCCTTGCGCAAACTACTGATGTTTCCGGCTTTTGGCTGGCTCTGTGTGGTTTTGGGGCGTACAAGGCGGGGCCGCATTTCTTCTTTGTGCGCTTTCGAGGCTGATTGTGAAACGATCTGGAACACTCATGACCATCTCTCTCTTCGCCTTGGCGCTGGGGGGCTGTGCGGTGTCTTCTGGAGGGCTTTCATCGGGCCAGAGCAGACCACTGCAAACCTCTGATGCTGTGGGTGGTGACTGGGTGGTCTCCGCGCCCGACCAAAGCGCTGATCTTGCTTTAGCCGCTGCTGCGGACAAATTCTCCAAGCCAAATGAAGAGGCGCTGGGGGCTGACGAGCCGGGCGCGGCGTTCGATGCCGTTGATGCTGAATTCCGTCAGGCTTATGCCGAAGCCTCTCAGGATTTTGTGCCTAAAGGCACGACCCACGCGGAACTTAAGCCCTTTGTTGGCCGTTGGAAGTTGCAGCCTAAGAGTTCAAGAGAAAAGCTCAGACAGATAGGCTCGTCTTTGGGGCTCTCAGAGAGTTGTGAGCTTGTTCTTGAAGATGCCCGCAGGGATTATGGCTACAAGGCTTCTGGAAATTCTGCTTGCCCGACGAGCCTGTTCATGCTGGATAGCTGGGTGGCTTTTGATGACCGTTTGGTGTTGCGCGACCATATGGGCGACGACATTGTCAAACTGCGGTCTGATGGGCGTGGTGTCTGGGTTGGTGTGAATAAAGAAGGCAATATGCTGGTTCTGAAGAAATCTTGACCAGTTTCTGCTTGAAATTAACGGATCTTTCAGTTGGTCCTTGAATATTTACCAATAAGAATCAAAACTCTTATCTGTGTGACGTAAGGAGAGTGGTATGATTCGCTATTCCGCGCTTTTGTGTGCCGGTTTGTTGCTGACAGCTTGTTCATCCGCTGGATTTGACCGGTTTGGTGGCAATGACGCATCCCCATTGAACCCAGCTCCGACGTCGCCTGTCGAGAGTCAGGCGCTTGGATCTCTTATTCCCAATGATCAGTATCCGAACCAGTCCTATTCGACGGGGCAGCAGTCCGGACAGCCGATCAACAATGCAATGGGGGCTGAGGCCGAACTGGCGCCTCCGGTTCAGAATGACATGTCGGCGCTATCCCAGCCCGTGCCGTCTTCGGCGCGCAATTTGAAGCGAACCGATCTTCTGGGGGCCTGGACGCTGACCTCTGGAGCCGAGCAGTGCAAATTGAATATCAATTTGACCAACTGGACTGGCGGATATCGGGCGTCTTCGCGTGGCTGTAGTTCTTCCGATCTGCAGAGAATCAATGCATGGCGTCTGGATGGTGAAAAGCTGGTTGTCTTCCTGGCTGAAGACGGTTCGACCATTCTTGGACGGTTCCATTCGAATGGGCCGGGGCGCTTCTCCGGTCAGGCAACGATGGATGGTCGGAGTTTGTCCTTTACCCGCTGAGTTGGGTAAGCTTTCTCGATCTGAAAGCGTCCTCCAAGCATGATGGTGTATGTGGGAGAGCATGAAGCGGGGCTTTATGCTCTTCATCCGTCTTAGGGATGATTTCCTTGCACCCTCATTTCCCCTAAAGCAGAACCATTCTTATTTGTGCTTTCTCCGCAAGCGACTGCCGTTCAACGTTTGCAGGTTAAGGTGCCGTTGTCGCCTTTCTTTTGATGCCATATTTTGCGATTTGGTGGAAACAGCGACAGGCAAGCGCAGAGACGTATATTTTCACAGGGCATTCTTATGCCGGATCTTGATGAGGCAAGCAATTGAGCAGTGAATTGGGCGACATTTCGGTATCGGATCTCTATGACAGCAAGGTAAGGCACGGCGATATCGATGAGGATGCTGATCAGAGAGCATTGGCCGTTCGTTTCGACCAATTGCTTGAAAAGGTGAGTGAAAAGCGGCTCTCGCGGAAAACATCTTCCCTTGGATGGCTGTTTGCCAAACGTCAGCCCGTCGAGCCCGTAAGGGGGCTTTATATCTGGGGTGAGGTCGGTCGCGGCAAAACCATGATCATGGACCTGTTTTTCGAGGTGGCCCCGGTCAGGCGCAAGGGGCGCTATCACTTCCATGAATTCATGCGCAACATGCATGCGCGCATCAAGCAGGCGCGGGCCGACATCGCCAGCGGCAAGATCAAGGGCGATGATCCGATCAAGCCCGTGGCTGACGCTTTGTGTCAGGAAATGCGTCTGTTGTGCTTTGATGAGTTTAGCGTCACTGACATTGCCGATGCGATGCTTCTTGGGCGTCTCTTCTCTCGTCTGTTTGCGGATGGGGTGGTGGTGGTTGCCACCTCCAACGTCGATCCGGATCTGCTGTATAAGGACGGGCTGAACCGGCAGTTATTCTTGCCCTTCATCGCACTTTTGAAAGAGCGGTGCGAGGTGCTTCGGCTCTCGTCTCGGACTGATTTCCGGATGGAAAAGTTGGGCGGTCAACCGGTTTATCTTTTCCCGAAAAATGCAGAAACCGAAGCCCGTTTCCAGTCTATGTGGGAAACGGTGATCGAGGCACCGCGCGCGCCCAGCGATGCGGTGGAAAATCAGGGGCGCAGCATTCATGTGCCTGAGGCCTATCATGGCATGGCCCGTTTTTCGTTCGCAGATCTCTGCGCGCGCCCCTTGGGTGCCTCGGACTATTTACGCTTGTGCGAGGTCTATCATACGATCTTTATCGACGGTATTCCGCCATTTGAGCGGTCCATGCGCAACGAGGCCAAACGCTTCATCATCCTGATCGATACGCTCTATGACAACCATGTGCGTGTCATTGCGTTGGCCGATGTTTCCCAGTTTGATTTGGCGCAGAATATGAACGGAACGGAGGCCTTCGAGTTTGATCGCACAGCCTCCCGCCTTACCGAAATGCAATCAGACGAATATCTTGAAGATTGCTCAAGGTTATAATTCCCTTAACGTAAAGGTTAAGTTCGCCAAAAGTCTCGGGTTTTTTATGCATTTAAAACTATCTGCGACTTGAAAGCGCACCGGATTCGCGGTACTCACACAGCCATCCATTCCCAGTTTTGGGAGAACCTTACGTTAAGGGAAACTGAATATGGCGCGGAAGAAAATTGCACTTATCGGATCAGGCCAAATTGGCGGCACTCTGGCACACCTTGCCAGCTTGAGCGAAATGGGCGATGTCGTCCTTTTCGACATTGCTGAAGGGACCCCGGAAGGCAAGGCACTCGATATTGCTGAATCGTCTCCAGTAGACGGCTTCGATGCTAAACTGTCTGGTACCCAGTCCTACGAAGCGATCGCTGGTGCTGACGTTGTTATCGTTACCGCTGGTGTGCCTCGCAAGCCTGGCATGAGCCGTGATGACCTGGTTGAAATCAACCTCAAGGTCATGAAGCAGGTTGGTGCCGGCATTGGCAAATATGCACCAGATGCTTTCGTAATCTGCATCACCAACCCGCTTGATGCGATGGTTTGGGCTCTGCAGAAATTCTCGGGTCTGCCTGCCAACAAGGTTGTCGGCATGGCTGGCGTTCTGGACTCTGCTCGTTTCCGTTACTTCCTGGCAGACGCATTCGACGTATCCGTACAGGACGTTACCGCATTTGTTCTGGGTGGTCATGGCGATACCATGGTTCCGCTCATTCGCTACTCCACTGTTGCTGGTATTCCTCTTCCTGATCTGGTTAAAATGGGCTGGATCGAGCAGAGCCGTCTGGACGAAATCGTTCAGCGTACCCGTGATGGCGGTGCAGAAATCGTCAAGCTGCTGAAAACCGGTTCTGCTTTCTATGCTCCGGCTGCTTCAGCAATCGCAATGGCAGAATCTTACCTCAAAGACAAAAAACGCGTTATGCCTTGTGCTGCTCATCTTTCCGGTGAGTATGGCATCGACGGCATGTATGTCGGTGTTCCGACCGTTATCGGTGCTGGTGGCATCGAACGCGTTGTCGAGATCGAAATGGACAAAGACGAAAAAGCACAGTTCGACAACTCTGTTGACTCTGTGAAAGGCCTCATCGAGGCTTGCCAGCGTCTTGCTCCAGAACTCGCTTGAGTAAGATAGGCGATTGAGATCCCCCCTCTTGAGACGGCTTGAACAATCGAGAGGGATTGATACCGGGTTTTCCTGCGCTCCTGGCTTACGGCTCAGGAATTCCCCGGCCTAAATTTTTGCATCACTTCCAAGCGTGAAACGGCCCATGGGGATGGGGCGGGAAGCGCGCGGGAGTGGTGCATTAAGACCACAAGCAAAGACCAGTCTGGTGGCGCTTGCTCACGGTGTTCATCAGGCCGATCCAAAGATTAGGGGAGATCCCATGAATATTCATGAGTATCAGGCTAAGGCCTTGCTTAAGGAATATGGTGCGCCCGTCGCTGACGGTTTGCCCATCTTTTCCGCTGACGAAGCAGGTGCTGCTGCAGAAAAACTGGGTGGTCCGCTCTGGGTGGTTAAATCCCAGATCCACGCGGGCGGTCGCGGCAAAGGCAAATTCAAAGAAGAGTCTGCCGGCGAAAAAGGGGGTGTTCGACTCGCTTTCTCCAAGGAGGAAGTTGTCGAGTTTGTCGGACAGATGCTGGGGTCAACCCTGGTAACGAACCAGACCGGTGAAGCCGGTAAGCAGGTCAACCGCATCTATCTTGAAGATGGTGCCGATATTGACCGCGAGCTCTATCTATCCATCCTCGTCGACCGGACAAGCGGTCGCGTAGCCTTCGTGGTTTCGACCGAAGGCGGCATGGATATCGAAGCCGTTGCCGAAGAGACGCCGGAAAAGATCCTCACCGTGCCGATTAATCCGGATGCGGGAGTGACGGCGGACAATGCCATCGCGCTGTGCGATGCGCTGAAGCTGGAAGGCACTGCACGCGATGACGGCATGCATCTCTTTCCGATCCTCTACAAGGCTTTCGTCGAGAAGGACATGTCTCTTCTCGAGATCAACCCTCTGATCGTGATGGAAAATCAGCGTCTGCGTGTGTTGGACGCCAAGGTGTCCTTCGATGGCAATGCGCTGTTCCGTCATCCAGATGTGATGGCGCTTCGCGACAAGACCGAAGAAGACGCCAAGGAGATCGAGGCCTCCAAATATGATCTTGCCTATGTGGCCCTTGATGGCAACATCGGTTGCATGGTGAACGGTGCTGGTCTTGCCATGGCCACGATGGACATCATCAAGCTTTACGGTGCTGAACCGGCCAACTTCCTTGATGTTGGCGGTGGGGCGAGCGTTGAAAAGGTAACGGCGGCCTTCAAGATCATTACGTCTGATCCCAATGTGAAGGGCATTCTGGTCAACATCTTCGGTGGGATCATGCGGTGCGATGTGATTGCGCAAGGTGTGTTGACGGCTGTTCAGGAAGTCGGGCTTGAAGTGCCCCTCGTGGTGCGACTGGAAGGCACGCGTGTTGAAGAAGGCAAGAAATTGATCGCTGAAAGCGACCTCAATGTCATTCCTGCTGATGATCTCAACGATGCCGCTCAGAAAATCGTCGCAGCTGTGAAGGGGGCCTAATACGATGTCCATTCTTGTCAACAAAGATACCAAAATCATCGTGCAGGGTCTGACCGGTAAAACCGGTACGTTTCACACCGAGCAGGCTCTCAATTATTTCGGCACGAAAATGGTGGCGGGTGTTCATCCCAAGAAGGGCGGGGAAACCTGGTCTTCCGGCGTTGAGTGCGCTGCCGAGCTGCCGATCTTTGCCAATGTGAAGGAAGCCAAGGACGCAACGGGCGCCACGGCTTCGGTGATCTATGTGCCGCCTGCAGGGGCTGCTGCTGCGATTATCGAAGCGATTGATGCCGGCGTTGAATTCATCACCTGTATCACCGAAGGGATTCCTGTGGTGGATATGGTGAAGGTCAAGCAGCGCCTTGAAAACTCCAATTCCCGTCTTCTTGGCCCGAACTGCCCCGGTGTCCTTACTCCTGAAGAGTGCAAAATCGGCATTATGCCCGGTTCCATCTTCAAGAAAGGCTCGGTTGGTATTGTTTCCCGGTCCGGTACACTTACGTATGAAGCAGTGTTTCAGACGACGAATGAAGGTCTGGGCCAGACCACTGCCGTTGGGATTGGCGGTGATCCGGTCAAAGGCACCGAATTTATCGATGTACTGGATCTGTTCCTTGATGATCCTGAAACGGAATCCATCATCATGATTGGTGAGATTGGTGGATCCGCTGAAGAGGATGCTGCCGAATGGCTCAAGGAGCAGGCAGAAAAAGGGCGCAAGAAGCCAATGGTCGGCTTTATTGCTGGCCGTACGGCTCCTCCCGGCCGGACAATGGGGCACGCAGGTGCCGTGATTTCCGGCGGAAAAGGCGGGGCTGAAGATAAAATTGCTGCGATGGAAAGCGCAGGGATCCGCGTTTCGCCTTCCCCGGCAAGTCTCGGTACCACTTTGGTTGACTTGCTCAAAGGTAAGTAAAAGCGCGACATTATGTTATTGCCACGAGATGGGGATTGTACTTATCTCGTGGCAGCAGATCAGTTCAGCAATGGTGCTGAGCTAGAAAAAAGAGACCGAACGAAGGTTCGGCGGTGGTGGCGATGGCACGTCAGGACGCAAATGAAGCGTTTGCGTTATCTTCCTTCCTCTATGGAGGTAACGCGTCTTATATCGAAGATCTTTATGCCCGTTTTCAAAAAGATCCGACATCTGTAGAAGAAGAGTGGCGAGTCTTCTTCAAGGATTTGCAGGATGACAGCGGTGATATTGCCGCAAATGCGCGCGGCGCATCCTGGAAACGAGATGACTGGCCTCCGGCGACCAATGGTGAGTTGGTTTCTGCATTGGCTGGCGGCGATTTTGTCGTCGACGAGAAAAAGCTGGGCGACAAGCTCAAAAGCAAAGCGCAGGGTCAGGGTGTGGAACTGACCGATGCTGCCGTTCAGCAGGCAACGCGCGATTCCGTTCGCGCGCTCATGATGATCCGTGCTTATCGCATGCGCGGTCACTTGCATGCAGAGCTTGATCCGCTCAATCTGGCCGATGCCAAGGATCATGAAGAGCTGCATCCTTCCTCCTACGGCTTCACAGAAGCCGATTACACCCGCAAGATTTTCATCGACCATGTTCTGGGGCTTGAGTTTGCTACCATCCCTGAAATGCTCGAAATTCTGCGACGGACTTATTGTTCCACTCTTGGTGTGGAATTCATGCATATTTCCGATCCGGCTGAAAAGTCCTGGATTCAGGAACGCATTGAAGGGCCGGACAAGCAGATTGCCTTCACCGAAAACGGCAAGAAGGCCATTCTCTACAAGCTGGTGGAAGCGGAAGGTTTCGAGAAATTCCTCGATCTTAAATATACCGGCACCAAGCGCTTCGGTCTTGATGGTGGCGAGTCGCTCATACCCGCGCTTGAACAGATCATCAAGCGTGGTGGCGCCATGGGCGTCAAGCAGATCGTATTCGGCATGGCCCACCGTGGTCGCCTCAACGTTCTCAGTCAGGTGATGGGCAAGCCACATCGCGCCATCTTCCATGAGTTCAAGGGTGGGTCTATTACGCCCGACGATGTGGAAGGCTCCGGTGACGTCAAATATCACCTTGGTGCCTCTTCCGACCGGTCATTCGATGACAACAATGTGCATCTGTCGCTGACGGCAAACCCGTCTCACCTTGAGATCGTGAACCCGGTTGTTCTGGGCAAGGCGCGTGCCAAGCAGGACCAGCTCTCTGCTGACGATGGCAAGTTCATCGAGACCACGGAAGTGGACCGTACTTCGGTGATGCCTCTGCTGATCCACGGTGACGCGGCCTTTGCAGGGCAGGGCGTCGTGGCTGAGTGTTTCGGCCTTTCCGGGCTTAGAGGGCATCGGACCGGCGGCTCGATCCATTTCATCATCAATAACCAGATTGGCTTTACGACCTATCCGCGCTTCTCGCGTTCGTCGCCATATCCATCTGATCTGGCCAAGATGATCGAGGCGCCGATCTTCCACTGTAACGGGGACGACCCGGAATCGGTGGTGTTCGCAGCCAAGATTGCCACGGAATTCCGTCAGCTGTTCGGCAAACCGGTCGTGATCGACATGTTCTGCTATCGTCGCTTTGGTCATAACGAGGGCGATGAACCGGCCTTTACCCAGCCGCTGATGTATAAGAAGATCCGCAAGCACCCAACCAGCCTGCAGCGTTATGCAGATCAGTTGATTGCTGAAGGGGTCATCACGCCGGAAGATTTCGAGCAGATGCGCGCCGACGTGCGCAAGATGCTTGATGATGAATTCCAAGCTGGCCAGAGCTTCTCTCCCAACAAGGCAGATTGGTTCGATGGCAAATGGTCTGGGCTGACGACCGCCAGCGCTGAAGATGATCGTCGTTCTGGTAATACCGGTGTGGATGTTGAGGAACTCAGGGAAATTGGCGAAAAGCTGACAACAGTCCCCGAAGGGTTCAATGTTCACCGCACTGTGCAGCGTTTCCTCAACAACCGGGCCAAGATGTTGGAAACCGGGGAGGGAATCGACTGGGCAACGGCAGAGTCTCTGGCCTTTGGCTCTCTGGTCCGCGATGGCCATCCGGTGCGTCTCTCCGGTCAGGACAGTGAACGCGGCACCTTCTCCCAGCGTCATACGGTTCTGTATGATCAACAGGACGAAAGCCGCTATATTCCGCTCAACCATGTAGGGGAAGGCCAGAACCGTTACGAGGTCATCAACTCGATGCTCTCGGAAGAAGCTGTTCTCGGCTTTGAATATGGCTACTCTCTGGCTGAGCCGGGTGGGCTGACCATGTGGGAAGCCCAGTTTGGTGACTTTGCCAACGGCGCTCAGGTGGTATTCGACCAGTTCCTTTCCTCTGCAGAACGCAAATGGCTGCGTGCGTCCGGTTTGGTGGTTCTGCTGCCACACGGATATGAAGGGCAGGGGCCGGAACATAGCTCGGCTCGTCTTGAACGCTATCTTCAGTCATGTGCCGAGGATAATATTCAGGTGGCCAACTGTTCCACGCCGGCCAACTATTTCCATATCCTGCGCCGTCAGGTGAGACGTAGCTTCCGTAAGCCACTGATTCTGATGACACCAAAGAGCCTGCTGCGCCACAAACGCGCGGTATCCAATCTCGCCGAGCTTGGTGCGGGCAGCACGTTCCATCGTGTGCTCTGGGATGATGCAGAGATCCGGCCTAACCAGGAAATCAAGCTGGCGTCGGATGACAAGATCCGTCGTGTCATTTTGTGTTCTGGCAAGGTCTATTACGATCTTTATGAAGAGCGCGAGAAACGCGGCATCAATGATGTCTATCTGATGCGTGTCGAGCAACTCTATCCATTCCCGGCCAAGACCCTGATCAAGGAACTGGGGCGCTTCAAGCAGGCCGATATGGTCTGGTGTCAGGAAGAGCCGAAGAACCAGGGCTCCTGGACCTTCATTGAGCCTTATATGGAATGGGTTCTCAACCAGATTGATGCGAGTGTCAAACGGCCGGCCTATGTAGGGCGTCCGGCATCCGCAGCGACAGCTACCGGTCTGATGAGCAGGCATATGAACCAGCTCAGGGCCTTTCTTGATGATGCGTTTGCCGAATAACGGCTGAACCAAATAAATAAATGTGAGAAAACCAAATGGCTACGGAAATCAAAGTCCCTACACTGGGCGAATCTGTGACCGAAGCAACGATCGGTCAATGGTTCAAGGCAACAGGTGATGCGGTTCAAGCCGATGAGCCGCTCGTAGAACTTGAAACCGACAAGGTGACCATTGAGGTGCCTGCGCCGGTTTCCGGTACCATGGGCGATATTGTTGCTCCGGAAGGGGAAACCGTTGAAGTTGGCGCGCTGTTGGCGATGCTGCTTGAAGGGGAAGGCGAAGCTGCGGCTCCTGCTCCCAAGAAAGAAGCTCCGAAGGAAGAAGCCGCGCCTGCCGCAGCTCCTGCTCCTGCTGCTCAGAGCGCTGCACCGACCTCCATGCCTCCAGCTCCTAGCGCTGCCAAGATGATGACCGAACAGAAAGTGGATCCCGCTTCTGTTTCCGGCACTGGTGTGCGCGGTCAGGTGCTCAAGGGCGACGTGATCAATGCGATCGCTGGTGGCGTAACCGCTCCTTCTGGCTCTGCGCCTCAGCCGGCTGCGAAGCGTGCGGCTTCTGCCCCTGAAGATGCGGCCCGTGAAGAACGTGTTCGCATGACCAAGCTGCGCCAGACCATTGCACGCCGCCTCAAGGATGCCCAGAACACGGCCGCCATGCTGACCACCTTCAACGATGTGGACATGTCCGCCGTCATGGGGATGCGCAAGCAGTATAAGGATCTGTTCGAGAAGAAACACGGCGTTCGCCTCGGCTTCATGGGCTTCTTCGCCAAGGCCATCTGTAAGGCTCTGGAAGAAATCCCGGCTGTGAATGCCGAGATTGATGGTACGGATCTGGTCTACAAGCATTTCGTCCATCTTGGCGTTGCCGTGGGCTCTCCTCGCGGTCTGGTGGTTCCGGTTCTGCGGGATGCGGATCAGAAGTCGCTTTCCGAAATTGAAAAAGAAATCGCAGACTTTGGCCGCCGCGCCCGCGATGGTCAGCTGACCATCGAGGAAATGCAGGGTGGCACTTTCACCGTTTCCAACGGCGGTGTTTATGGTTCCATGATGTCCACGCCTATTCTTAATGCGCCTCAGTCCGGTATTCTGGGCATGCATCGCATTGAAGAGCGCCCTGTGGTGCGCAATGGCGAGATCGTTATTCGTCCGATGATGTATCTGGCATTGTCTTATGACCACCGCGTCGTGGATGGCAAGGAAGCGGTTACCTTCCTTGTGCGCATCAAGGAAAGCCTTGAAGATCCACAGCGTCTGGTTATGGACATCTGATTTGACGATTTATGAAACGGGGCCAGTGTGCCCCGTTTTTGCTATTCGAGTTTGGTTTTTGCCAACACTCCATCAATCCAGCATTCTTCAGGAGTGAATGAAATGTCTTATGATATGGTCGTGATCGGTACCGGCCCTGGCGGATATGTTTGCGCGATTCGTGCCGCGCAGTTGGGCATGAAGGTGGCTGTGGTCGAAAAGCGCAGCACCCATGGTGGGACATGCCTGAATGTTGGCTGTATTCCTTCAAAAGCCCTGCTGCATGCCTCGGAACTGTTTGAGGAAGCTGGCCATGACTTTGCCAATATGGGCATCAAGGTCGGCAAGCCGTCTCTCGACCTGAAGGCCATGATGGGCCACAAGCAGGCCGTGATCGATGGCAATGTCGGCGGTGTCGACTTCCTGTTCAAGAAAAACAAGATCGATGTCTTTCATGGTGCAGGCAAGATCCTTGCTGCAGGCAAGGTGGAAGTCACGCCGGAAACCGGCGAGGCACAGACCCTTGAAGCCAAGGCAATCGTGATTGCGACCGGTTCGGATGTTGCGCCGTTGCCGGGCGTTGAAATTGACGAAAAGCAGGTTGTTTCTTCCACCGGTGCGCTGGAACTGGACAAGGTTCCGGGCAAGCTGATCGTGGTCGGGGCCGGTGTTATCGGTTTGGAACTTGGGTCCGTTTGGCGTCGTCTGGGCTCGGAAGTGACTGTGGTCGAGTTCCTTGATCGCATCCTGCCGGGTATGGATGGCGAAGTGGTCAAGAATGCTCAGCGCATCTTCAAGAAGCAGGGCTCCGACTTCAAACTGGGCACCAAGGTGACCGGCGTTGAAAAGAGCAAGAAAGGGGTCAAGGTGACCCTCGAGCCAGCCAAGGGCGGGGATGCATCCGAGCTGGAGGCTGACATCGTTCTGGTGGCAATCGGGCGGCGTCCTTATACCGAAGGTCTGGGCCTTGAAGAAGCCGGTGTTGCTCTGGATGAACGCGGTCGCGTGGCGACTGACGGGCATTTCAAGACCAATGTTGACGGCATCTATGCCATTGGTGATGTGATTGCCGGTCCTATGCTGGCGCACAAGGCTGAAGATGATGGCGTTGCGCTGGCTGAAACTCTGGCCGGGCAGGCCGGTCATGTGGATTATAACCTTGTTCCGGGCGTTGTTTACACGATGCCAGAAATTGCTGTTATCGGAAAGACGGAAGAACAGCTCAAGGAAGCCGGTATCGCCTATAATGTCGGCAAATTCCCCTTTACTGCCAATGGTCGCGCCAAGGCGCAGCGTCATACGGAAGGTTTCGTCAAGATCTTGGCTGACAAGACATCAGACAAGGTTTTGGGCGTGCATATGATCGGCGCCGGTGTCGGTGAAATGATCCATGAAGCCTCTGTTCTGATGGCCTTTTCGGGTTCGGCTGAGGATCTGGCCCGCACCATTCATGCGCATCCGACCCTTTCCGAAGCGGTCAAGGAAGCCGCATTGGCGGTCGATAAACGTCCGATCCATATGTGATCGGGTGGCTCTTGCCGCTGATATCGTCTTTGAGAATATACAAAAGGCCGCTCTCTATCAGGGCGGCCTTTTTGTTGGATCGCGATGTCCAGATCTTTTGTCGGGTGCAGACAGTATTGGTTATTTGCGCCAGAGGACAAAAGACCGTGTGGTGTTTGCTTTGCGTGGGTCATGGAAATCGTCATAGACTGTGGCGTCCATGCGCTTGCCATTGATGGACACAGTAACCGTGCGCCTTGCGAAAAAGGTGTTGTAGCCAACCGTCAGGCTGGTCGAGCTGCTTTGATGGGCAATGGACCGTCCCCATGTGCAATCGCGGGGTGCGCATGCGGTGTAGGCTTTCACCTGAATATGGGGAACGGTGCGTGCGTTGCAGATTTCCTTGATCTCGAGTTTTGTGAGATCGTAACGATGTCCGGCGAAGGGATTCTCCCAAGTCCCAAGCGTTTGAGAGTCAACGCATTCGCCTGCTTGCGCGAAGCTCGAAACAAATAGCCCCAGTAAAAATACTAAAGCGGCGCGATATACCATTTGGCTCCTCCTCCGATATATCGTTTGATTGCCAAAACAGGTAGTTTCTCAACGTTATGAACGTCTTTTGTAAAGTATAGACTAAATGTGTTACGTTGTAATTAAGAAAAATAATAGAAAATTAATTCTTAGTCGTATCTAAATTGTTGAATTTAAATTCATCTAATGGCTGAGCTGTAAGAAAGAGCTCTGCAATTTTTGTTAGAATAGTTATTTTTTACTATGATTGATGCTTATGAGCGCGGATGTGCTTTTTGATAGATCTGCATCAGTTCAGACATCTCCACCTCAGTATAGGCTTGTGTTGTCGAAAGGCTGGCATGGCCAAGCAATTCCTGAATGGTGCGCAAATCGCCACCGTTGGCCAGAAGGTGGGTGGCAAAAGAATGACGCAGGGCATGTGGTGTTGCGCTGTCGGGCAGCCCGAGGGCTCCGCGCATGGAAGCGATCGTCTTTTGCACGATGCGTGGATTAAGGGCGCCGCCGCGGACGCCTCTGAATAGGGCTTCATCTGGTTCCAGATCGAAGGGGCAAAGGGAGAGATAGTGCTGCAGAGCCGACTGCACGACGGGCAGCACCGGAAGTCTGCGTTGCTTGCCGCCCTTGCCGGTTATGGTCATGGCGTCCTGTCCGGGCAGCGGGGCGCTGTTTGGAGTCAGCGACAGAGCCTCGGATATGCGAAGGCCAACGGCGTAGAGCAGAAGCATGATGGCGCTGTCGCGGGCTGTTACCCATGGTTCATCGGAGAGTGACTGTCTTGGATCGACCAGCTGGCTCGCCTTTTCCTCGCTGAGTGGCTTGGGCAGTGAGCGGGAATATTTGGGCGTCTGGATGGCGTTGAATGGCGCGCTGGAGGCGAGGCCCTGTTCTTCCAGATATCTGACAAAAGAGCGGATGCCAGCCATGCCACGCGCCAAAGAGCGTGAGCCGGTGCCCTGGCGGCGGCGCTCGGCCATATAGGCGCGTATATCAGCCGGTCTGAGGTCGGGAAAATGCGGCAAGTCCGAGACTTCGCCCATATGGCGGGTCAGGAATGCAAAAAACTGGTCAAGATCGCGATCATAGGCTTCCAGCGTTGCGGCCGAGAGGCGGCGTTCGCCTTCCAGACTCTTGAGCCAGCGGCTTTGCTTTTCGCGTAGGGCCGGCGTTGCGATGATGAGCGGTGCATCGCTGTTGATCTGCTTTCTTGTCTGCTTCTTGGCCTGATTGCCTGGCATGGTGCCGTGTCTCATTCTGTCGAGCCCGAGGCGGGATGCTGTTTCGGGAGTGATACTCGGGGAATCAAAAATCCCCGGTGCTGGTGGTCTCAGCATCGGGGATAAAATTTACACAAGCTTTAAGGCAGAACCGGGTCCGCCTTCGCCCCTGTTGATTACAGGATGGACTGACCGGTGGTTGCCCAGTCTTTCATGAAGGCCTCGATGCCTTTGTCGGTCAGGGCATGGTTTGCAAGACCCTTGATCACTGCTGGTGGAATGGTTGCCACATCAGCACCAGCAAGCGCACATTCCTTGACATGGTTGGCATTGCGGATGGACGCAGCCAGAATTTCGGTTTCGAAGCCGTAATTGTCATAGATGGTGCGGATATCTTCGATCAGTTCCATGCCGTCGATGTTCAGATCATCCAGACGACCGATGAACGGAGAAATAAAGGTTGCACCAGCTTTTGCAGCCAGAAGAGCCTGGTTGGCAGAGAAGCACAGGGTTACGTTGACCATGTGGCCTTCGTCGGTCAGGGCCTTACAGGTTTTCAGGCCGTCGATCGTCAGTGGAACCTTGATGGCAATGTTGTTTGCGATCTTGAGAAGTTCTTTGGCTTCTGCCAGCATCTGGGTGGTTTCAAGCGCGGTGACTTCGGCAGAAACCGGACCATCGGTGATTTCGCAGATTTCAGCAATAACTTCTTTGAAGTCGCGCCCGGATTTCACGATCAGGGATGGGTTGGTGGTAACACCGTCGATCAGGCCTGTAGACGCCAGTTCGCGGATATCTTTTGTTTCGGCAGTATCGACGAAGAATTTCATTGTCTTTCGTGCTCCGTTTCCGTTAGCCATGCATGCGCGACTACCTGATTGGAAATCGCGGGCGAGGTACGATATGTTCAATAAACTATAGTACATGGATCGTCAGCCCACCTCTAAGGCGAAATCAATTTATTTGCTTCCTTCGTAAAGGAATAGGGATCATCTTGTCGTCAAAACGCCAAATTGTGTCAGTTCTCGTCCCGGTTTATGTGGATAGTTGCTACAGCTATCGGGTTCCAATCGATTCGCCTTCTCTATTTGGTGATGAAACAGGGCGGGGATTTGATGGCGGACTTGAGCCTGGTCAGCTGGTCAGGGTTCCGCTGGGCCCGCGCTCCGTGCTTGGCGTGGTGTGGGATGATCCGAGTGAATTTTCCGATGAAGCAAGGCTCAAGGATATTCAGGAAGTTTACCACGGGGTGCGCCTGTCTGAGGATTTCCGCAAATTTATTGACTGGATTGCGCAATATACGCTGGCTCAGCGCGGTATGGTGCTGCGCATGGTGCTGCGCGGAGAAGATGCTCTGCTGCCGCCCAAACCGGTCGATGCGTTTCGGTTGACAGGGGAGGCACCAGAGCGGATGACCAAGGCGCGTGCGCGTGTGTTGGAAGCTATGGAAGGCGGGTTGGCTGAAACCAAGGCCGCCATCGCGGAGCGGGCTGGCGTCTCGTCATCGGTGGTCGATGGATTGGTCAAAGGTGGCACACTCACTCCATGCCAATTGCCTCCACCAGCCTTGATGGAGCCTCCGCAGGCCGATTTTGCACCGCCAGCCCTGTCTGATCTTCAGGCTGAGGCAGCCGAAGAGATTCGCAAGATTGTCGAGGCACAGGCCTTCGAGGGTGTGTTGCTGGACGGGGTGACCGGCTCAGGCAAGACTGAAGTCTATTTCGAGGCGGTGGCCGAAGCCCTGCGGCAGGGCAAACAGATCCTTATTCTCGTCCCTGAAATAGCTCTTACGGACGCCTTTTTGCGTCGCTTCGAGAGCCGATTCGGTGTGCGACCGGGGGAATGGCATTCCGGCCAGGCCCAGCGCTACAAGAATCTTGTCTGGCGCGGGGTGGCTACAGGTGACGTGCAAGTTGTGGTCGGGGCACGGTCTTCTCTTATGCTTCCTTTCCGCGATCTGGGGCTGATCGTGGTCGATGAAGAGCATGACGGTGCCTACAAGCAGGAAGACCGTGTTATCTATAACGCGCGGGACATGTCGGTGGTGCGCGGCCATCTTTCCGGCTTTCCCGTGATTCTAGCCAGCGCTACCCCTTCGGTAGAGAGCCGAAATAATGCCGATCAGGGGCGCTACAGGCATATCCGTCTACCAAGCCGTTATGGCGGGCAGTCCATGCCGGATATTTCCCTGATTGATATGCGCGCCAATCCGCCCGAGAAGGGCAGTTGGCTTTCGCCTGTACTCATAGACGCGGTCAACGAAACCATTGAAGCAGGGCAGCAGAGCCTGTTGTTCCTGAACCGGCGCGGCTATGCGCCGTTGACCCTTTGCCGGACCTGCGGGCATCGCTTCCAGTGTCCCAATTGTTCCACATGGCTTGTGGAGCATCGCTTTCGCAAGCAGCTTGTCTGTCATCATTGCGGGCATTCCGAACCAGTGCCGACTGTCTGTCCGAGCTGTGGAGACGAGCATAGTCTGGTGGCATGTGGCCCAGGCGTGGAGCGGATCGCCGAAGAAGCAGCGAGCCGTTGGTCGGATCACAAAATTGTTATACTTTCCAGCGATCTCATACACGGGGTGCAGCAATTACGGGCCGAGCTTGACCTGATCGCCTCAGGGGAGGCGGATATTGTGATTGGCACACAGCTGGTCGCCAAGGGACACAATTTTCCTGCCATGACGCTGGTCGGGGTGATTGATGCCGATCTGGGGCTCGCCCATGGAGATCTCAGGGCGGGTGAAAAGGTCTTCCAGACACTGGCACAAGTGACAGGGCGGGCTGGTCGCGTGCTGGGGCAGGGACGTGGTCTGCTGCAGAGCTATGTACCTGATCACCCTGTTATTGCTGCGCTTGCGAAAGGCGACAGGGAAGAGTTTTACACATATGAGTTGGACCAACGTCGCAAAGCGGCTATGCCGCCTTTCGGACGATTGGCTGCCGTGATTCTGTCTTCAGAGCATCGTGAGGCCGCTTTGGCCTATGGCCGGCAGATGATGAAGGCTGCTCCTCATGAGGAGGGCGTGCGGGTTCTAGGGCCTGCTGAAGCCCCGATTTCCGTGCTTCGCGGGCGTTTTCGCTTTAGACTTTTGGTGATGGCTCCGCGCTCCTTCTCGCTGTCGCAATGGCTGCGTCGCTGGCTCGCACAAAGCCCTAAAATCGCAGGATCTTTACGTATACAGATAGACGTAGATCCGGTTTCCTTCATGTAAATATTTTGCTTATGCGAAGGGTTGAAGCTGTGTAGAAAAGGCTCATAAGCCTGTATTCACGATACGATTTACGACTTATGGCTTTAACCGCAATGTTGCGCATGCTCATTCCATGTGCTAGACGAGCAAGCGGTTTCAGGGATTTATATCCCCGGACAGATGAGACAGACTTCCAGTCAAGATAAGGGCTTTTATTGGCTCATGTTTTTGCATTATGGTTGGGGGTATTCTCCAAATGTCAGAGAGCGACCAAGTGACAGATACAAATTCAGAAGTTTCAGGAGTGGCCGAACGTTACGCTCGCGCGTTGTTCGATCTTGCTCTCGAAGAAAAGGCAATCGATGCGGTGGAAGCTGATCTTGCACGCATTGAAGCCATCATGGATGAAAGTGAAGATTTCATGCGGCTTGTTGAAAGCCCTGTCTTCACTGCTGACGAGCAACTCTCGGCTGTTTCAGCGCTTTTGGACAAGGTCGGCATGTCTGGCACTGTCGGAAACTTTGTTCGTGTCGTTGCTCAAAATCGCCGGCTGTTCTCTCTGCCGGGAATAATTAAAGCTTTTCGCAAAATCCTTTCCATCCATCGTGGTGAGCAGGTGGCAGAAGTCACGTCCGCTCAGCCTTTGGGCGATGACGACTTGGCCGCGCTCAAAGCGTCGCTCAAGGAAGCGTTGGGCAAGGATATTGCAATTCATGCCAAGGTCGATGCAGATATTCTGGGCGGCCTTGTTGTAAAAGTAGGCTCGCGGATGATTGACTCATCTGTGCGCACAAAACTCAACTCGCTCAAGATTGCACTGAAAGAGGTCGGCTGATGGATATTCGGGCCGCGGAAATTTCCGCAATCCTCAAAGAGCAGATCAAAAACTTCGGTACAGACGCTCATGTCTCCGAAGTTGGTCAGGTTCTGTCTGTTGGTGACGGTATCGCCCGCATCTATGGTCTGGATAATGTCCAGGCCGGTGAGATGGTGGAATTCCCTGGTGGAATGCGCGGTATGGCGCTCAACCTTGAAATGGACAATGTCGGCGTCGTGCTGTTTGGCGATGACCGCGGCGTTAAGGAAGGCGATGTGGTCAAAAGGACCGGCGCCATCGTTGACGTACCTGTCGGCAAGGGCCTTCTGGGCCGTGTCGTTGATCCGCTCGGAAACCCAATTGATGGTAAAGGCCCGATCGAGGCCGACGAACGCCGTCGTGTGGATGTGAAAGCGCCGGGCATTATCCCGCGTAAATCCGTTCATGAACCAATGCAGACGGGCCTGAAGGCCGTGGACGCCTTGATCCCGATCGGTCGTGGACAGCGCGAGCTGATCATTGGTGACCGTCAGACCGGTAAAACCGCGATTGCTCTTGACGCGATCCTGAACCAGAAGTCGGTCAACGACTCTGGCGAGGAAAGCGAAAAACTCTATTGCGTTTATGTTGCTATTGGTCAGAAGCGCTCCACCGTTGCCCAGTTCGTGAAAACGCTGGAAGAAAACGGGGCGCTGGAATATTCGATCATCGTGGCTGCTACGGCTTCCGATCCTGCTCCAATGCAGTATCTGGCTCCGTTTGCCGGTTGCGCCATGGGCGAATTCTTCCGTGACAATGGCATGCATTCGCTTCTGGTTTATGATGACCTGACCAAGCAGGCCGTGGCTTATCGCCAGATGTCCCTGCTGCTTCGCCGCCCACCAGGGCGTGAAGCTTACCCAGGTGACGTGTTCTATCTGCATTCTCGTCTGCTGGAACGCGCTGCGAAGCTGAACGAAGACAATGGCTCTGGCTCCATGACCGCTCTGCCGGTTATTGAAACCCAGGCAAACGACGTGTCTGCGTTCATTCCGACCAACGTGATTTCCATTACCGATGGTCAGATCTTCCTGGAAACCGATTTGTTCTATCAGGGTGTTCGTCCTGCTGTGAACGTTGGTCTGTCCGTGTCCCGCGTAGGCTCTTCGGCACAGATCAAGGCCATGAAACAGGTTGCCGGCCCGATTAAGGGTGAATTGGCACAGTATCGTGAAATGGCCGCGTTTGCGCAGTTCGGGTCCGACCTTGATGCCACAACCCAGCGCTTGCTGAACCGTGGTGCCCGTTTGACCGAGCTTTTGAAACAGCCGCAATTCTCTCCGCTTCGGGTGGAAGAACAGGTTGCTGTGATCTATGCCGGTGTGAACGGTTATCTGGACACCATCGAAGTTAGCCAGGTTCGCTCGTTCGAAGAAGGTCTGCTTTCCGTGATGCGCAATGAGCACAAGGATGTGCTGGAAGCCATTCGCGAGAAGAAGGCTCTCGATGACGAAATTACATCTAAACTGAAGGCGGCGGTCGACGGTTTCGCAAAGAATTTTGCGTAACTCTGGACTGACGGGGAACGGAGGCTAATCATGCCAAGCCTTAAGGACCTCAAGAATCGTATCGCCTCGGTTAAGGCGACTCAGAAGATCACCAAAGCCATGCAGATGGTGGCGGCCGCAAAACTCCGTCGTGCCCAGAGCGCGGCGGAAAATGCGCGGCCTTATGCCGAACGCATGAGCGAGGTGCTGGCCAACGTGGCAGCGCGGTGTGCGATGGATGAATCGACACCAAAGCTGCTGGCAGGAACCGGATCTGATCAGACCCACCTGCTGTTGGTTTGTACCGCTGAACGTGGTCTTTGCGGTGGCTTCAACTCTTCTATCGCGCGTCTTGCGCGCGATAAGGCCCGTGCTTTGAAAGCTGAGGGCAAGACAGTCAAGATGATCTGCGTCGGGAGCAAAGGCTTTGACGCACTCAAGAGCGAATTTGGTGATGACATCATCGAAGTCGTTGATATGCGGGATTTGAAACATATCCGCTTCAGCGACGCAGAAGTCCGCATCGGACGCCCGATTTTGAACAAGTTCGAAAAAGGCGAATTCGATGTTTGCACGCTCTTTTATGCTCAGTTCCAATCTGTGGTGACACAGGTGCCAACCGCGCAGCAGATCATTCCCGCTGTTTTTGAAGAGGTCGAGAGCGAAGGGTCTCATGCATCCGGTGCAGTATATGTCTATGAACCGGATGAGGAAGAAATCCTTTTGGATCTTCTACCGAGAAACGTATCGGTTCAGGTTTACCATGCGCTTCTTGAAAATGGTGCTTCTGAGCAGGGTGCTCGCATGTCCGCTATGGACAATGCTACGCGCAATGCTGGCGAAATGATTGGCAAACTGGAAATGTCATACAACCGTCAGCGTCAGGCTCAGATCACGAATGAATTGATTGAAATCATCTCGGGTGCTGAGGCGCTCTGACGGCGATTGATGAGGACAGACGAATGGCAGCAATTGAAGCAGCTACCGGACGTATCACGCAGGTTATCGGCGCTGTTGTGGACGTCCAGTTCGAGGGTGATCTTCCACCAATCTTGAACGCACTTGAAACTGACAATAACGGTCAGCGCCTCATTCTCGAGGTTGCGTTGCATATGGGCGAGAATACTGTTCGCACCATTGCAATGGACAGCACCGAGGGGCTGGTTCGCGGCCAGAGCGTTTCCAACACCGGGCGGGCGATTGCTGTGCCTGTTGGTGAAGAAATGCTCGGACGCATCATCAACGTTGTTGGTGAACCTGTTGACGAAGCAGGTGAACTGGGCACCAAGTTGACCCGCGAGATTCACCAGCCAGCACCTTCCTTCGTGGAACAGTCCACTGAAGGTGAGATTCTGGAAACCGGCATCAAGGTGGTTGATCTTCTCGCTCCTTATGCGAAGGGCGGTAAAATTGGTCTGTTCGGCGGTGCCGGCGTGGGCAAAACCGTGCTTATCATGGAGCTGATCAACAACATCGCTAAAGCCCATGGTGGTTACTCGGTGTTTGCCGGTGTGGGGGAACGGACCCGTGAAGGGAACGACCTGTACTGGGAAATGATCGAATCCGGCGTGAACAAGGAAGGCGGCGGAGAAGGCTCCAAATGTGCCCTGGTTTATGGCCAGATGAACGAGCCTCCAGGAGCCCGTGCCCGTGTTGCTCTTTCCGGTCTGACCGTGGCTGAGCATTTCCGTGACGAAGGTCAGGACGTGCTGTTCTTCGTGGACAATATCTTCCGCTTCACGCAGGCTGGTTCGGAAGTGTCCGCCCTTCTGGGACGTATTCCGTCAGCTGTGGGCTATCAGCCAACTCTGGCAACCGACATGGGCCAGCTTCAGGAACGTATTACAACGACCAACAAGGGCTCGATTACGTCCGTGCAGGCCATTTATGTGCCAGCCGATGACTTGACCGACCCGGCGCCAGCAACGTCCTTTGCTCACTTGGATGCAACGACGGTTCTGAACCGTGCGATTGCAGAGAAGGGGATTTATCCGGCTGTGGATCCGCTTGACTCCACCTCCCGTATGCTTGATCCGCGTATTATCGGTGATGAGCATTACGAAGTGGCACGTCAGGTTCAGGAAACACTGCAGCGCTACAAGGCTCTTCAGGACATCATTGCCATTCTTGGCATGGATGAACTTTCTGAAGAAGACAAGATGGCCGTTGCTCGTGCTCGTAAGATCGAGCGCTTCCTTTCTCAGCCGTTCCATGTTGCCGAGGTCTTCACCGGTTCTCCTGGTAAGTTGGTATCGCTGGAAGACACCATCAAAGGCTTTAAGGGCCTCGTCAATGGCGAATATGACCATCTGCCAGAAGCGGCATTCTATATGGTTGGTTCCATTGATGAAGCGATTGAAAAAGCCGAGAAACTCGCAGCAGAAGCCGCTTAAGCGGCTTCTTCCCGGCGGAGAAGGAAGTAGGTATTCATCATGGCTGAAGCTTTTGGTTTTGAACTGGTGTCTCCCGAGAGGCTGGTTATTTCCGAATCCTGTGTCTCTGTTCTGGTTCCGGGTTCAGACGGTTACTTCACCGTGCTCAATAACCACGCTCCCGTGATTTCCACGATTGCTCCGGGTATCCTCGAAGCGGAACTGGAAGATGGCAGCAAGCGCGATATCTATGTTCGCGGTGGGTTTGCCGATGTCAACGATACCGGTCTGAAGATCCTCGTTGAGCAGGCACTTCCCGTTGAAGAGCTGGATCATGAAAAAATGGCCCAGCTGATCAAGGATGCTGAAGAGGATGTTGCTGACGCGGAGACCGATGATCAACGTAACGAAGCGGCTTTGCGCCTTGCTCGTTTGCAGAAAATTCAGGTTGCTGTCGCTCAGTAATTGAACAAGACATTTACAATCACGAAGCTGCGGATGGTTTCATTCGCGGCTTTTTTTTGTGTTTAATACTTGAATCTTGTAAGTATTTACATCATTGTCATTTTTTTCAATATTGAACGGTTTTGACCAGTAAAGCGGTATCTATCGAAAAATATATTGTGGAGTAAAATTGACAGTGTAAGTCAACCGATCGGTGCAATTATTTGAATTTATTAATGTTTCTTTCTAAACCTGTAGTGGTGTCCACAGGCGGGGACTATCCTTTTTCTTGCGATTTAAAGATGCGTTAACTCCCAAAATCAATCCTAGAGCTGGGTGGAATGTGCTGCTGAACACGCAGAGGCGTTGCTTTAGGAAAGTAAAAGATGTCTGTTGAAAAAGAAATCACCGACCGCGCAGGGGGGCGAGGTCACAAAAAGGGGCGGAAAGCAAGTAAGTCTATGCATTGGCTTAAGCGCCTTAAAATTGGCCATCGGATTTTTATTGGCTTCCTTGTTGTGATCGCGGTTCTCAATGGAGTGTCATTCTTTGCTGCACAGGCGCTGAACAAGCTTGATACGAATTTTGAGAGGTATGGTGACTTTGCAGGGGATTCCATTATCGCGACGGAACTGCAAACTCAACTTGTCGAGCTACAGTTGTCGGCGCGGGAATATCTCGCTCAACCAAGCAAGAAAAATGTAGATCGTTTCAAGCAGCGTTATGATGATCTACAACAGCTATTGGCTACGGCGCATGACGAAATTGAAGATCCTGCGCGGGTCAAGCTGCTGGAGTCGATCGATTTCAATGTTGAAGACTACGATATCGGTTTTGATACGCTTGTCGCACTGATGAATAAGCGCAACGAGTTGGTCAACAAGACACTTGCTGAAATTTCAGATGATATCGACACCAAAATTGACGCGATTGACAACACAATCGCCAATTCCCTCGACCTTGGCTTGAGCATCTATGCTGTCGACATTCGGGAAAGCATGCTGCTCGCCCGCGTCAATCTGATGAAATTCATAGATGATGGCAAGGAAGACAGCTTGGCCGCTGCTTCGTCCCATCTCGACGCGTTGCGCGTAGCGGTCAGAAAGATCCGTGATGCAACGGTGAATGAAGATCTGAAGACTGCTCTCATTCGTCTATCCTCAAGGGTGGATGATTATAAAAGCATGATGGCGTCTTTGCAGAATACCATTGCCGAGCGCAATATGGTGCGCGAACAGACTTTGGATACCCGCGCAACAGAAATTCTGACGGCATCAAGGGAGATTGTTTCGACCGTATCAGCTGATAGCAGTGCGGTTGAGGCGACTGTAAAAAGCAATTTCAAAAGCACGACGGAGATGCTGATCCTGGCAACGATTGTTTCCGTGTTGGTTGGTATTGGATGTGCGCTGTTGATTTCTCGGGGTATCACGAAGCCCTTGCTTGCGATTACTGCGGCTATGAAGCAGTTGGCATCGGGGCAGCTCGATCTGGATGTGCCGGGCAAGGAGCGGGGTGACGAAATTGGAGAAATGTCCGTCGCTTTGGAAGTGTTCAAGCAGAATGCACTCCGGACCAAAGAGATGGAGCAGACGCAGGAAGAAAACCAGCGTCGAGCGGAAGTTGAAAAACGTGCAATGATGGGCAAGATGGCTGATGACTTCAACGAGCATATCGGGGGAATCATCGACACCGTGTCCAATGCTTCTGAAGAGCTCAGTTCCAATGCTCAGGCAATGGCTGATGTGTCCGAACAAACTGAAAAACAGGTCTCAGAGGCTTCTGTAGCCTCCGCTCAGACGTCGGGTAACGTGCAGACGGTTGCGACGGCGACTGAAGAGATGACCAGTACGATTGGTGAAATCAGTTTGCAGGTGCAGCAGGCGTCCGGCTCTGCGCGGGATGCCGTGCATAAAGTGGATGCGACCAATCAAATGATGGAGATGCTCGCGCATAACTCTAACAAGATTGGTGAAGTGGTCGAAATGATTTCCAAGATCGCGGAACAGACCAATCTTCTGGCTCTCAATGCGACCATTGAATCGGCGCGTGCCGGAGAGGCCGGCAAGGGCTTTGCTGTTGTTGCAGGGGAGGTCAAGGCACTGGCAGGGCAAACCGCCAAGGCGACCGACGAGATTGCTTTGCAGATCAACGAAATCCAGTCGGCAACCGAGAAGGCATCCTTGTCTATGAATGATGTCAGTCAGGTTATTCAGAAGCTGGACGAATTTACGGCTACAATCGCCTCGGCCATGGAGCAGCAAAATGCTGCCACGAGCGAGATTTCAAGCTCGATCCATCAGGCTGCGCAAGGGACGGAAATTGTCGACAATAGCATCAATTCGGTCTCCAAGGCGTCGCAGGAAGCCTCGCAAGCATCATCACATGTTATGGTTGCGGCTCGTGAACTGGCAAAGCAATCAGACTTTTTGAAGTCTGAGGTTCAGAGCTTCATTTCTCATGTCAGAGAGGGTTAACCTTTCCTGGAGCGGATATTTGAGAAAGGCCGTGCTTAGTATGCATGGCCTTTTATTTTTTGTATTATAATGAATATTGATTAAATTCATGCCTGAAAGATCAAATATTTCAAAATATACATTTAAGATACAATTGTAAAATTTTAGACAGTAAGGTTTTGTACTTTTTTGTTTTTAATGTTTCTCTCTGTTCATCTGTTTTTTTTAACAATTTGTCAATTTAAATTAACGTTTATATTCAAATCGTTAATTTCTCTGATATTTCCTTTAATATAAATTAACCAATTGTTAACCATGCTAACCAAGTCTTGAGGTTGTTTTCTGATTCACCTCATCTAGAAGTGTAGTTTCTGGGGGAACTTGGCATGTCGTTACAATCAACTGAGGGTAGTGCCTCTCTTGTTAGTGCTCCGTTGATTTCTCCGGGCGCTTCGCAAAAGAGCGGGGGCTTCTTTTTTCGAAATTTGAAAATTGGTGCGCGGATTTATTTGGGTTTTGCCATTGTGCTCTGCCTTCTTGCCGGTTTGACGATCTACGGAAATTCAAAGCTGACTGGCTTGGAAGAAAACATCTTGTTCTATGGTGACAAGGCCGGAGATGCACTTCTGGTATCCGATATACAAAGAGCCGTAACGGAAATTCAGCTGGCGGCGCGTGAATATGTTGGAACGACGTCTCAAGCTGCCGCAAAGGAAGCTGAAAGGGAGTATAAAGCCCGATTTGATGTCATTCAGAATCTGATGGTGGACGCGCACGATGAGTTGCAAAAGCCGGATCGCGTGGTGCTGCTCAACAAAATCGAGAATAGGCTAGGGGACTATAAAGATGGGTTCGATGATATCACGAGGCTAAAGGAAGAAACCCATCATCAGCTCTATGATATTCTTACGCCTACGGGAGATATCATCACCGACGCCTTGCACACGATCCATGAAGGCGCATTTTCCAACAGCCAGCTATCCTTGCTCAACAAGATCGGGGATGCGCAGGAAAGCATGCTGCTCGCACGACTATCTGTCATGCACTTCTGGTCAGATGGAGAAAGAGAAGCCGCAACCAAAGTCACGCAATATCTGACCGAATTGCAAAACAAGCTTGTGCAAATGCGCGGGGTGATCATCGGAGAGCAGGACCAGTTCAAGCTGGAGCTAGCCCTCAAGAATGCTCAGCTTTACCAGTCATCTTTCCAAAAGATGGTAGAGGCGATCGAAGAAAGCCAGCGCATCAGGCTGGAGACCCTGGATGAGGGTGCTTCAGAGATTATGGCTGCTGCGAAAGCCATTACTGTCTCTGCCAAAGCCGAAGAGGAGAGCACACAGGAAGGCGTCAACAAGCAGATCGATGATTTTCACTTGATGCTGCTGAGCGTTGGGGCTGCTGCATTGCTTGCCGGTCTTGTGAGTGCGTTTGTTATCGCTCGTGGCATTACCAAGCCAGTTGTTGCGCTTACCTCAAGCATGGGCCGTCTGGCGCATGACGATCTGGAAGTTCAGGTGCCAGGACTAGAACGGGGTGATGAGCTGGGCAGAATGGCTGCTGCGGTGGAGGTCTTCAAGCAGAATGCGATCCGGGCGCGTGCGCTTGAGGCCGAGCAGGAAGAGCAGAAGCGGCGCAACGAAGAAGAGAAGCGTCAGATGATGCTTTCCATGGCCGATGATTTCGACGCCCATGTGGGTAGCATTGTCCAGACCGTGTCCGCTGCGTCTACCGAGCTCAATGCCAGTGCCAAGTCGATGTCTGACGTGTCCGAGCGGACGGCCAAACAGGTAACGGACGCTTCGGCTGCCTCTCAGCAGACTTCGGGCAATGTTCAGACGGTTGCCACAGCAACGGAGGAGATGACGAGCACGATTGGCGAGATCAGCGAGCAAGTGCTTCAGGCGTCCAAATGTGCGCGTGATGCGGCAGGCAAGGTGACCCAGACAACGGCGCAGATGGCCACGCTGGCTGAGACGTCGTCCAAGATTGGCAAGGTGGTGGAAATGATTTCCTCTATCGCCGAGCAGACAAACCTTCTGGCGCTCAACGCGACCATCGAATCTGCGAGAGCCGGAGAGGCTGGTAAGGGCTTTGCCGTGGTGGCTGGCGAGGTCAAGGCGCTTGCCGGGCAAACGGCCAAGGCGACCGACGAAATCGCCAAGCAGATTGACGAGATCCAGACCGCATCACGCGATGCATCCATCTCCATGGATGAGGTTTCTCATGTCATTCAATCTCTGGATGAGATTTCAGCAGCCATCGCGTCCGCGATGGAGGAACAGAATGCTGCAACTAAGGAAATTTCGGGCAGCGTGTTCCATGCAGCTCAGGGAACCGAGGTTGTTAGCGAGAATATTCAGCACGTTTCCAAAGCCTCGCAGGAGGCTGCGGCTGCGTCTTCTCAAGTGATGGGGGCCGCAGAAGAGCTGAACAAACAATCCGCTCTGCTCAAGGCTGAAGTCGATAAATTCATGGAGCAGGTGCGCAATGCATAAATGGTGAGCGAGCAACGATAAGAAAAGTCCCCCAACATCTTTTGAGGCTGCGCGGCGCAGCCTCTTTTTTGTGGGTGGCTTGCGGCTATCGGTTCAATCTGCCAGATCAGCGAAGGCCTTGACGACATCAAGATAGACTTCGCGTTTGAAAGGAACGATGAGGTCTGGTGTTTTGGTCAAGGTTTCCCAGCGCCAGTCTTCAAATTCCTGCGGATGCTTGCCTTTGGCTGGATTGATTACGTCAATTTCGGATTCGTCGCCTTCAAAGCGAAAGGCAAACCATCTCTGTCTTTGGCCCTTGAACTTGCCTATTTTGCCTGCCTTCACCACATGATCGGGAAAGTCATAATACAGCCAGTCAGGCGCCTCTCTGATAAGCGATACGGACTTGATGGAGGTTTCCTCGTAGAGTTCACGAATTGCCGCTTGGAGGGGCTCCTCGCCCTTGTCTATGCCACCTTGGGGCATTTGCCAGGTATAATCGCTGTTCTCAAGTTCGGATGCGCCATAGCGGTTGCCGATCCAGACCTTGTTTTCATGATTGAACAAGCAGATACCCGCACAATCGCGGTAGGGCAGATTATCTTTTTTGGCCATCTTGGGTGCCTTATTGCTTCAGGAGTGTGGTGACGGGCACCAGTGCGAAGCCACGCTGCCGCAGGGACTGGGTCCAGTCGGAAATGGATCTGATCGAGGTGGGGAAGGCCGAGGCAACACCAAGCGCAGACCCGCTTTCCTGCGCGATGGATTCGAGCTGAACAAGGCGGGTTTCGATGTCCGAGGGGCGGCCCCGGAAGTCGATGACGAGATCCGAGCGCAGATTGGGAATGCTCATCTTGCTGGCTATGGTGTTGAGATGACTGCGGCCAGAAGAGCCATTCTCGACATAAAGAAGGCCTTTATTCTTCAACTCGGTCATGAATTCCGAGCCCGCCAGCTCATCGGTGGCAAAGCGGGCGCCCATATAGTTGATGACGCCAACATATTGATCAAAGCGTTCCAGCACCCAATTGAGGTTGGCCTTGTTTGCCTCGGCATTGGCCGAGGTCAGAAGGGTGTGCGGGCCTGGGTCATTGTTGGGATAGTCAAAGGGTTCCATGGGAACCTGCACGAGCAACTCATGGCCCTGACTGCGTGCCTTGCGTGTCCAGCGGGAAAGGCTGTTGCCATAAGGGGCGAAGGCCAGAGTTATGTCCGGTGTGAGCAGAGTCAGGGCTTCTTCTGTCGTGGTTTGAGAAAGGCCGAGGCCATCCACGATAATGGCGATTTTGGGCAGTCCGGCAATGGCGTCCGTGTTGATCGGGCGGGCAAAGGCTTCATAGGGCACTGTGCCGTTGGTTGCCGTAGCCGAATTCAAGCTGGGGTCGGCAGGGTCAAGCACGCGAATCTCGTCAGACGTGTTGGCGTTTGCCGGCATGGCTTGTTCAAGCTGTGGCGAAGGAGAATCCTGTTGATCGGGGCGGGCCGTTTCGGGAATACCCGGCTTGATGCTGGGGCGAATGCCAGCAACCCCAATACGGGAATCGGTATCGATCGAAGCGTTCAGGTCAACTTCTTGGGTTGGCAATCCTCCATCGGGATTGTCTGTCAGCATGATCACGGATGTAAGACCAAGCAGAACCAGCGCCAGCAACCCGAAGGAGCCAAACATGAACAACCGGCTTATTCCGGATGCTTCGCTTTGATCTTGGCCCAGAGGCTTGCTCAGATCACTCGCCGCCATGATCCGTCTCCTCAAAAGAGGGTGAAGGTGGGCTGTTCAGCCCACCCTTGATAGTGCTTTATTCTGTTTCCCCTTTGGGAGGGAACGCTTCATTGGTGATTTCACCGCGCATCAGCTCAAGAGCAAACTGAAGCTGGGTGTCTTTTTCAGCTTCAACAGGCACATAGGATGGGGAATAGGCTTCCTTTTCATCCTTTGCTTCTTCGCCGGTTTCCTCTTCACCAAGCAGCGCATCGGTTGCTGTTTCGCTTTCGCCTTCAGCTTCCAGATGCCCTTTCAACGTGGCTTCCGTGGTCGTCGTCTGCGGGAACTTGTCTTTGAGATCGTCAGGCAGTTCCTGTTTGACGAAGATATCCGGCACAATACCCTTGGCCTGAATGGACGTGCCAGACGGGGTATAGTAGCGCGCCGTGGTGAGGCGGATGGCGCCATTGTTGGAGAGCGGGATGATGGTCTGTACCGATCCCTTGCCGAACGACTTGGAGCCAATGAGCGTAGCACGATGATGATCAGACAGGGCACCGGCAACAATCTCGGATGCGGATGCGGAGCCACCATTGATCAACACAATAAGCGGATGACCTTTGGCCAGATCGCCAGCGCGGGAATAGTAGCGCTTGACTTCTTCCTTGTTGCGACCGCGGGTGGAGACGATCTCGCCCTGATCAAGGAAAGTGTCGGCCACAGCGATAGACTGATCCAGCTGGCCGCCCGGGTTGGACCGCAGGTCGAGGATGTAGCCCTTGATCTTGTCTTGCCCGATTTCCCCTTCCAGTTTTTCGATGGCATCTGTCAGACCGGCAAAGGCCTGGCCATTGAACTGGGTAATGCGGATATAGCCAATGTCGCCCTGAGCCTTGAACTTGACTGAGGTCAGCTTGATGATTTCGCGTGTGATTTCCACTTCGATCGGCTTTTCGACATTTTCACGCACGATCGTCAGCTTGATCTTGGTGCCAACCCGGCCGCGCATCTTGTCGACAGCCTCGCTGAGGGTCATGCCGCGTACGGGTTTGCCATCCAGATGGGTGATATAGTCATCGGCCAGAATGCCTGCGGCATGAGCCGGGGTGTCATCCATCGGGGAGATAACCTTGACGACGCCCTTGTCCATGGTCACCTGAATGCCCAGTCCGCCGAATTCGCCCTGCGTTTCAACGGTCATGTCTTCGAAGCTGTCCGGAGACATGTAGCTCGAATGCGGGTCAAGGGAGGTGAGCATTCCGTTGAGGGCTGAAGCGATCAGCTTGTCATCGTCGGGAATCTCGACATATTCGCGCCGAACGCGCTCAAACACATCACCAAACAGATTCAGTTGGCGATAGGTGTCCGAACTTGCGGCGTTGGCGGTGCCTGTCGCCTCCCAAGAGGCAACTGAAAGGGTCACGACCAGACCAGCTCCCATGAGAGCGCCGATTAGCAATAGTGAAAGTTTCCGGATCATCCGTCTGCCTTTTCCTTCAAATCTGCTGTCCACCATGGTGAAGGATCGATCGCAACACCATCTTTTCTCAATTCAATATATAAAACTGGCCGCGAGGCGCTTGCATCCAGTAAATCGCTGGAAGCCAGTCTTGTCTGCTGCATCTTTCCTACAGGTTCATTGGCCAAAACAAAACTCCCTACTTCGGGATATACTTCGTCCATTCCTGACAGAACGATATGGTAGCCGCCTCCGGCATTGATAATCAAGAGTTTCCCAAACGAGCGGAAGGGGCCTGCATAGACAATCCAACCATCGGCCGGGCTGGAGACCTGTGCACCAATGCGTGTCGCAACCGACATGCCCTTGGTTTGGCCACCAAATCCATCATCATTGCCATAGGCTTTTAAAATTGCACCATTGGCAGGTAAATGCATAAGGCCTTTCATCTTAACAAAAGGTATGGCAGGAGAAAGGCGAGCAGCATCTTTTAATGCGGCTATCTTCTGCTTTTTTGTTTCAATTTCTTGCTCAAGGGCTCTTTTCTCTGCTTCCTGCGCTTCCTTGACGGCAATGCGGGCTGCTTCGATTTCCTGTTCCATACTATTGATGAGTTGCTCAAGCGTCCGGGCTCTGGCTGCCAGTTCGGATGTCTTCTGCTGCTCCTGCTCTGCTGCCTGAGCGGTTTTCGACTCCTGAGACTTCTTCTTTTCAATCAGCAGGGCGAGGCGCTCATTTTCTTCTTCAAGGCTGGAGAGGCTGGATTGCAGCGCGTCTTTTTCTTCTTCGATGTCTTTTTGCAATCGGATCATTTCTGCCAACTGGGTCGCCAACGCGTTGGCCTCCACCCGGATTTCGGGAACCAGCGTAGAAAGAAGGATGGCAGAGCGCACGGCGTCGAGCGCTTCATTGGGGCGAATGACAAGGGCTGGTGGCGGATTTCGGCCAATTCTCTGCAGCGCCGCCAGGATTTCGGAAAGGGAATCCCGTTCTTCAGCCAGCGAAACCTTCAGCTCTGTCTGGTCTTCAAACAGCACTCTGAGCCGGTCTTCGCGCTGCGAAATGGAGCTTTCCAGATTGGAAATTCGTTCGCCGGTGGCGATCATATCGCTCTGAATGGTTTCCCGGTCTGATTTCAGCTGGTCGATTTCCGCGCTCAGTTCTTGCTGTCGCTTTTGAGAGAGAGCGATGCTGGATTCCAGGTTTGCAAGGGCCTCTTCCTGATCCTTGCGCGCCTTCAGGCGCGCTTCCAGAGCCCGTTCCGCCTGCTGTTCGGCTTCGGTCTTCTGCGGCGGCTCTTTTTCCTCTGTATCCGGGATTGACGTTGCTGAATTGGGTGCAGGGGTCGGAAGCGGTTGCGCATCCTGGGCAAGCCCTGTGTGGGATGTCAGGGTGAGCAGAGTGACAACCGCAAAGGCAAGGCCGAGGAACGACCTTGTGCATGACTTTGTTCTCAGAGTGGGTCTGCTTGCCTTTTTGTCTCGCACCCGAATCACCTGTTGCGCCGATTTGTCTGCAATTTAGTGCATGCCCTTGACGGGTGGAATCGTCTATGCGTGAAAAGGCTGCAAATATCGACCTTTTGTGACGACTTTTGGACGGATAGGTCAGCTGCGATGATAAGGATGGCCCGAGAGAATGGTCATGGCGCGGTAAATCTGCTCGGAGAGAAGAATACGCGCGATCTGGTGAGGCCATGTCATGGCGCCCAGTGCCAGCTTTGCATTGGCCGCACCCAGCAGTTGCTGGCCGTGTCCATCAGGTCCGCCAAGGCAGAAGGCCATGGCCGGCGTTCCCTGATTGCGTTCCCTGTCTATCAGTTTGGCAAAATCTTCGCTGGACATGTTCTTGCCATGCTCATCCAGCGCGACGATGAAGGTGCCCGTTGGCAAAGCGGCCAGAGTCTGCTCGGCTTCCTGCGCCTTGCGCTCGGCGGTCTTGCGGGCGCGGCTTTCGGTGAACTCAAGGATATCAGGTCCATAGAGACCGAGATTCCTGCCAGCTTTCTGGGTTCGGTCCTGATAGCGCGCAACGAGATCCGTTTCGGGGCCAGCCTTTTGCCGCCCGATAGCGCTGATTAGTAGCTTCATCATCCTCTTTCCGGCTGGTCTCTGCGGGAAATCTGGCCGATTTGGGTATCGGTCAGACCGTCATATCAAGAGACCAGTCTGTCAGACGGGATTACAGATCTTCGTCTGCGTCCGCGGCCCACATCTTTTCGATGTTGTAGAATTCGCGTACTTCTGGACGGAAGATGTGAACGATCACGTCGCCGGTGTCGATCAGCACCCAATCGCAATTGGGCAGACCTTCCACATTGGCGCTGCCAAAGCCATTGTCCTTGAGGTCTCTGAGGAGACGATCAGAAACGGCACCGACATGTCTGTGGGAACGACCGGATGTGATGACCATATAGTCGGCAAGTGCGGACTTGCCGCGCAGATCAATTGACAGAATATCTTCGGCCTTGGCTTCGTCAAGGCTCGAGAGGATGACTGCGAGCGCCTGTTCAGGATCCTTGCGACCCGAAACGAGACGGATGGGAGACGGACCTTCTGGCATGATCTCCATTTGTGCTGCGGTGGACAGGAATATACCTCTTGAATCAAACTGCAGACAGTTTCTCTCCCGTTCATCAGCCGATCAGGGTGGATGAACGGACATGGACAGGGCCAAGACTGATCACGGATCGAATCTTCGCCCCATAAGAATAAGTCATGCTATGTGACATTTTCAAGGCTCTTGCGCGTTATGCGTGCCTTGGACTTTCGTGCTTTGCCTTAGTGCGGTGGAAGACAATTCCGAGCGCGGACCATAAATGAAGGTCCAAACCGGACATTGCGAAGTCGCGAGTGTCGCCTCCTTGCGAGAAGGAAGCCGCGCCCATGCAAAGTTCCGCGCTGCCAGTGCGTTAAGCGGTGAGAGACTGTAGCCGGGACGGTCTATAATGGCAACAGGGATTCTGTTGAAAATATCCTCCCATCTTTGCCATTTGTGAAACTGCTTAAGATTGTCCGCCCCCATCAACCAGACCAGATGAGCGCCTTTTGATCGTGTGCCTAGCCAGTCCAGTGTTTCTGCGGTGAAATGCGTGCCTGCCTTGGCCTCAACCCCGGTGATATCGATGCGCGGGTGATCCATGATACGCGCCGTATCAGCCAGTCTTGTTTCAAGGGGTGGCAGTTCCCTTATATCTTTCAGCGGGTTGCCTGGTGTGACCAGGCACCAGATACGATCCAGCTGCAGGCGTTTGAGCGCCGTGAGAGCCACATGCCTGTGACCCTCATGGGCTGGATTGAAACTGCCTCCGTAAAGGCCGATGCGCATGCCCGGCGCGACGAGCGGAAGATCATGAGGATAAATGCGGGATCGTGTCATCGCGTCAACCGACTGGAAAAGAGGGGTGGGGCAAAGGGCCAAATCCGTGTGGATGAGATGTTGAAATCAGGGGCGTGTCTGCCCTGACCCGTGCACTCGGTATTTGAAACTGGTCAATTGCTCCAGACCAACCGGTCCACGCGCATGCATGCGGCCTGTTGCGATACCGATTTCAGCGCCCATGCCGAACTCGCCACCATCGGCAAACTGGGTGGACGCATTGTGCATAACGATGGCGCTGTCCACTTCCTTTAGGAACTTGTCGGCGGCCACGGTATTCTCCGTGATGATGCTCTCGGTGTGGTGCGAGCTGTATTGGGCGATATGGTCGATGGCGGCGTCGACACCGTCCACGATCTTTGCCGAGATGATGGCGTCGAGATATTCTGTTGACCAATCCTCATCGCTGGCCGGTTCTGCGGCAGGCAGAAGAGCCTTGATCTCATCGGTGCCGCGCACCACGCAGCCTGCCTGGCTGAGGGTTTGCAGCACGTCCTTGCCGATGGTATTGGCAATGGAACGATCAATCAGCAAAGTCTCGGCGGCACCACAAATACCGGTGCGGCGCATCTTGGCATTGAGCGTAATGGCCTTCGCCTTTTCAGGCTCGGCTTCCTTGTCGATATAGATATGGCAAATGCCTTCCAGATGGGAAAAGACGGGCACCCGCGCTTCAGACTGCACACGACCGACCAGCCCTTTGCCGCCGCGGGGAACGAGCACGTCAAGATTGCCATCCAGCCCCTTGAGCATTTCGCCAACGGCGGCCCGATCTGTGGTGGGGACAATCTGGATGCAATCGGCAGGCAAGCCGGCGCTCTCAAGCCCCTTGGCCAGACAGGCATGGATGGCGCGGGAAGAATGATAGCTGTCCGAGCCACCGCGCAAAATGGATGCGTTGCCAGCTTTCAGACAGAGCGCTCCTGCATCTGCGGTGACATTGGGGCGGCTTTCATAAATGACGCCGATGACGCCGAGCGGGGTGCGTACACGCTCGATATGCAGACCGTTGGGACGATCCCAGCCGGTGATGATGGTGCCGACAGGGTCGGGTAGGGCGACGATGGCGTCAAGGCCCGCAGCGATGGCTTCGATGCGGTCGGCGCTCAGCGTTAGACGATCGAGGAAGGCCTCGGTCATGCCATCTTCCTTGCCCTTGGCAATATCTTTGGCATTGGCCTCCAGAATGGCAGGCACATCAGCGCGCATGGCGGCGGCTGCCTGACTGAGGGCTGCGTTCTTTTGCTCCGTCGGGGCATTGGCCAGATGGCGCGCTGCCTTGCGGGCCTTGGCCCCCAGCGCGGTCATGATTTCGGTAACAGTCCCTGTCATATCATTCATGGCGTGTCCCCCTTCGGGAAAGTGACTTTATGTCTGCGGATATAGGCGTTTGGCGGATTTTCGGCAAGGTGTCTTGCCATGCGCGCTCTCAGCTGTCTTTGGCTTTACGGGGTTGATGGTTGCGTTTCAACTATGATCGGCATGATCTGAATGGTCGATGTGGTCTGCGTGGTCCGCTCCGCTCAGGACCATATCGTCCCGATGGATCAGCTCCGCCCGGCCATCATAACCCAAAATGTCAGCGATCTGCGAAGATTTGCAGCCCTTGATCTGGTCGGCTTCTGAACGGTCATAGGCGACAAGGCCGCGTGCGATTTCAAGACCGGCAGAATCGAGAATGATCAGCGCATCGCCCTTGGCGAAATCGCCTTCCAGATGGGTAACCCCGGCAGGAAGCAGGCTTTTGCCACACATCAGCGCATGCACCGCGCCTTCATCCAGCGTGATGGTGCCGTGGGGCTCCAGATTGCCGTTGATCCAGCGCTTGCGCTGGGTGATCGGGTTGGATTTGGGCTCGAACCAGCTGTGTTTGGCGCCATTCATGATGGCCCTTAGCGGATTATAGTCGCTGCCATTGGCAATGATCATGGCGGTGCCGGCATTCACCGCAATCTTGGCGGCTGCGATCTTCGTGGTCATGCCGCCTTTGGCAAGGGCCGAGCCAGCACTTCCTGCCATAGCCTCAATTTCCGGCGTGATATGCTCGATCACCGGAATATGTTGCGCGTCAGGGTCTTGGGCAGGCGGGGCGGTATAGAGACCGTCGATGTCGGAGAGCAAGATGAGGCAGTCGGCGCTGATCATGGTGGCGACGCGGGCGGCAAGGCGGTCGTTGTCGCCGAACTTGATTTCCGTCGTGGCGACCGTGTCATTCTCATTGATGATCGGCACAGCGCCCAGTTTGAGCATGGTCGCCAGCGTTGCGCGGGCATTGAGATAGCGGCGGCGCTCTTCGGTGTCGCTCAAGGTCAGCAAAACCTGCCCTGTTGTCAGATCGACCTTGTGCAGGGCGTCCGCATAGGCTTCGCCCAGAGCAATCTGGCCGATGGCGGCCGCAGCCTGGCTTTCATGCAGTCTCAGCTTGCCCTTTGGCAGGGCGATCTTGCGTCGCCCAAGCGCGATGGCGCCAGACGAAACAATAATGATTTCCTTGCCCTGCTCATACAGCATGGCTATGTCATCGATCAGGGTTTGCAGCCAGGCGGCGCGTAGGCGTCCGGTTTTTTCGTCTACAAGAGTTGCCGATCCGATTTTGACGACAATTCTCTTTTGATCCTCGAGTCTCACTTGGAAGTCCGTCTCTTAAAGGCCCGAGAGGTCAGGCCGACGTTGCTGGTAACTGGGTCCAAGCCGCCGGGCGTCTGCATCCACTCCACGACGGCTATCAAAGGCGTTTGGCCTTCACGGTCGCCAAGGTGCCGGCTCCTGATCTGCCAGTTGCTCGCGCGTATTTTCAGAATCGATCTTTTCCAGAAGGGCGCGCAGAATTGTGTCCATGTTGGTTTTGGCAACTGCGGAAATGGCGTGCGGACGAATGCCATAGGCGGCTTCGAACGCGCTCACTTTTTCAGCAATATCTTCTTCGGTCAAGGAGTCGATCTTGGTCAGTGCAACGATTTCGTCCTTTTCACCCAGACCTTCATCATAGGCTTCCAGTTCCCCACGGATAACGCGATAGGCATCGAGATAGTCCTCCTGGGTTGCGTCAACCAGATGCAGCAGAACGCGGCAACGCTCCACATGACCAAGAAAGCGGTCGCCGATGCCAAGTCCTTCATGAGCGCCTTCAATCAGACCGGGAATGTCGGCCATGACAAACTCGCGCGTATCAATGCCCACCACTCCCAGATTGGGGTGCAGGGTGGTGAATGGATAGTCGGCGACTTTTGGCTTGGCTGAGGAAACCGAAGAAAGGAATGTAGATTTGCCTGCATTGGGCAGGCCCACGAGGCCAGCGTCGGCAATCAGCTTCAAACGCAGCCAGATATAAGCTTCTTCGCCTTCAAGGCCCGGATTGGCATGGCGCGGCGCCTGATTGGTGGCTGATTTGAAATGGGTGTTGCCAAAGCCACCATTGCCGCCCTTGGCAAGGGTGTAGGTCTGGCCTTCTTCGGTCAGATCGGCGATGACGGTCTCGTTGTCTTCATCCAGAATCTGGGTGCCGACCGGTACGCGCAACACAACATCCTTGCCTTTGCGGCCATTGCGGTTGCGGCCCATGCCATGCATGCCGGTTTCGGCTTTGAAATGCTGTTTGAAGCGATAGTCGATGAGCGTGTTGAGACCGTTGACGCATTCAACGATTACGTCACCGCCCTTGCCTCCATCTCCACCATCGGGGCCACCCAATGCGACATATTTTTCACGGCGGAAGGAAATACAGCCAGCTCCGCCATCTCCGGAGCGAACATAAACCTTTGCCTGGTCGAGAAATTTCATTATTTGGCCTCGTTGTGTCGTTGAGCTTTCGGGCTCACGCTTGATGTCCGGCCAAATTCGGACCGGATCTTTTCTATCGGTTTTGCCGCGTCTTTGTCTTACGGGCCATGTGCCCGGACATGGTGCTCTGGCCGATTGCGAAGGAGTGGTTGCTCCAAACGCTGGCTTTGCGCGGTTTCATTGTTACAGCCTATACCCCAGCATGGGGTTCCAAGCCAATAGCCAATCGTTGTAGCGAAGGGCCGCACCCGTGCTTTTGTGGGGTGCGGCCTGTTTTGACCTTACGAAAGGGGCGTGTCTTGTCAGGCACAGCCCATCTGCAGAAACCGTTCCGAGGTCAGCTGCATGATGATTTCGGGTACTTTCTCGCCTCGGGCGACGCTGTATCCGGTATCGCGGCGGACTTCTTCAAAGCCGAGATTGCGCAGGAGATTGATCGAGCGCGGGTTGTCTTCAAAAGCTGCCGCGCACATCTTTTCCGTCGGTTCGAGCGGCAGGTACCAGTCGAGCAGACGGCGCACGGCCTCTTGCATGAAGCCTTTGCCCCAATAGGCGGTCGCAAGCCAATAGCCTATGGTTGGTGCAAAGATGCCGACGTCCCGTTCGCTGGAAGCCTTTATGCCAACGATGCCCATCAGGGTGTCATCTTTGGTGATGGCCATGTTGATTCCGGCGACCCCTTTATCCTGTTTTTCCAGCCAATCGTTGGCGGCATTTTCAGGATATGGGTGGGGCATCACAGCCAGATATTTCGAAACCTCGATATCCTGACAATATTTTACAAGGTCTGGTGCATCGCTTGGGCGCAGAGGGCGCAAGACAAGCCGGTCACTCGCCAGATCAGGGATTCTCATCATGCTGCTCCTTTCAGGCTATAGGTTTTTGGCCCGCTGTTGGGGCCGAAGGACCATGCGTTTGACTGGCCCATGCCAGACCAGTTCCGCAGGGCGTACCAGACTCCTCTGTCGAGGCGATAGCGGTCGATAGGGATCATGCCGTTATAGTGCTGGGAATGCGCCATACCGGTGCCGCTATATTGAAAGCCGCATTTCTCGACAACACGTCGGGAGCTGCCGCATGAAACCCTGCATTGCGCCATCAGCGCCTCGAGGGTTGGTTGGTTGATGTTCGGGCTCGAAAATGCAAAGTCTGCCACAGCCTGAATGGCTCGTGTGGCATAGCCGTGCTGCCATTGGTCGCGGTTGATGATCACGCTGATTTCAGCCTGCTTTCGGTTCTCTTCGAGAAGCAGGCAAATCACGCCGATCATGGCGCCTTTCATATCGGTAATGATGAAAGGAAATTCCGTCGGGTCTGTCTTTTCCGTCTGATTGAGGAACCATGAGTCCGCCCCTTTGGCGGAAATCGGCAGCCAGTTGCTGCAAAGGTTCTTGGTCATGGCCGGAGTATTTGCCAGAGCGACCAGCACTTCCAGATCTGTGCGAGCTGGGTGGCGCAACAGGAAAGGTTTGCTTTCCGAACCCTCTCTACAGTCAGGTTCGGTCTGCTTTAAGCTTTCGTCTATTTCCAACATTTTGTCCCTCCTAAGGGCTTGGGTAAGGTCAAAAGAAAAAGGGAAGATGGTGTCCCATCTCCCCTTTAAATCTTTTGCCTCTTTAGCCCTTTTCAGGAGGGAGGCTTTTCGATTTGCCGGGGTCTGGGACACCGGCAAATCGTATTATGTTCATGCCAGTGTTATTCAGCCGCTTCCGCCATCGGGTTCACGGACACGTAAGTTCGGCCATTAGACTTGGTCTTGAACTCTACGTTGCCTTCGGTGGTCGCAAAAATGGTGTGATCTTTGCCCATACCGACATTGTTGCCCGGATGCCACTTGGTGCCGCGCTGACGAATAATAATGTTGCCTGCGATGACAGTTTCACCGCCAAACTTTTTCACGCCCAGACGACGGCCGGCTGTATCGCGACCGTTACGGGATGAACCACCTGCTTTTTTATGTGCCATTTTGGTGTCTCCTGGTCTCTATCTTATTTCTCGGCTGCAAGAGCAGCGGCCTGCTCGATCCAGTTATCACGTTCGAAGCGGCCTTTTGCACTCAGGGCTTCTTCGGCTTTTTCGATGTCTTCAGCAGTGAAGGCAGCAATCTGAGCGTATGTGGTGATGCCCAGATCATTCAGCTTGCCTTCCATGACCTTGCCGAGACCTTTCAGTTTCTTCAGGTCGTCTTTTTCGCCTTCTGGAGCAGCGGCAACAGGCGCAGCTGCTGCCGGAGCGGCTTCAGCTTTGGCTGGGGTTGCTTTCTTGGCTGCTTTCGCAGGTGCTTTACCGCCGGTCAGGATCTCGGAGATCTTGACGGTGGTGAAATACTGGCGATGGCCATTGCGGCGACGCGAGTTCTGACGACGACGTTTCTTGAAGATGATGATCTTGCGGCCACGGCCCTGATCAACAATCTCAGCTGCTACGGAAGCGCCATCAACCAGAGGAGCGCCAACTTCAGCTTCGCCTTCGCCGCCAACCAGCAGAACGCTGTCAAAAACAACGGTTTCGCCAGCTTCGCCTTCGAGCTTTTCGACCTTGATTATATCTTCGGGGGAAACAGTGTACTGCTTACCACCGGTTTTGATGACTGCGAACATTTTTTTCTCCGTTCAGTCCAGGCTCCGGGATTTTCCAATCGGCGGGTCTGTCTTTTTTCAGTCAGTTAATAGGAAGCTTGTTTGGCTAATAAAATCAAAGATTTGTTGATTTAAAATCAGACAAGCAAAAGGGCGCGGATTCGCGTCCACGCCTTGAATTCTCGGGCAATATACTTGGAAAGGCATCAGAGTCAAGAAAAAGCTGCGGTTTTTGCCTTGTTAGGAGGGGCTTTAAATCTGGCCTTGAAGGCTACCGAGCCGGATCCCACATGGTTGATCATATTATAAATGTCGTTTGGAAAGGATTGCTTTGTCATGAAAGAAGGATTTTCTGCCTTCACCAGCTACGGTGGGGCATTCGTGGCTGTTTACGCCTTGTTGGTGATGGTCTTCGTGCAATCGCTGGTGGCGGCCGTCGCGCATCGAGCACAGAAATCCTATGTGCCCGGCATTGTCGATGAGTCATTAGGGCCTGAATCCTTCGTTTTCAGAAGCCATCGCACTTTCATGAATTCCATTGAGAATGTGCCTTTTATGATCGGCCTCATCATCCTTGCTGCCATGACAGGCTTTGATGCCTTTTGGCTTGCTCTGCTGAGTTGGGTCTATGTGGGCGGTCGGCTGGCTCACATGATTACCTATTATCTCGTGGCAACGCGCAAGAATCCCAGTTTGCGCAGTTACTTCTTTATTCTTGCTATACTGGCCCAGCTTGTTCTTATCGTGATGCTGGGGCTCTCCTGGCTTTAAGTTGAGCTCGTTCTGGTTGGCCAAATAGGGGTAGATCTGACGGAACCGCAAAGGCATCCTGCTCTCAATTGATGGTCTCTTGTGCGTGAGTGGGGATTTTTTCGTTTGGAGTCTTGAGCTTGACTGAATGGATGTGTATGGTCCGGCCACCTTTTTGAGCCATATTGGACCACACAATGCTCAAAAAGTGTTGCGGAGAGGTGCCGGAGTGGTCGAACGGGGCGGTCTCGAAAACCGTTGATCGCGCAAGCGTTCCGAGGGTTCGAATCCCTCTCTCTCCGCCATATCAATTTTGATGTCAATAACATCAACAACTTATTGATATTTCAGACTTCTAGCTTCCCGTTGTTCCATAATAGTGTTACAGTGGAGCTATGGAAAAGATGTCTGGCCATCCCCGCCTATATCGTCGAAAAGCTACTTATTATCATCGAGCTGCCGTCCCGGTTGATATCAGGGATACCTACCCCAAAACGGAAGAAACCTTCTTGCTGAAGACCAAGGATTACCTTGGTCGCGGTACCTTTGTGCCATTTGTATTCCGGCCCGGAGAAGCTTTTCAATTTGATTGGAGTGAGGATTGGGCAACCGTCGCAGGCGAACGTGTTAAACTGCAGGTGGCTCATATTAAGCTCTCTCACAGCCGTGCCTTTCTGGTGCGAGCGTATCCCCTTCAAACCCCTGAGATGCTGTTTGATGCTCTCTGGTATGCATTCCGTGTTTTTGGTGGCGTTCCTGGGCGCGGTATCTAAGACAATATGAAGACAGCAGTAGACCGTGTTGGATACCGACCCACCATCAGAAATGGTCAGAGTGCCGGTACCTCCGTCGGCAACGGTAACGGTATCATACGTTACGGCAACATTGTTTACAGCATGTGGGATGTTGGCGTCGTCAACGATCAGATCTCCGGCCGCCAATGCCGCATCCGATTTCGAAAGGCAAAGGCTGGCTGCCAAGGCCGGCAATAACAGGCTCTGTTTTCTCAATTCGTTCCCCGGTTTCCGTGAGCGATGGCGCACTCAAACGCCCCCTTACACAAGGTAAGGAGAAGAGGTGCCTGATCACGTCATGAATCGATAGCTATGAGGGGACTGATGAAGGTGGTTCAGAGGTGGAAATATTGCCATTTGTACCTTTAGAACCAAAACAAACCGGACAATTTATCACAGAGGAAATTGCCTAATAGTAGTTTTTGAGGGTGTTGCAATCTGATTGCTGTAGCAAGGCATGATCTGGTGCAATCGAGAAGGTGCCGTCGCTTTTCCCGATCTGGTAGCTATCGTCGGTGGGTTATTTCAGATCTTCTCGGCCGAAAAAGAAATGTCTGAACGGGGTTGTCCCTGTCCAGACATATCAAGTTTGTCTTCAGTTACTTTTTAAAGACGGTTTGTGTCAGGAGCGAAGAGCCTTTCAGCACTGACGGCTCAGATCTTCTCGACCGTTAGCCAGATCAGTTCTTTGCTGTTGTAGTTTGCATCCCAGACCTTTTCGGCCAGCGTGTGGAGACCGTCGAGATATTCAGGCAGGATCTGCCCCAGGACGGGTGCATAGAGATCCTCGGTGGTCGGGCCATACTGGATGATCAGCTTCTGACCGGTATTCTGGGAGTAACGCATGCGGCCAAACGGAGCCTCGCGGATCATTTCGCGCCAGCCGACGGGTGCGACAGACATGGCCGGCGTCCAAGCATACATGGATTTACCTGTGACAACGGCGTGCTCTTGAGTCACGCGAAACGGAATGGTGCTGAGCAGGTCTGCGCAGAGTTCGGGATTCTGTCTTGTCGCAAGTTCGGCAACTGCGGTGATGCCGAGCGGTTCCCAGGTCATGCGGATATATTGATCGCCAATGGAACCCTTAACGAAATCACGTCCGCTCTCATAATATGTCTCGTCTTCTTCAGGTATGCTGTCATAGCGGAAATGCTCGCCCAGATCCCATGGAAAATAGTGGTGAGACCAGCTGTTCAGACGGTTCACATAGCGATTGAGCGCAATCAGGCCGTCACCGATTTCTTCGACGCTGGCGGCCGGGAAGGCATCAACGAGTGCAGCGGCAAATTCACCCAGTTTGCGCACGCCCGAATAGCCCAGATAGTTATGGTAGGCGGGGCTGAAAGCCGCAAACATATTGGCGAGCGTCTTGGCGTCATAGTCTCCAGACCGTGCCATGCGGATCATCGGATAGAGGGTATAACCGGCATAGTCACGCATCATGCCTGCATAGATATCGAGCGTGGCGAAATACTGCCCGTAGGAGCCAGCATTGTCACCATGCTCCCCGGTGCGCACCATGCGCATTTCTTCTGGCTCGGCGTCCATGGAGGCAGCAATTTGCGCCTCGATCTTCTTGATGATGTCACTGACAGTAGACATGAATTCTCCAATCTTTTGTCTTGTTTGGATTGCGCTTTAAGCAATCTTGGAAAGAAAATCGCGTGTACGATCACTTGCGGGATCATTGAAAAGCTTTTCCGGCGGCGCGGTTTCGACGATCTTGCCCTCATCAAACACCACAACGCGGTCACTGATCTCTCGTACGAAACGCATCTCGTGGCTGACGGCGATCATCGTCATGCCCTGACTGGCAAGATCCTTGATGACAGAAATCACCTCTCCGACCATCTCCGGGTCGAGCGCACTTGTCGGTTCGTCGAAAAGGAACATTTTGGGGTTCATGGCAAGGGCACGGGCAATAGCGACGCGCTGCAGCTGTCCGCCAGACAGCGCACTCGGGTAGGAATCGAACTTGTCGCCAAGCCCTACGCGGCGTAATAAATCCTTGCCACGCTCGTTGGCTTCATCCCGTGACATCTTGAGCACACGTACAGGGGCTTCCGTGACATTGCCAAGCGCGGTGCGGTGCGGGAACAGATTGAAGCGCTGGAAGACGAAGCCTATTTTCCGGCGAGCCGGTGCAATCTTCTTTTCGGGCAGGGGATGAAGAAGGCCGTCTTCGCGGGCCTCATAGCCGACAAATTCACCATCGACTCGGATGACCCCCTTGCTGATGGGGTGTAGATGATTGATACAGCGCAGGAATGTGGTTTTGCCGGAACCGGACGGTCCGATGATGGCGACCACTTCGCCCCGAATGACATCGAGATTGACGCCCTTTACGATCGCCTTGTCGCTAAAGCCGGCGACCACATCGGCACATTCTACAATCTTGTCTTTTAAACGGGTCATGGCTGAGACACTCCCATGGCAGTGGTCTGGTTGCGGCTATGGCCGTAATGCCGCTCGATTTGAAACTGGATGATGGTCCAGATGCCGGTCAGGACCAGATAGAAAACTGAGACACCGAGATAAACTTCAAAGCTCTTGTAGGTGGCCGATTGCATTTCCTCGGTAATACGGAACATTTCCGGCACAGCGATCACGCTCAGTAGAGATGTTGTCTTGAGCATCTGGTTGAATTGGTTGCCAAGAGGGGGAATGATGACGCGGATCGCTTGTGGCATGATGATATACATCATGGTTTTGGCCGGAGACATGCCAAGTGACTTGCTGGCTTCCTCCTGCCCTTCTTCGATGGACAGGATGCCCGCGCGGATGATCTCGCTCATATAGGCTGCTTCATGCAGCATGAAAGTGAGAATGCCTGCGACCAGAGCACCTGGCAGAATGAAAGGTCCGATGTAGATGCGGGCGGGAAACAGGTCAAAGCCTCCGAGCAGATAGGGGAGACCGAAATAGATCAAAACCAACTGGACAAGCACCGGTGTGCCGCGAAAGAAGAAGATGTAGGTTTGATTGACCGCTCGGAAAAAACGCGATTGGCTGAGGCCAGAGATCGCCAATAACCCGCCCACTGTGACGCCGCCAAGTTGCGATACGACCGCAGCAATCACTGTGAGGAGCATGCCTTTCATCATCGCTGCCGAAGGCGAAAAGACGAATTGCAGAAAATAATCGGTGTCAAACATGAGGCCTGGGCCACCATTGCTACCGAAAAATGCATCAAGAAAACCGGACATCCAAACACTCCAGAATACTCCGGAGCAGAGAGGATGACTGCTCCGGAGCGTATAATCAGATTATTACTTACAAGGGCTTGTGCTGGTACAGACGGTGAGGCCGTCGCCGACACCCCACTTGTCGATGATCTTGGTCAGCTTGCCTGTGGCTTCCATGTCATCCAGTGCTGCACGGAATGCATTGGCTGTATCAACATCCTGTTTGGCGACAATGATGCCAAGGGTTGCGGGAGGAACTGGTGCGCCGCCAATCTCGAATTTGCCGTTGGAACGGTTCATGAAGTAGGAGAGCACGAGCGTGTCGCTCACCATGGCATCAACACGACCAAGATCGAGTTCCTGGAATGCAGTCGTGTTGCCCGGATATGTGGCGATTTCCATGACGGGTTTGCCTGCTTCGGTCAGCTTTTCATTGGCTGCCTTGAGACGACGCTCATTGGCAGATCCGAGCAGAACGGCGACCCGCTTACCGCTGAGGTCTTCAAAGGTTGACAGGTGATCCGGATTGCCTTTCTTGACCAGAAGACCGGACTGAACAGACCAGTAATCGACGAAATTGTATTTTTCCAGACGGGTCGGGTTCTTGGAGGTCGATGCCATGATGCCGTTGCAATGGCCTGAGTCCAGTGCGGCGAAAATGCCGGAGAAAGAAACGTTGAACATTTCAATCGGCAGGTTCAGCTCTTCACCGATGCCCTCGAGCATGTCATAGGCAACGCCGGTCGGAGTCTGCCCGTCTTCAGCGATAAACTGGCTCGGAGGACTTTTCAGATCCGAGCAGAAAATGATCTTTCCCTGATCTTTCAATTTATCAGGGACGGCAATATCTGCGGCGAAAGATGCGCTTGCGGAAAAACCGACCACAGCGGTCATTCCAAGCATGGCAAGCCAATTTTTCATGGTTCCAACCTTCTTGTTTGCGATTGCAAATGGTGAATTCATCGTCTTGCCGGTCTTGCGCCGGCTTGCGAGGAAATGTGAGTTTTTGAATGAGGAGATGATAAAGGGATGGCAATTCTCGAGGGCATCCCTGAAAAGCCAAAGCCGCCAATATCGTTTTTCGAACGAAGGAAGAAGCGCATTCGAAACGCCCAGAGGAGCGCAAAAACAAAAACGCATGCCCGGATGGACATGCGTCAAGGTTGGCTCCACAAGTCGGCAGAGAACTGGGGGAGCCAGTAGAGGAGTATCGAAACCATTGCCGGGATAAAAGGCATCTGGCTTCGTAGTTCCACATTCCGTCAGGAACAAGGGGACGGAATGTGGCAGAGGGAATTAGAAAATCGGAACTCTATTTCTCGGTAGCCTTGAGGCGTTCCGCAAAGGCACCGAATTCTGATGGATCGTGATGCGGGAAGGCAACACCCAGGTTCCACGGAAAATAGAAGTGGATCCAGCGGTGCAGACGGATGATGTAGGTCTGCATGGAACCGGTGAGGGCCATGAAATCTTCCAGGGTCTCCACATCGTCAATCGCCTCGATGTAGTCATTGCCCAGAGCATGCAGACGATGCAGGCCCATGTCGCCCATGAATTCGAACACGTTGAAGGGCTTATGCACGAACACTTTCACGGTGGCGCGCAGTTGATCGACGTCCAGTGTCTTGTCATGTGCAAGGCGCACAAAGCGATAGAAGACGTTGGCGCCAAACAGCATCAGAAAGCTTTCCAGATGGACCAGAATGCTGAAGACCTGCTCGCCGCTGCCCGCTCCGGTGTCCATGACGCCTCGGCGGAGTTTTTCAATTTCGAGTGGTTCGTCAAGCCAGATCGCATCGATTTCCGCTTCAAGCTCGGCCTGTAGTTCTTGCCATTTTTTCATGATCTTTTTCCTCACTCTCAGCTTTTGATCCAGTCGAGTTTTGCAATGACAGGCACGCGACGTGGCTGCTCGACAGTCAGTTTCCATACGGCCTGTCCCAGCTTTTCAAGCGCCGGGAAGTCATCCTCCGGAATGGCCCCGAACTGGTTGACCACCGCAGTTTCCGTGATGATGCCGTAGGTGATGCAGATCGACTGACCGGGGGCATTGAGATAGACCGAGCCCTTCTGGCGCTGGACCATTTTCGGCTGACTCAGATAAACGAGGCGTGTCGGCATCCAGATGCCTTCGCCCGAGATGACCACATGGCCCATGGGGCTGGTGAGCGGCAATTGGGTGGCAATAGCTTCGACAAGCTCAGGGTTGCGTTCTGTTTCAAGGGCGATCCTGATGTTTATGTCGAGATCCTCGACGACAAGGCTCAGGTCCTGCTTGGGGTTCTGTGTCATGGCATATTTCCAAATTTGCTGGTTTGGTTATTTCTGTTTCTGCATTCCGAGATTTCGCGCCAACTGGTCGAAATTCATCAATTTGTTGAGGACCAGCATGATTGCTGTTGTGGCAACGATCATGATGGTGGCGAAGACCGAGGCGATCGGGTCATAGGTTTCTGATAGATAGGAAAAAAAGCGCATCGGGAAGGTGACCACATCGTTGCCGCCGATAAAGTTGATGATCACCGCTTCGTCCATCACCGAAACCACTGCAAAGATGCTTGCCGCAAAGATGCCTCTGATGGAGAGTTGCAGGGTGGTGTCGAAAAAGGCCCGCATCGGGTTGGCTCCGAAAACCTGGGCAGCGTTTTCAAGCGACATGTCGGCACTCAGGAACGAGCCTATCAGGCTGCGTACCACAAAGGGCAGGATGACAATCGCATAGACGACGAACACTGCAGTCATCGTGCCGAGCAGTCCCAGATAGCTGATGATCGGCAGTGCTGCAAAACCGATGACCACATTGGGGACAAACAACGGCAACAGCACATAATTTTCAAGCAGCTTTTGTCCGCGGAACCGGCCTCGAACAATTGGCAATGTGACGAGAATGCCTACTACAAGCGTGAAGGCACTGACGGTGATCGCAAGGAGAACGCTGGTGCCGAGCGCCGAGATGAAGTCTGTTCGGGCCATCGCCGCGTGATACCATCGCAAGCCCAGCCCTTGCGGAGGAAACGAAATGATGCCTCCACGGGTGAAGGACGTCGCAACAACCACGATGATGGGGGCGATCATGAAGATGAGACCTAGCGCGAATATGATGGTCAGGATGAGCCTGCCCGGCGTCATAGCACTGTCCTTGCTTTTGATCGGGGCATTCATCGACGCCACCTCCTGCCGGTAAAGAGTTTGAGTAGAATGGTCGAAAAGGCCATGCTGATGACGAGCAACTGGACGGACAGAGCCGCAGCCAGCGGCCAGTTACCACCGATAGAACCAAAGCCGACCGATACGCGCTGGATGACCAGCCCAGACATGGAAATCTTGCCCGCACCTAACATCGCTGGAACGATATAGGCGGCCACATTGAGCGCGAAGCCGAACAACAGCGACGTGACGACGCCTGGCATGGAAAGCGGCAGAGTTACCGTGAGAAAGGTCTTGAGAGGTGACGCGCCACATACAGCGGATGCGTGTTCCAGATTGCGCGGCAGTCCTTCGATCGAAGCAAGCATCGCAAGGATCATGTAGGGCAGCGGCGCATAGATAAGCCCGATGATCACGCCGGTTGCCGTGCCCACCAGAGATTCCGGCTCACTGGTGATACCGATTGCATAGAAAAACTGTGCAATAGGGCCATTCTGTTGCAGCAAAATCTGCCAGGCGAAAATCTTGACCACGAAGGTAACCAGAAAGACGGATACGATAATGGCGATGAAAAACCCTTTGTACCGTCCGGCAAATCGGGCGATGTAAAAGGCCATCGGGTAGGCTATGAGGGCAGCAATAGGGGTCGCTATTACCGCATAGAGCACGCTGAGCCAGATGGCCTTGGTATAGAGAGGCGAGGTGAAGGCCTTGACATAGTTCTGCATCGAAATTGCAGGTTCGAACAGAGACAAGACCGAAGGCTTGAAAAAGCTGATAACGACGAGAAAGACAAGACTGGCGCCGAACACCAAGGCCATAGGTAGCCCGGGCAGGCTCCACAGGGGGGAGGAAGCAAACAGGCGAGACTTTTTCTTGTGACGGATGGCAGCGCTCATGATTTCTCATTCGCCTCCAGAATATGGATGCTTTCTGGCGGAATGGCGCAAAACAGTTTGTCGTCTGCTGCGTATCCGCGCTTGCCGTAGGCGGTTGCCAGTACTTCTTGCTGAATGCCCGGAATGGCGAGCGTCAATTCGTCATAGCCCCCACGATAGACGCATCGGGTGACTGTTGCCTCGAACCGGTTGGCGCTGTCTGCTGGTGCATCGAGCAGAATGGCCTCCGGGCGCACCATGACCGTCACTTCTGTGTCTGCGTCTACGAGGCTGGCTGCGGCGAGGGTTATGTTTTCTGTAAGCCGATATCCCTTCTTGTTCGCGGATGCCTTGAACAGATTGACGTTACCGAGAAATTGCGCTCCGAAATGACTTTTGGGTTTCTCATAGACGCTATGAGGAGCGCCCAGTTCTTCGACAACACCACCATTCATGATGGCCAGACGGCTGGACATGGCCATCGCTTCGCCCTGATCATGCGTGACATAAAGCATGGTCATGCCGAGGCGGCGCTGGAGGTCGGAAATCTCGATGCACATCTGCTCGCGCAATTTGGCATCGAGGTTGGAGAGTGGCTCGTCTAGCAACATCACGCGCGGACGGGAGGCAACGGCACGGGCAAGGCCGATGCGCTGCTGCTGGCCTCCGGAAAGCTCTCCGGGGAAGCGCTTCATCATAGCACCCATGCCAACCATCTCGAGCGCGTCTTCGACAATGTCCTTGCGCTCCGCTGCCGATACGCCGCGCATTTTCAAACCGTATCCGACATTCTCGAAAACGGTCATATGCGGAAAAAGAGCGTAATTCTGAAAGACAACTCCGATGTCGCGCTTGTGGGTCGGCATTGTGGTGACATCTTTGTCACCGATAAGAATTTGGCCGGAGTCCGGCGTCATGAGGCCCGATACGAGGCTAAGGATGGTTGTTTTGCCGCAACCGCTCGGGCCGATGAGGGAAAAGAACTCGCCAGGCAGGATATGCAAATACAGTCGATTGAGGATAGTGCGTTCACCATCATACGAGAAACTGATATCTCTGAGCTCGATGGCTGCTGTCTGATGAGGGTCAACTTTGCTGGCTGTACTGGATAGGGTGCTCAACTCGAAAATCCTGATTTGGCTTTTGTAAGACAAAAGGGGCAGAGCAGCCCTGTGGGCTGCCCTGCATCTTCTGCGGGGAATTGACTTATTGGACCGAAGCGTAGAAAAGCTCGGCGATGTCCTGATTGATAGGATTGAGTTTGTCCCAGGGGATGCTGACCAGATTGCCAATGGCTTCTTTGCCAAAGGTCACTTTGCCGACCAATTCGTCACCAAGCACGACGGTTGAGTTGGAGGGGGCATAGAACCCGGTCTCCGCACAGCCCTTTTGAGCATCATGGCTAAGAATGTAGCCGATCAGCTTTTCCGCCCAGTATTTATTCGGGGTTTTGGTGATCATCGCGGTCGAGTCAATCATGGTCGCACCTTCTTTCGGTGCGGCAAAGGCGATTGGCAATCCGGAGGCTTTGGCAAAGTTGGAAACCTGCGTATCTGTCCATACGCCAAGAGAAACGCCAGCGTCGGTGAAGGCTGCGCGTGTGGTGGCGGTGTTGGTCGCGATCACGGCAAGACGAGGTTTCATATTCTCGCTGAGCAGTTCTCCGACCTTCTTGTATTCATCGATGGTCGTTGGCCAGTCGCCATTCAGCTCCTTGGCCATGATCGCCATCCATGCAACCGTGTTCTGCGCATCGGGCTGACGGACCACGATCTTGCCTGGCGTGTCTGCGGAAACCAGGTCGAACCATGAGGTTGGTGGCGTGTCCCACTTGGTGGTGTCGTAGGCAAGGCCAAGCGAGGAGAAGTTGACGACGACCCCATTGGGATATTTCGCCATGTCATAAATGTCTTTTAGCTCGGGGATATTGTCTGCATCCATATCGACAATCAGGCCCTGTGCTTCAGCAATCTTGCGCTGGACCGATCCGCCGATCAGAATGTCGACTTCCGGGCTGTCTCCTTCTGCCTGCAATTTGGCAAGCGGTGGAGCCTTGGTGAGCAGTTCGACCTTGATGCCGGTGTCTTTCTCGAACGGTTTGGCCGAATAGGTGCTGATGCAGGCCTCAAACGGGCCACCCCAGACGTTCATGACCAGCTTTTCCGGTTTGGCCGGTGCGTCCTTGGGCTTCAGCAGAAGCGATGAAGCCGGTCGCAAAAACCGTTGCCAAAAGAGCGCTGTTGAGGCGCAAACTCAATTTTGCAGCGGTACGTAGGTAATTCTGGAATCCCACTGAAGGCTTGGATCCATTCATTGCGTAACCCTTTCTAACTGTTCCCGTGGTCTGTTCAGATCGCCAGAATGACTCTCGAGCATTTATTGTTTTCTCAGGTGATCGGGCTAGCGCAGACGCGTCTGCCCCTTATTGCTCGTGTTCTGTCTGGCTTGACAGATGACTTAAGTAAACGACCTAAAATGGCGGGAGAAAATATCGGAAAAAGTGAAGTGGGAAATATCAAATTCCGAATGATACAACTCAGGATATCGGGCCGTTCAAAATTACAAGGTGTCCTCCATCGCGGAATTGGGGGCCTGATCTGAGCGCTGCACAAAGTGATCGGAGCGTTCTCGGAACGCGTCCTTCAGAAAGCTGATGAGCGAGCGTTCCAGGTTGGACAAGGTGCGCTCGGTTGAATAAATCAGCATCAGTTGGCGCAGGCTGAATTCCTCGACAATGGGGGTGGCTGTAACTGTTCCGTTGATCAAATCGGCACGTACCGCAGAAACGGGCAAAATGGTGCAGAGCGGTGCCTGACGCAGCAGGGCGATTAAAAGCGGCACCGATCCGATTTCCATGACCGACTTCAAGGAAAGCTTGTGCAATACAGCCTCCTGAATCGCGTCAGCATGCATGGATAGGCTGCGAGGAGCCAGAATGAGAGGCAATTCTGACATCTCTGATAGCGAGATCCGCTTTCTGGTCTGCAATCCTAGAGATGCGTTTGCTACAAGGGACAGTTTCTCGCTTTTGCCAATGCTGATTCTGGCCATCTGCGGCTGGGCATTACCGACTATGGCGAAATTCAAAGCCCTGTTGCTGACGTCTTGGTGCAACTCGCTTGTCGACCCTTCGATGATGTTCAACTGGCAATGCGGATGGTCTTTCAGAAAGCGCGTCAATGCGCGGGCGACACTCTCGGTCATGAGACTGTCGTGCCCAGAACTTGGTAACAACCCGATCGTCAAGCGGTTCTGTGTGTCGCTGGCAATATTCTGGCGTTCGAGAAACAGACGATTAACGCCATTCTCGACCAATTGGGCATGACGGCGCAGCCTGTCTCCCAGCTCGGTTGGTTCAAGCCCGCTGCTCTGACGAACGAAGAGTCGACCCTGCATCACATTTTCCAACTTGCGAATTTGAGTGGACATAGCGGGCTGAGCGACCTGTTCGGCGCGGGAGGCAGCCGCGATACTTCCGCACTTGATGGTCTGATTGAAATAGCGCAATTCGCGGTAGGTCATCTGGGGCTGAAAGATGATACCGTCGTCCGGATTGGCCAGATGCCAACGCATAGCTTCGATAAAGTCGTCGATCGCGGGGTCATTTTCTCGATTAACGCAATATTGAATATCGGCGGACAGGGTCGGACTGATGGGTTGCACCGCAACACCGCTCATGCCGAGACGTTTCGTCAGCATGCTCTTGGGAAGAATGAAGCGCGTGCCGGGATTTTCGGTGATCAGGGTAGGCAGGGTGATCGGCCGATCATCGAGAAAGCGAAGGCGATGTTTATAGCCATTGATCTCTGCGTCAGCAACGAGAGATGCGATCAATTGCTCTCCCAGATTCATCACTGATAGAGTTTCTGCGGAGGAAAGGGCCCAGTCGCTTTCCTCGTCAGCGTCAAATGCCACTCCCGCAGAGACCCAGTGATCCGCCAGCAAGGTTTTGACAGCGCTTACTTCGCCCGAAAGTGTCTCGGTATCCAACTTGTAACCGACAACAATGTTCGGTTTGCGTGCATTGGGAAACTGTTCCTGCGAGGTGATCCAGTGGAATCCGGGTTCATTCGCAAAGCGATAGTCGATGCGTAGATCCGGATGAGCTTGACGCATGTCGGAAATGGCACGAACCAATGCTTTCGAAACCAATCCGATGGATGCCTTCAGCCTGAATTCAACCAAGATCACACGCAACTGATCAGAGGGATATCGTGTCATCGACCGCGCATAAGCTTCCTCATGCAATATTTTCAGCGCCCATTGAAACAGCCAGTTAGCACTTGGCAGCAAATAGAGATGGCGACCAATGCGCCGGAACAGCTTGATCTCGATCTGCTCTTCTAGTGTTCGCAGACTGGAACTGAGAGAAGATGTGGCAAGATTGAGCTTGCTGGCTGCGCTGGTAACAGAGGGACTCTGGCAGGTCTGAACGAAGTTTGAGAGATGCCGGAAGTCAATGCTTGGGACATGGTTGCCCATTGAGACGCTCCGAAAGTCTTTGGCGGGTTATTACGTAAATTTATACAGATCGGCGAAAGTGGTCAAATATTATGCGAAAATTTAATTGCATAATAATTGGGCAACCATAGGTTTTGCTGGGAGGTCAGACTTTTCACTTCTCCTTTGATGGCTTTGTTTCGCGCGTCCAATTAGGGCGAGAAGTCGTTCTGTTTTTGTTATGGGCTGGTTCGAAATTTGACTGCTATCCTCTCCGAGCGCTCTGGGCATAATCGACAATATGATTGATAGAAAATGCCAAGGAGCCTAGCGTGACAACTGCACCCTCTTCTTCCGATGCCAAGCGTCAGCCCAAGAAGGGCATTCCATTTGCCATTGAAAAGTCAGGTAAAAGTGCCCAATCCTGCCGCCCGATGTTGGCTGCGCTGAATGAACAGGACGAACTGTTTGTCATCGAGGAAAAGGTTAATAGCAACTATGAAGTATCATCACTGCTGTCGCTGGTTGATGATCGCGCCGCTGTTGTCATGAACAATGTCGATGACCTTGGCATTCCAGTCTTTGGCAATCTTCTGAGCAGCCGGGAGCGCATTGCGTTGGCTCTCGGAGTACCCGTCTCGGACATCCTCAGCACACTGACAAACTCTGTCAAGAAACCGGTTGCTCCCGTTCTGGTAGATGATGCTCCCGTTCAACAGACGGTCATCAAGGAAAATATTTTCTCGAACCTTCCGGTTCCGACCTTCTTCACCAAAGAAAGCGGACCCTATATTTCTGCCGGTCTCATGGTGGCAAAAGATCCCGAAACCGGAGAGGGCAATGCCTCTTACGCCCGGCTCAAAATTTTGGGACCTGAGACCGCGATGATCGGTATCGCACCCAACCATCACCTTGCCATTATGGCGCAGAAAGCTGCCGCCCGTGGAGAGGCTCTTGAACTAGCCGTCGTGCTTGGGGCGCATCCTGTCATCCAGTTGGCGGCATGCCTTTATCTGGGGCTGGGCGATGACGAGTTGCACAATGCAGGTGCACTTCTGGGAGAGCCTGTGCGCTTGGCAAAAGCCAAGACACTTAACCTTGATGTGCCGGCAGAAGCAGAAATCATTCTCGAAGGGCACATTCATGTCGATCAGCTGATCAAGGAAGGGCCTGTTTCAGAATATCACGGCATGTACGAAGACTACGGTCACGGTTTTCTCGTTACATTCAGCTGCATGACCTGCCGAGACGATGCAATGTTGCAGGTCATTGAACCCGGTTACCACATGGAACATAGCTATATTGCAGGCGTTCCCATTGCGGCGAGCCTTAAGGCAAATCTGTCCCGCGTTCTGCAGAATGTTGGCGAGGTCGCGGTGACGACAACCGGCAGTGGTCGGAACAATGTCGTTATCCAGTTGCACAACCCTCGTCCGGGGCAGGCGCGTCGCGCCATATCGTTGTGCTGGGGTGCGGTCAGTATCATCAAGAATGTAACAGTCGTCGATTCCGATGTCGATCCGTGGGATCTGCAGCAGGTAGAATTGGCCAAACTCAACCGCATGAAATCCGAGCGGGACATTCTCATTGTCGAAGACATGCCCGGCGACCGCTCCGAAGCACAGGAAACCAACGGCCTTGTAACCAAGGTTGGCTACGACGCCACCTGCAAAGCCGGGGACCGTGGACAGGGATATGACAGGGCATTGCCTCCCGAAGACGTCACCGAACGCATGCGGGCTCTGCTTCATTCCATCCGTCCGGACTTCAAGTCATGAAAAGAATGATCGTCGCCATCACCGGTGCTTCCGGTACCATCTACGGCGTTCGTGCGCTGCAAATGCTCAAGGGGCTGAAAGACGTGGAAACGCATCTGGTCATCTCTCCATCGGCCCTGCGCACCGCGCAGGAAGAGGGGCTTGAAATCAGTGGCGACGAAATTCGTGCTTTGGCCGACGTAACATACAGCCACAAGGATATTGGTGCGGCCATCGCTTCGGGTTCTTTCTCCTGCGAAGGGATGCTGGTGGCTCCCTGTTCCGTCAAGACCTTGAGCGGCATTGCTAACTGCTATGCCGAAGATCTGATATCGCGTGCCGCCGATGTCTGCCTCAAGGAACGCCGCAGGCTCGTGCTGATGCTGAGGGAAACACCGTTTCATGCGGGCCATATCGCACTAATGGATCAGGCAACGCGCAGTGGTGCGATCATTATGCCGCCGGTTCCGGGTTTTTACACCAAGCCCAAGACCATTGACGACATTGTCAATCAAAGCACGGGACGGGCGCTTGACCTGTTCGGCTTTGATCATCCAACGGTCCGGCGCTGGAAAGAACAAGAGCATCATGCGATGCTTGATAGGAGTGAAGACAAATGAGTGATTTTGATCTTGTCATCAAGGGGACACTGGTAACCGAAGAAGGCGTCACAGAAGACGGCTTTGTTGCGGTTAGCGATGGACTCATCGCCAAGCTTGGAACTGGTGCAGCACCGGCAGCACGCACGGTTCATGACTTCGGCAGGGCGCTGGTTCTTCCTGGCTCCATCGACCCTCAGGTGCACTCCCGCTCTCAGAAGGATCAGGAAGACTTTATCTGGTCCACGCGTTCGGCAGCAGCCGGCGGCGTGACAACCATCGTTGATATGCCCTACGACGCCGGTGGCATGCTCATTTCGACGCCGGACATGGTGCGTGAAAAAGCAGCAAGTGCAGCAGAGCAGGCACGTGTTGATTTTGCTCTCTATGGCACGATCCGTCCTTCTGAAGGCACGCGGCATATTGCAGGCATGGCAGAGGCGGGTGTCGTTGGCTTCAAATTCTCGACTTTTGAAACCGATCCCGATCGCTTTCCACGCATCAAGACGCCATTGCTGCATGATGCCTTTGCCGAAGTTGCAAAGACGGGTCTTATCGCCGGAGTTCACAACGAGAATGACGAATATGTCAAGGCGGGCATTGCTGCCGTGAAGAAAGCTGGTCGTACCGACTATGCCGCCCACGGGGCATCCCGTCCTCCTATTGCGGAAACCCTTGCCATCGCTGAAGTTTACGAGCTGGCTCAAGCTACGGGCTGTTCTGCCCACATCGTTCATTGCTCGATCGGGCGTGGCTATGAAATGGCTCAGTCCTATCGCTCGCAGGGTGTCGACGCGACCATTGAGGCCTGCATCCACTATCTGGTTCTGAGCGAAGAGGAAGATGTCGCACGCCTGCTGGGGCGTGCCAAGTGCAACCCGCCTATCCGGTCAATGGCCGAGCGGGAAGCCATCTGGAAGCATCTGGCAGCAGGCAATGTGACTGTTGTCTCCACTGACCATGTGGCCTGGAACCTGTCCGCGAAATCATCGCAAGATATGATGGCCAATTCCTCCGGTATGCCCGGGTTGGAAGTGTTGCCAAATCTGCTTCTTGACGGTCTGGTCGAGCGCGGGTTGCCTCTTGAGTTGGCTCCGCGTCTGCTTGCGGGCAATCCGGCAAAATTGTTCCGCCTTTCATGTCAGAAGGGTGGTCTGAAAATCGGTCTGGATGCAGACATCGCTGTCTATGCGGAAAGTCCCCGTATCTATGATCCTTCCGCCAGCGGGCACAATGTTGTCAACTGGAGCCCCTATGAAGGCCGCACCATTCGTCACGCCACTCAGGCAACCTTCCTGCGCGGCGAAATGATCTTTGATGGCAAGGACGTACTGGCTCAGCCGGGCAACGGCCAGTGGGTCAAGCCGGTCCGTGCGGCCAATGGAGAGGCGCATGGCTGAGGCTGCAACAGTACAATTGCCGGCAGTGGATGAGGCTTTGCTGCAGTCAGATCTTGACGCACTCGCCGCACTGACCGAAAGAGACAGACCCTGGACGCGCAGATCTTTCACGTCGATGTTTCTCAAGGGACGAGATTATTTGCGCAGTGCCTACGAGAAAGAAGGACTTGAGGTTCGTCTCGATGAAGCAGGCAATGTCGTTGGCCGCTGGCAGGGAAGTGACAAGAGTGCACCGGTCCTGATGACCGGGTCGCACAGTGATACGGTGCCAAGTGGTGGCCGTTTTGACGGCATCGCGGGCGTTCTGTCCGCTCTGGCGGCTGTTCGCACTCTGAAGGCTGCAGGATACCAGCCTCGTCATTCCATCGAAGTGGTGGACTTTCTGGCCGAGGAACCCAGCGAATGGGGCCTGTCCTGTGTCGGTAGTCGCGGCATGGTTGGCGCTCTGGGCCCCAAGGAATTCTCTCTTCTCGGGCCGGATGGTGAGCGCCTCAATGATGCAATTGATCGCATCGGAGGAAACAGCGGCAAGCTGGGCACACCGCTGCGTGACGATATCGCGTCCTTTCTGGAAGTCCATATTGAACAGGGGCCGGTACTGGAGGCACGATCCATACCGATCGGCATTGTGTCCAGCATTGCCGGGATCTCCCGCCTGAAGGTCAGTTTTGAAGGCACCGCCGCGCATGCGGGCACTGTACCAATGACCATGCGTCAGGATGCAGGGCTTGCCATGGCGCGCTTCATTCTGTCCGTGAGCCAGGCCGCAAAAAATGTTACGGATCGCGGCCACTTTACCGCCACGACAGGCGTCATCCGCGTGTGGCCGGGGGGAGCCAATGTGGTGCCAGGAGCCTCCGAGATCATCGTCGATATACGTGCTGAGCAGGATGGTGCCATGGATGATTTTCTGTCCCTGGCGCTCAAGCTCGCCAATGAGGCGGCGCAACAGGAAGGCTGTCTGGTTACCGATTTCGATATCCTGAGCCGAACCTTTGCCGTGCCCTGCGATGAAAAACTCCGCAAAGAGATTGCTTTGGTGTCTGAAGAATTGGGGCTGGAGCACATTACCCTGGCATCGGGTGCAGGGCATGACGCAGCCTTCGTTGCGCGTGTCGCACCTGTCGCCATGATCTTCATTCCTTGCCATGAGGGCAAGAGCCACTGTCCGGACGAATGGACCGAAACCAGCGCCATTGCGACAGCAGCTGGCCTAGTGGCCAGAACGCTGATGCGTCTTGATGGCGGTCAATGAAAACAAAATCATAAAAGAGATTTCACCTGGAAGGATAAAAAATGAAAACGATTATACTTGATGGCGACAACCTGACGATTGGTCAGGTGGTCAGCGTCGCCAGAGAAGGCACTCCGGTCGCACTGGCACCCGCCTCACGCGAAGAAATCATCCGCAAGCGCAATTATATCGATGAAAACTGGCTGACAGAAAACGCTCCTGCCACCTACGGCTTTAATACCGGCGTTGGCAAGCTGAAGGACTATCCGATCAATCAGGCAGATAACGAGAAATTCCAGAAGAATATCGTGCTGTCCCATGCCTCCGGCGTCGGGGAACCTGCATCTGAGGAAATCGTTCGCGCCATGATGGCCGTGCGCATCAACGCCTTCTGCCTTGGTGTTTCCGGCCTGCGCATCGAAGTGGTCGACCGTCTCGTCGAGATGCTGAATCGCGGTGTCCATCCCGTTGTGCCAATTCAGGGGTCTGTCGGGGCCTGTGGTGACCTTGCTCCTTTGGCGCACATGGTGTCCGTGATGATCGGTTACAAGGACGCTGAAGCCTACTATCAGGGTGAACGCATGTCGGCTCCGGCAGCACTCGAAAAGGCTGGCATTGCACCAACCGAGTTCGTACTTCACGCAAAGGATTGTCTGGCCCTGATCAACGGCAACAGCCTGTGTGCAGGTATGGCAGCTCTTACCCTCCATGATGCGGAGAGTATGATGAAAATGGCTGATGCCTACGCTGCGCTCAGCCTTGAAGCTATTCGTGGCGAGCAGGCCGCTTTCGACCCTCGCATCCATGCTGTGCGCAAGCAGCCTGGCCAGATCAATGCCGCCGAGAATATCCGTCGCCTGATCAAAGGCTCCCGCCGCACCACGGAAGCTGCTCGCGCGGTTCATCTCGACGATGACATCTTGCATCCGACCCACCATGCCCGCGTGCAAGACCAATATTCCTTCCGTTGCATGCCACAGGTTCACGGTTCTTGCCGCGACCAGCTGGAACACGCCAAGACCCTCGTGTCTCGAGACCTGAATGCCGCGACGGACAACCCGCTCGTTTTCTGGAATGACATGGGCGCACTGGAATTCCTCTCTGGTGGTAACTTCCATTGTGAACCGATCGCCTTTGCCATGGATCTTCTCTCGATCGCTCTGGTGGAAATCGGCAACATCTCCGAACGCCGTCTGTTCGCGCTTTGCGATACAACGCTGAACTATGGCCTGCCACCAAACCTCGCTGGCAAGCCGATCGGCCTCAACTATGGCTACGGCATCATCGCAACCGCAGCGACGGCTGTCGCTTCTGAGAATAAAACGATGGCATTCCCGTCTGTTGCTGACTCAATCTCTACCAAGAGCAGTCAGGAAGACCATGTCTCCATGGCTCCATGGTCTTGTCGCAAAGCCCAGCAGATTCTCGACAATATGCACAAGATCATCGGGGTGGAAGGTCTGTTGGCAACCCGTGCGATCTTCCTTACGCAGGAAAAACTTGGCTCGTTTGCATTGGGTGAGGGCACAGCTCCTCTCTATGCCGAACTGTCAAAAGCTATCCCGCTGGTTCAGGAAGACAGCTACATGCAAAACCAGATCGCTCCTGCCTTTGACATGGTGAAATCCTGCAAGGTCCTGGAGGTCGTTGAAACCGCGATTGGCGATCTTAAATAGTCAAGATAACGCAATCGGAGCAACGCTTTAAAAGGCGCCCCGATTGCAAACAGGCTTTGAACCGCAATAGTCATCGCCAGTTGAAGAAATGGTTGCCCAATGCCTACTGCCTTCACGCCTGAAATTGATGCCTTTCTTTTCTCCCATCACGTCATTTCTCTTGCCACATGCGTCGAGACGCGTCCTTGGGTTGCCAGTCTTTTCTATGCTTTCGACCAGCCAAGCGGGCGGTTATATTATTTTACCGATCCCAAGACGCGGCATGGGGTGAACAGCCTGATCAATCCTTGTGTTGGGGTGACCATTGCGCCTCCGGAGCGCGATATCACGAAGATCGCCGGTCTGCAGATGACCGCGCAGACATACCTTCTTGATGGGCAGGAGGCCGCAGAAGCGCGCTCGACATTCGCTTTGAACTTCCCCGAAATTGCCAAACAAGACGCGCCGATCTGGAGCCTCATTCCAGACTATATCAAGATGGTCGACAACGCCAAAGGCTTCGGCAACAAGCAGGAATGGTTCCTGACGGAAGTCTGAATCTCCATATCCTGACATCGCATTAATTCCAAATTTCATTGCCGAATACCATTAAAATTGAGAAATACCCTTCCTCCATTGCAGTCATTCGACCGAGGTGCAGCATTTTCGGCAAACCTGCGACCAGTGGCCGAGTGAATCTCACTTCGCAATCATTTTCACCATGATGCGTTTCGGTTCAGATCACTCTGAATGGTATAATATGGCGAGGCCGTACCGCTCCGCCTTTTTGAACGGAACGGCGTTTGGAAGGCCATTAGAAAGTGACGACCAGCTTGCCTACAATGTGCTTGGCATAATAATCAGCATATGCATCTGCCGCATTTTCCAAGGAGAAGCTCGCTCCGATTTCAGGCTTGACCGTTCCCTTCTCAAGGAGAGATGCAACCTCATCCATGGTCGCAAGATTGCATTCGGTATCAGCTACAAATATGGCTTCGATGTCGTCTCTTGCAATCATACCGGCTTCGAGCGGAGGCATGGTGATCGAGATAAGACGACCGCCACTGCGTAGATGATCCGCAACTTCCGACAGTTCGTTGCCCGGCAGGGCCAGATTGAAGATTGCATCAAGGTCATTGGGAAAACTGGATATGTCGTAGCTGGTAAACTGTTTGGCTCCCAATGACTTCAGGATATTCTGGTCTTGAGGTTTCGCCGTTGCGACGACATCCACTCCCTGAGATGCAAGAATAGAAGCGAGCGCTGTGCCGACCCCTCCAGATGCGCCGATCACCAGAATTTTCTCACCAGCCTTGACCTTGCCAGCCCGTGAGGCAGCAAGGGCCGTCAGGCCAGTGGTTGCAAAGGCAGCTGCCGCCGATGGATCCACATTCTGAGGTCGGTGAGCGATGACAGGCGTATCGGCTTCGATGACCATAAATTCAGCCATTGAACCGGTGCCGACTGAAGGACGTGATCCTGCCATAGGCCGCATGACACGAGGGCTGGCATAACCAAAAATTTCGTCTCCGACTGAAAAGCCGGTCACTCCACTGCCTACCGCTGTTACGGTGCCTGCGAAGTCGTTGCCCATAACATGCGGGAAAGGCAATTTGAGAAAGGCGCTCAGTTCACCTGACAGGAGCCTCATATCGGCAGGATTAACTGCAGCAGCACTGAGCCACACCTGCAATTGTCCTTGCTCTGGATGCGGAGTTTCAATTTCTTCAATTCTCAAATCTTCGGGAGAACCATATTGGTGTGTGACAAGTGCCTTCATTACTTTTCCTCTTGATAGAAACATCTAAACGGACCATATAGTCACCTTAATTAAAGAATGCAATAAGATGACCAATTGGTCCGTTTAATTTTGAGGCATGATCATGGGAAAAACACGCGCTCCCCGTTCTGACGGGTTGAAAAATCAAGCCGCCCTTCTGAAGGCGGCAGACGAAGCGTTCGTTGAAATAGGCGTAGATGTTTCGATTTCCGAGATTGCAAAAAGAGCGGGTGTCGGCAAAGGCACAGTGTTTCGCCACTTCGAGACCAAGGATGATCTTTTGGCGGCGGTCGTTATCCGAAGGCTGGATGATCTGATCGACAGAGGAAGAGAGCTTTGCGATGCTTCTGATCGGGCTTCTGCACTCTATACGTTTTTAGAAATGGGCGCAGAACAGCGCCAGCAAAGAGGCCTTACCTTCATGCAGGGGGCCTACATTGGCAATCAGGACATTGCGGATGCGCGGGAGAAGCTGCTGCAAGTTCTTGATACGCTCGTCGAGCGAGCCAAAGCAACCGGTGAACTCCGGAAAGACATCTCAGGAACAGATGTTGCGCTTCTGATGTGCGCGCCGGGCTACATTGTCAGCCATGTTCCAGAGCCTGATCCGAACCTCTGGCGCCGATATCTGAAAATCATATTCGACGGTTTGCGTTCGGACGGTCAGAACGAATAGATCAACCAACTAAACCTCCTAATCCTTGATCGCAGAGATTCCTTCAGTGGGATAGCGATTTGCATTAGCGCCCCACCCGTCTTATTAGACCATACGCCAGTGAGGCGTCTCAATCAGAATTGTATATTGTCTTAATTAAGCCCTTTTCGTTTTACGAGACACAAGGCAACATAAAGTCCAGAGCCTATTGAGACGGTTTGGGATAGACTTATGAGATACGGATATGCACGGGTAAGCACAGAAGACCAAGATCTGACTATTCAGATCGAAGCCCTTGAAAATCACGTTGATGACGTTCGGACTGGAAAGCAGAGCGGAACAAGCCACGCCAATCGTTCCGAACTGAACATACTTCTGGAGTTCATGCGAGAAGGTGACACTCTGGTTGTCACCCGTATCGACCGTCTTGCCAGATCCATAGCTGATTTGCAGAAGATCGTTGAAATTCCCAATTCCAAAGGCATAGCGCTTCGAAGCAGGACAGATCATTTCGGCGGCTAGTTGTCCCTAGCCGTTGATTTGGAACTTCTGCTACCTCAAGAGTAATGGCTATTCAGAACCTTTTGCGTGCTGCCTTTATCTTAAGAGTCACACGCGCTTACAGAAGGTTGCGCAATAGATGCGATTTTGTCCTATCTAGCCAACTCAGACTTTTTGATGCTGTTGAAGGGGCTGTTGGGCATGCTGTCAACTGCGGCATGCAGGGCTCTTACAAAATGCTCCGCCACGGGAGAATCTGTCCGGCTGGCCTTGCGAATGATGCCGATGCGGCGGTGTAGCCAGGGGGCATCAATCTGCTTGTACGCCAGGCCCAGAATACTGCCGGAGTCAATTGCAGACATAGGCAGGATTGCAACGCCAAGGCCAGCACGAACCATTCCCAATGCTGTGGACATATAGTTGGCCTCGGCAGCAATATCCACCTCGGTGCCTTCGCGCGCCATGGCTCGTTCAAACAGCACGCGGATCGAACTGTTTTTGCCGGTCAAAATGAGCGGATATGCGACGCACTCATTGAGCTTGAGAACAGCCCTTGCATTCTCCAACGGATGGCCGCCCTGATAAAAAGCGCAAACATGATCTGTAATGAAATTCTCGACTTTGATGTCTCTGTCAGGCGTCAGTCGCGCCCCTATTCCAAAATCGACTTCTTCGTTTTTTACCATTTCGACGATCGTTTCCGCCACAACGTCGCGAATACGGACCTGAATATTGGGATGTGTTTTTCGGAAATTGGCCATGGCCTTTGGCACGATGCGCGATGTAACAGAAGGAAGGGCGGCGATGCGCACCACGCCGCGCCGGGCCTGGTGTATGTCGCTGCTGGCCATCATGACCTCTTCCATATCAGCTTCAACTCTCTCGAAAAGCGGCAAGAGATCCTGTCCCGCCGGTGTCAGGGATACTTGACGGCGGCTCCGGTTAAATAATCTGATCGAGAGGGCTTCTTCCAACTGGTTTATTTGTACCGTGAGGGCTGGCTGAGACACATTCAGCTCTTCGGCAGCGCGAGTGAAACGTAAATGGTTCGCAACGGAAAGGAAGGCGCGAATTTGTCGAAAACTAGGCTGCATGCATGCCTCCGGTGGTGCAGATTTTGCTGCGAATCTGTTGCCAGCTTCTTCTCGCAGATCGTTCAGCCCAATTGTGTTCTGGGAGGTAAAATTTTTCTCCGAAAGGAGAGCTGAAGACAAAAGGCAGAAGAATCAAGCTTTTCCGCTGTTCTTATATAATGAAAATTTATCAGAGATATCTAATAATTTCAATTTTTTAATTCAAAGAACTCTCCTAATATAACTCTTGCAAGTTATAGAAAAAACTTGTCTGCAGAACGGGAGGAGCAGAACTGCCAAATACATCTAAAGTCTTATATGTATGTAAATCTCCTTATACTGTGGTAGCTGTTTCAAAAATACTGAACCATACCAGAAAATACGAAAAGTATATCGGATGGTCAGGAAAGATGAGGAATGAAATGCTAGCGCTATTGGGGCTGGTTACGATCATAGTCTTGCTCGTAACCATTATGACAAATAAACTTTCACCATTGGTTGCACTTATTTTGGTACCGCTTGCCGCCGCCTTGATTGGCGGTTTCGGAATGGAAAGTGCCACTTTCATGGTTGGCGGGATCAAGAAGATCTCGTCCGTTGCAGCCATGTTCGTCTTCGCGATTGTGTTCTTCGGAATTCTTTCCGATGCAGGCATGATGGATCCCATCATCAATCGCGTTTTGAAAACCGTCGGAATGAAGCCAGCTCGTATTACGGTCGGTACAGCCATTCTGGCTCTAATCGTACATCTTGATGGCTCTGGTGCAGTGACCTTCCTGGTGACAATTCCGGCAATGCTGCCTTTGTATGACCGCTTGAAAATGCGTAGGGTTGTTCTGGCTGCGATTGCCGCCATGGCGGCCGGTACGGCAAACATGTTGCCTTGGGGTGGTCCAACCTTAAGAGCTGCGACGTCCCTGAACGTGCCTGTGACCGATGTTTTTAATCCGCTGATTGGCGTCTGGGTCGTGGGTCTGATTTCTGTGCTCGGTATCGCCTATTTCCTTGGGCTGAGAGAAGAGAAACGTCTTGGCACTTCTGGTCATATGGCTGATGTCGATCACACAGAAGTCCATGTACGAGAACTGACCGAAGAAGAACAGGCACTTCGCCGTCCTAAACTATTCTGGTTCAATATTTTGCTGACCATTGCGGTTCTCGCTGCAATGATCTCCGGTCTATTGCCTGCAGCAGTTTCCTTCATGCTGGGTACAGTCTTTGCGTTGCTGATCAACTATCCCAAGCCGGATAGCCAAAAAGCTCGTATTGACGCCCACGCAAAAGCTGCATTGATGATGGCTTCGATCCTGTTCGCTGCAGGCGCATTCACAGGCATCATGCGTGATTCCGGCATGCTTAAAGCGATGGCTGAAACGGCTGCGAATTTCGTCCCCGCGGATCTCGCTTCGCATATGCCAGCAATGGTTGGCGCACTGTCTATGCCATTCAGCCTGCTGTTTGACCCGGACAGCTACTATTTCGGCGTCATGCCAGTGATTGCCGACGTCTACAAAACATTTGGTGGCGATCCGATTGCAATCGGCCAGGCTTCTATCCTGGGCCAGATGACGACAGGTTTCCCTGTCAGCCCTCTGACTGCGTCCACCTTCCTTCTGATCGGGCTTACGGGTGTTCCGCTTGGTGAGCATCAGAAATTCACCATTCCGCTGGTCTTCGCAATTTCGATCATCATGACGATTGCGGCGGTGATCTTCGGCGTGTTCCCGATCTAATCGACTTCAAGGCATGGCCTAATAACAAGAACAAGGAATATTCGATATGAAGACCATTCGTATTGGATCCGGTGCCGGTTACTCCGGTGATCGTATCGAACCTGCCGTCGAACTGGCAGAAAAGGGAGACATCGACTATCTCGTCTTCGAATGTCTCGCCGAACGGACAATCGCGATTGCTCAGAGAGCGAAATTGAATGATCCGGAAAAAGGCTATGATCCTCTTCTCACCGAAAGAATGCAGGCGGTTCTCCCCGCCTGCAGAAAAAACGGCGTGAAGATTGTGACCAATATGGGAGCGGCAAACCCAGTTTCCGCTGCCAAGAAGACAAGCGAAATTGCAGCCCAACTGGGCCTTGGCGACCTCAAAATTGCTGCCGTATCCGGTGATGATGTGTTTGAAGTGCTCAAGTCGAGCGATCACAAGATCACGGAAACCGGTGAGCCGGTGTCTTCCATGTCCAACACCATTGTCTCTGCCAATGCCTATGTTGGCGTCGAGCCAATCGTGAAAGCGCTAGAAAACGGAGCCGACATTGTCATCACCGGCCGTGTTGCGGATCCGTCCATGTTTCTTGCTCCCCAAATCGTAGAATTCGGTTGGGCGCTGGATGACTGGGACAAATTGGGCAAAGGAACCGCTGTCGGTCATTTGCTCGAATGTGCGGGTCAGATCACAGGCGGCTACTATGCCGAACCTGGCAAGAAGGACGTTGAAGGCCTTGGGCATTTGGGCTTCCCTATTGCAGAAGTCTTTGAGAATGGCGAGGCTTTCATAACGAAAATAGCAGACTCTGGCGGCTCTGTTACTGTCGATACCTGTAAAGAACAGATCCTTTATGAGGTTCATGATCCACACAGCTATCTGACCCCGGATGTGACCGCAGACTTCTCGCAGATTACCTTTGAGCAGATCTCCAAGGATCGGGTCAAAGTTGGCAATGTGACCGGGCGAAAAAGACCTGCAACTCTAAAAGCGTCTGTGGGCTATGTCGATGGCTATATTGGCGAAGGAGAGATGTCTTATGCAGGACCGGGCTGCGTTGCTCGCGGCAAACTGGCCCTTGATATTGTCAAAGAACGCCTGCAAATCGGCAAAGTCGAAACCAGTGAACTGCGCTTCGATCTGATCGGGGTCAATGCTATCCACGGTGATGTGCTGGCACCGCAGCCAGAGCCGACGGAAGTTCGCATTCGGGTCGCCGGACGCTGCGACACCATGAAAGAGGCCGTCAAGATCGGTAACGAAGTCGAGACGCTTTACACCAACGGTCCTGCCAGCGGTGGGGGCGCCTCCAAATCAGCCAAACAAGTCGTGGCCATGTTGTCGGCACTTCTGCCGCGTGAGCAGGTCACTCCTTCCATCCAATTCATCGAGGGCTGAAACCATGAAACTCTATGACATCGCCCATTCGCGCACTGGCGACAAAGGAGATATCTCCAATATTTCCGTCATTGCCTACGACCCTGAGCATTATGAACATTTGGCCAAGGAAGTCACAGCCGAAAAGGTTAAGGCCCACTTCGAAGGCATCGTTTATGGCGAAGTTGTTCGATATGAAATTCCATCCATCGGCGCGTTGAATTTCGTCATGCAGAAGGCTCTGGGGGGCGGTGTGACCCGCTCTCTGGCTCTTGATCCTCATGGCAAGTGTCTCGCATCCGCTCTTCTGGCAATGGACATTGCCGAACTGAGCGTTTGATGCCCCAAGACCCCGGGGTAGCATGTCCTCCCTCTGCTCCCGGGGTCACTCACATTCTCGAAGGTTACACTAATGTCAAACGTCATTTCCCTTGAGGACGCAGTCGCGAAAATTCCCGATGGGGCCGTTCTCATGATCGGCGGGTTTATGGGAGTTGGAACTCCTCCACGCCTTATCGATGAACTGGTAAAACAGAAAAAAGGCAATCTGACCATCATTGCCAACGACACGGCCCGCCCCGGCTTCGGCATCGGCAAACTGGTCGAAGCTGGTCTGGTCAAAAAAGTGATTACCAGCCATATCGGCACCAATCCCTTGACGCAGCAGAAAATGATCGCGGGAGAGATCGAGGTCGAGCTCGTCCCGCAAGGAACGTTGGCCGAACGCATCAGGGCCGGCGGGTCTGGACTGGGAGCAGTGGTTACACCGACCGGCGTCGGAACGCCTGCGCAAGACGGTCAGGCTTTGATCGAAATCGATGGGGAAACCTACATTCTGGCCAAGCCACTTAAGGCGGATTTCGCATTGGTGAATGCCAAGATTTCCGACCATCTGGGCAACCTGACCTACAATTTGACGGCTCGCAACTTCAATCCATTGATCGCGATGGCCGCAGAGACCGTCATTGTTGAAGCCCAGACTCTTGTACCACGTGGCACGCTTTCTCCTGATGTGATCGCAACCCCTCATGTTCTTGTGGACTATCTCGTAGCCAAGGAGCGGTTCAATGGATAGCAAAACCCTGATTGCGAGCCGCGTTGCGCAAGAGCTAAAAAGCGGTGATTTGATCAATCTCGGCATCGGCTTGCCGACAATGGTGGCGAATTTCCTGCCCAAGGATGTCGAAGTCTTTTTCCAATCGGAAAATGGTATCGTCGGTATGAGCAGCCTGCATGATCCCAATCTTCAGGATGAGGATCTAACCGATGCAGGTGGTAGTCCCATCAGTGCTGATCCCGGAGCGTGCGCATTTGATTCCTGCATGTCCTTTAGCCTGATCCGTGGCGGGCATCTCGATGTGACCGTGCTTGGCGGTTTGCAGGTCGACGAGAAAGGACAGCTGGCCAACTGGATGGTTCCTGGCAAGATGGTTCCCGGCATGGGCGGCGCAATGGATCTGGTGGCTGGCGCCAAGCGTGTCATCGTTGCTATGACCCACACTGCCAAAGGCAACCCCAAAATTGTCAAAAAATGCGATCTGCCCCTTACAGCCTTGCGTCGGGTGGATCTGATCGTCACCGATCTGGCGGTAATTGAGCCGACCGATGACGGGCTTCTGCTTCGCGAAGTGGGCCCCGGCGTCAGTGTCGAGCAAGTTTTGGAGGCGACAGAAGCACATCTCATTGTCCCGGAGAACCTTACTGAAATGCCAGTCGGCTTCTAGATAAGAGGAACCTCGAAATGAGCGCAGGAAAACCCCTGCCAAAGGCAAATCACATTCCGTCAGCGAGATAGCCAGAGCTTGAGGGATGTGTCGGTCGAGAGATGTAGAAAGAGCTTTATGACAAAAGAAGCTTTGTCTCATCTCGGCGCACCTTTTCAATAAATGAACAAAGCCAAACAGGATTGGACAATTGTGATGAGCGATATCATCATTGCAGCAGCAGCACGAACAGCCGTCGGAAATTTCAATGGCGGATTGACGGATGTATCTGCGCACGATCTCGGCGCTACAGTCATCCGTGCCTTGCTTGAGAGATCAAGTGTAGACCCGCTGGAAATTTCAGACGTCATTCTGGGTCAGGTACTGACCGCAGGTCAGGGGCAGAACCCGGCTCGACAGGCCGCTATCAAAGCAGGTCTGCCGGCAACGTCTACTGCATTGACCATCAACCAGGTTTGCGGCTCTGGGTTACGAGCCGTAGGACTTGCAATGCAGGCAATCAAATGCGGAGATGCGTCTATCGTCATTGCTGGTGGTCAGGAAAATATGAGCCAAGCCCCCCATACTGTCAATTTACGCAAGGGTACCAAGATGGGCCCTGCCTCCATGGAAGATACCATGATCAAGGACGGCCTTTGGGATGCGTTCCATGATTATCATATGGGGATTACCGCAGAGAATGTTGCCACGAGCTGCGGCATCAGTCGGGAAAATCAGGACAGGTTAGCCGCCGAATCCCAACGCCGTGCGGCCGCTGCCCGGGACGCGGGAAAATTCGAAGCGGAAATTGTGCCCGTATCCTTTCATACTCGCAAAGGGGAAGTTATCGTCGAGAAGGACGAATTCATTCGCCCGGAAACGACCTCAGACTCTCTGGCCAAATTGCGTCCAGCCTTCAAGAAAGATGGAACAGTCACCGCCGGAAATGCGTCAGGTTTGAATGATGGTGCTGCCGCCGTTCTGATGATGACGGCTGATGAAGCAAAAAGCCGAGGCATCAAACCTATGGCAAAAGTTGTGTCTTGGGCGACCGCTGGTGTTGATCCAGCACTGATGGGAACCGGACCAATTGCCGCCTCCCGGAAAGCCTTGAACAAGGCCGGATGGACACCTGATGATCTAGACTTGATCGAAGCCAACGAAGCATTCGCAGCTCAGGCTGCCGCCGTGAATGATGAAATGGGCTGGAACACAAGTAAAGTCAACGTCAATGGCGGCGCGATTGCATTGGGACATCCTATAGGCGCGTCCGGAGCACGTATTCTCGTCACACTTCTTCACGAAATGGAAAGACGGGACGCCAAGAAAGGTCTCGCCACCCTGTGCATCGGCGGTGGAATGGGCATCGCTTTGTGTGTAGAGAGACCATAATATAGCCAAGGCGCACAAGCCGTCTTCTAAAGTCAATCGACATAATGAGGTCGGGAATGTTTTGAACTTTCCGGCCTTTTTTGTGCGTCACTGTTTAATTTGAAACCTTGCTGAGCATCAGAAAAATGTGTTTCAGCTGTCAGCAGACCGAATTTGATCTGCCCATTGGCCGTCAATCTGAATCGCACCCAATCTTCTGGATCAGTGAGGGATGGCTGTATCTTGACGTTATCCTAGATCTTAATTCCCGATCGCGCTATCGGTTGGGCTGTCAGTAATCGCCTGAAGTGAGATTTAACAATCCGTGCGCAGGAATTGGCGGATCGCAGTGTGGGTGCAATCTACCAGTTATCCCGAGTTATATCGGTAGTGTCACTTTTCGTTTGGTTTCGCTATTCCGCGCGGATTTGAGATAGGAATTTTCCGACCTCTGTTTTGAGCAAATTGGTTTGGCTCGCGAGTTCACCTGCGGCCGTCATGACCTGAGCGGACGTCGCTCCAGTTTCCTGAGACGCCTTGGAAACCGCCAGAACACTGCCATTGACCCGTTGGGTGCCTTGGGATGCCTGATGAATGTTGCCTGCAATTTCCTGCGTCGCCGCAGTCTGTTCTTCCATTGCTGCCGCAATCGCGGTCGCGATATCATCCACGCGCTGGATCACGGCGTTAACGTCTTCCATCGACCCGGAGGCCAGTTTGGTAGAGTTCTGAATGTTGGTGATCTGCTTGGCGATATCCTCCGTTGCCTTGGCTGTCTGTCCGGCAAGAGCTTTGACTTCGCCTGCAACGACGGCAAATCCCTTGCCTGCTTCTCCAGCTCGTGCGGACTCAATCGTCGCATTGAGCGCCAGAAGATTGGTCTGTTCTGCGATGCTGGAGATCATCTCCACGACTTCGCCAATCTTGTTGGCAGTGTCGGCGAGCGTTCGCATCTGGTTGTTTGCTTCTTGCACTTTGGCAACAGCATCTCGACTGGAAACGGAGGCTTGAGACACCTGCTGGCTAATTTCGGAGATGCTGCTAGTCATTTCCTCTGTCGCTGTCGCCACAGTTTCGACATTTGAGGTCGTTTGCTCGGATGCCTGTGTGGCCGATACAGCCTCCTTGTTAGCCTGTTCCGAAATGCTAGACATGGCTTGCGCTGTGGAATTGAGTGCGGACGAGGCTGTTGAGACCGTATCAACGATCGAGCCGACATTGGCATCAAAGTCGTCTGCGAGCTTCCTGATGGCGCGCTTCTTTTCAGCTTCCGCATTGGCCTGATCTCTTGTGCGGTCATCAGCCAGTTGCCGTTGCTCGGCGACAGCATCCTTAAATTTACCCAAAGCGTTTCGCAAACGGCCCAGTTCATCCGAAGATGTCCATGACGGCATTTCTGTGTTGATCTTGCCTTCTGAGAGGCGGCTGGCGGTAATCTCCAGATCGATTAGCCGTTGGACGATGAACTTACGAACAACCAGAATGCTGCCAACCAAAAATGCGAGCACGACAGCTAAGCTTATCCAGCCGATCATTTTAGCCCATTGCGTTTCTTCCTGAAGGGCTGCAACGCCACCCGCTGCATCCTGCAGAATTTGATCTTCGGCTTTGTTCATTCCTTCGATGAAGGCAGTAAATGCCGCGTCAAATGCGACGTCTGCATCCGCCCCTTTACTCTGCAAACTTGATTTTTTGTCATATCTCTGCTGGGCAAAAGTGGCCAGCTTCTTTATATCGTCGACAATGGCGCGAGTGTCCGTTGAAGGCTGCATGGCTTCTACGGAGGCTCTTGCTGCATCAAAATTGGCCAAGACCTCGCTAAAGTCTTCGCCCTCGTCACCACCCAATATTTCAGCGACAAGAAGATGTCCGTTCGCCAAGGCGTATTTTGCCGACCCGGCATGGCGCTGGAGCGTGGCATTGCCCAAAGTGCCATCAGCCAGTTTCGAAATGCGTGTGACAAGCCCTTCATATAATTGATCGAATGCCTCGTCTACATCCGACCCGACGCCCTGATTGTCCGCCAGACCACTATATCGGTCCTGCGCAGCTGACTTGAAGCCTTGGATTTGCGAGGAAACCGCTTCCATCATTGCACGGATCTGCTTGTTCTCGGTGCGCGGAATCACGAGGGTGTCGATTGTATCACCATTGAGTATGGCTTTGGCATAGTCTCCAGCCCGATCGATAAGCCTCCAAACCTCAGAGATGTCCTCGGCTGCGTCTCCCGCCATGATCTCTTCAAACGTCAAGTGCGCCATGGTCGCTGACATCTTGATTTCAGAGACTGCCCGCGCCAATGGGGCATCGCGCTGCCCGATATTAAGGCCGTATTGCCCAACCTGTTCAGTACTCCTTACCGCAAAAAAGCTGGTTGCGACTGAGATAAGAAGTAAAACAGAGAATACAAAACCAATTTTTCTTGACACACTCATAGACAACCCAACCATAAGACACCTCAAAAATCCAGATTGACTAATGGTGAGAAATATTAGTTAATTTATACTTATGCCAATTTTGTCTAAAACAATATTCTATAGAAATGTTTGATCGGCCTACGCGGGTTTCAATGTGCCGATGAGCTCTCATTTTCATTGCAAGTTGGCAGACAACCATGGCAACGAATAATGTGTCTGCGCTACAGGGTGTTTATTTAGAACGGATTTAGTCCCACAGTTACACGAATATGCCGCTGAGATTTGTCCGCATAGAGAACCTCGATTTTAATATTAGGTTCATTCCATAATTGCTCATCGATAAATTGAATGGCCTTTGCAATTTCTGATCCGTTTTCTCCTCTCTTGCCGGGGGGGCTTTGATTTTGACGCCGTGTCTGCTAGTGACGCCGTTCAGAACGTCAGTTAGAAACTCAAAAGCAGTATCATCAGGATTCCGGCAATTAGTAGCTAACAGGGCTTCAGTCCCTTCTTCCCGAAATGTATCGCTGTAGCCTTGATGTCGGAGCTCTTTGGATAACGGTGCCATCTCATTTACAACCTGACCCAACGCTTTGGCGGTGCAGCTTGCATATGGATATCCGATCTGGGGGGCTCCCCCGCAGATACCCACAAAGGCTATAACCTCAAATTGGTTTTGCGCCAAGAAGCCTTCCAGTTATCAGAATTTTCCTGTGAGGCTGATGTTGAAGCGGTTTTCGCCGCTTTCGTGGCTGGCATCACCGTGCGCATATTCAAGCGTCAACATGGCTGCATCGGAGCTTTGCCTGCGTGCCAGGGCAAAGCGCAGACCGGCGCCAACGGAAACAGCTCTGGTGATCTCCTCTTCCGCAGCCGTGGGCTGCTCAAACGAAACGATCCCCGCTGCCCCGAACAGATAGGGAGAGATCTCCGTGCCCTGGCCGGGATAGGAGCTGAACAGGGACAGTTTTCTGGGCAGAGCAAGTTCGGCCCGCGCCATCAGACCACTGTCGCCCACCATGGCACCGCTGTCATAGGCCGACAGCATCGACATGCCGCCAAGGCCTATCTGTTCGGAGGCGACCAGCGGATCACCGAACGAATATTGTGCCTTTGCAGCCAGCGAGAAGGCAGCATCGCCTCCGGCAAAGGTCTGTTGGAAACGGGCCTCAAGATCGAGTTTGGTGAAGTCGGGTGCTGCACCGTCCCGGGATAGAGGGACAGACGTTGTCCCTCCGCGCGCTCCAAGCGCATCCAGCCCCTGAGACAGCGTCATGCTACCGGACAGGTGGCTGCTGTCGGAGAGATAGATGTTACCCTGCTGGACGAGACGCAGAACCCGCAACCGGTCCTCACTGAAGTCACTAAGGCTACCGCTCATTTCCAGCTGTTGCAGCTCGTGCGTCACATCAAAAGACAACTGGGTTGCCAAATTGGCGTTGCGGCTGCGCAGCCAGTGATAACCAAGCCGGGCGGCCAGACGCTGATAATGGTCTGGCAGGCGGTAGGGCTGATCACTCGTGGCATCGGTTCGGCTATCCACGGCTTCCATGTTGAACCAGAAGCCGCGAGTACCCAGTGGCATCGAGAAACCGGCAACCAACTGGCGACTGCGTGGCAGATGGTCAAAGATTGAACCGCCCTCGCCGCCAGGATATCCCCCGATGCGGGCGTAGATCACCTCGCCATGTCCTGTCGGACTGTTAAGATCGGCTCCGTAGGTAACATGAGCCGTGCCAAGCTCGGAGGAATAGCTATTGTCGACCATAACTGTCGAGGTCACCAGATTGTGCTTTCCCTCGACCACGATTATGGCCCCACCCGGTGCCTTGCCAGCCTTGAGCACCGAACGCAGCATCAGGCCCGGCGTATCCCCGGCCAGCATCAGCTGGCGTTCTATCTGTTCACGGGTCACATCCTGCTGCCCGAACAGTGGTGCCAACAGGTGAGCGACATGGCTACCGACCCGGTCGGAAAGAGCAGAATTGTCTACGGCTTCGATAAAGCCATGAGTCACCTTGAGGTGCAGTGGTTGTCCGTCATTGATGATCTGGGGAGGCACCGAGACACGGGCCAGAATGAACCCGGCTCTTGCATAGGCTGCCTCCAGATCCCTTGCTGCCTTGAAGAGGTTTGCGGCGGTAACTCGCTTGCCGGCAATCTGTGCCTCGATGGCTGCGGTATCGTCGGCCAACTCAGGCATCCCGCCATCGACGATGACTTTCGAGGGGGTAACCAGCAGGTTCTCGGCTCCTGCTGGCGTCGCCTGACCACTTCCCCCTGCTATCCTCACGCCATGGCCTGATGACCGGATCACATCAGGGGCGTAGCTGTCCGCCGTAATCTGGCTGGCGGTCTGGGCAAAGGCAGGAAGCGCCGTAACGCACATCAGAGCAGTGACCAGAGAAAATCCGTTGACTTTATGGCACATGATCATGGTTTATCCATCTTCTAGTTGGCTGATCCGCAAGAAAAGGCGTTGGCGCTGCCGACAAAACAAACCGCTCTTCTTAGCTGGGGATCTTCGAGCAGAAGGCCTTCGGAATTATTGTCAGTTTCCTCATCGTCACTCATGACCAAAGACCGGTCAAAGGACACCATCTGCCCATCGGATCCGGCGGTGAAGGCGCCTGTATGATCATTGGACAGGCTGCCCAGCAGCAAGCCTGCGAGCGCTTCGCCATACTGACTGTTTACCGTCAACAGACCAGAGATATAGGTGATCGTGTAGTTGGAAAGACCTGTCCCGGACGCGCTGCTGGCAGCAATGGAATAGCTGCCGACGTTGGCGCTGGCATCAGAACCGGTAGAGCTCAGACTAATCGAGGTGACCGTGTCACTATTGACCAAACCGGAAACTGTATAGTCTTCCAGTTCAATAGCCTCGCCATAGATCTTGGTGACATCAGACGCTGTGATGGTCAGAGACGCTGGATCGACGGTCAGGGTTCCAGCCTTGTAGGTGATTGTGTAGTTGGACAGACCTGTCCCGGAGGCGCTGCTGGCTGCGATGGAATAGCTGCCGGCATTGGCACTGGCATCTGCACCGGTAGAACTCAGACTGACCGTGGTGACCGCGTCATCGTTGAGCAGACCGGAAACTGTATAGTCTTCCAGTTCAACATCCTCGCCATAGGTCTTGGTAATATCAGACGCTGTTATGGTCAGAGACGCCGGATCAACGGTCAGGGTTCCAGTCTTGTAGGTGATTGTGTAGTTGGACAGACCTGTCCCGGACGCGCTGCTGGCAGCGATAGAATAGCTGCTGACACTGGCACTGGCATCTGCACCGGTAGAACTCAGACTGACCGTGGTGACCGTGTCATTGTTGAGCAGACCGGATGTCGAATAGGTCGGAGACGCGGTTTCGCCATAGGTCTTGGTAAGATCAGACGCAGTGATGGTCAGAGACGCTGGATCGACGGTCAGGGTTCCTGCCTTGTAGGTGATTGTGTAGTTGGAATTGCCGAGCGTTCCCAACCCAATTGTGTAGGTCCCTACATTTGCATCAGCCGCAGCCCCGTCGCTGGACAAGGAACCTGTCAGACTATCTCCATTTAGCAGCCCTGATGTTGTGTAGGTCAGAGACGAGGATTCGCCATAGGTCTTGGTAACATCAGACGCAGTGATAGTCAGAGACGCTGGATCGACGGTCAGGGTTCCAGCCTTGTAGGAAATCGTGTAGTTGGACAGACCTGTCCCGGACGCGCTGCTGGCAGCAATGGAATAGCTACCGGCATTGGCACTGGCATCTGCACCGGTAGAACTCAGAATGACTGAGGTAACCGCGTCATCGTTGAGCAGACCGGAAACTGTATAGTCTTCCAGTTCAACATCCTTGCCATAGGTCTTGGTAAGATCAGACGCAGTGATGGTCAGAGAAGCAGGATCGACGGTCAGGGTTCCAGCCTTGTAGGAAATCGTGTAGTTGGACAGACCTGTCCCGGAAGCGCTGCTGGCATCGATAGAATAGCTGCTGACGCTGGCACTGGCATCTGCACCGGCAGAACTCAGACTGACCGTGGTGACCGTGTCACTATTGACCAAACCGGAAACTGTATAGTCTTCTAGTTCAACAGCCTCGCCATAGGTCTTGGTAAGATCAGACGCTGTGATGGTCAGAGAAGCAGGATCGACGGTCAGGGTTCCAGCCTTGTAGGAAATCGTGTAGTTGGACAGACCTGTCCCGGAAGCGTTGCTGGCATTGATAGAATAGCTGCTGACGCTGGCACTGGCATCGGCACCGGTAGAACTCAGACTAACTGAGGTGACCGTGTCATCATTGGTCAAACCGGATGTCGAATAGGTCAGAGACGCGGTTTCGCCATAGGTCTTGGTAAGATCAGACGCTGTGATGGTCAGAGCAGCCGGATCAACGGTTAGGGTTCCTGCCTGGTAGGTGATTGTGTAGTTGGAATTGCTGAGCGTTCCCAACCCAATGGTGTAGGTCCCTACATTTGCCTCTGCCGAGGCCCCGTCGCTGGACAAGGAACCTGTCAGACTATCTCCATTTAGCAGCCCTGATGTTGTGTAGGTCAGCGAAGCGGTTTTGCCATAGATTTTGGTGACATCAGATGCTGTGATGGTCAGAGCAGCCGTGTCGATGGCTGCATCGTCCGAGCCATAATAGACAACGCGGTAGGTGACGCCGTTTGTGCTGGTCGCAGTCCCGTTGCCGCCATTCACGGTTATCGTATTTGTCCCCGCAGCAGCGGTTTCGTCAAAGGAGATGTCAATACCCGTCAATGTGAGACTGTCGCCGCTTTCACCAAAGATATAACTATCTGTACCGCCGACATATGAGGTAACAGCGTCCAGGCTGGCCGTGCTGTCACCATAGGTTGAGGAGGTTTCCCCTGCGGTGACCCAGACGACCGCAGACAGGGCATAAAGCTCTGGATAATAGCCTTCGCTTGATGGTGCCCAGATGGTGGTAAAATCCCATCCAGCCTCTGAAGCCAGCGTATAAAAATAGTCGCTATCCTGGAACTGGGCCGTGGTCAGGCCGGTAACGCCACTGCTTGTTCCGCTACCGAGCGCCGTAGTGGTTCCGGTCGTGTCGGTGTCAAAATAGGAGGCGGTAATCACACCTGAACTATTGCCAACAAATCCACCGACATTTTCATTGCCTGACACTGCTCCCGTCGCATAGGAATAGCTGATATTGACGCCACCCTGGCCAACCAAGCCGCCAACATCATTTCCAGTTCCCGTAACAGAGCCTGTGGCATAGGTCTGGCTGATGGAACCTTCCGAAGCCCAGCCGACAAGCCCCCCGACTTGACTTGGACCAGAAACGTCTCCTGTGGCAAAGGCATAGCTGATCGAGCCCAATTGCCAGCCGACCAGGCCTCCGATATCATTTCTGATACCCTCGACATCACCTGTCGCATAGGAATATTCAATGGTGCCATTGGTGGAGTTTTGCCCTACCAGCCCCCCAACAACGCCACCACCTGAAACATATGCTGTTGAGTAAGAAGAGCTGATTGTGCCATCGTTATAGCCGACAAGTCCGCCGACATCGTCTTCGGTTGAGGTTACCGTTCCGCTCGCGTAAGAGTAGCTGATTGTTCCCTCATTATAGCCGACAAGTCCGCCGACATAGTAACCAGAACCTGTCGCAGCACCCGTCGCGTAAGAATAGCTGATCGTCCCAGTATTTTCGCCGACAAGTCCGCCGATATATTGGGAGGAGCCAGAACTCGTCACATCCCCGGTTGCGTAGGAATAGCTGATCGCTGCTGAGCTAGAGCCGACCAGCCCGCCAACATAGTCATCGCCGGTTACATCTCCTGTTGCGTAGGAATAGCTGATGGTGCCATCATCACTATAGCCGACCAGTCCGCCGGCATAATCGAAGCCGGCTTCGACCGTTCCTGTCGCATGAGAATAGCTGATCGTTCCCGTATTGTAGCCGACCAGTCCGCCAACATACCGTGCCTTGCCACTGGCAGTTACATCGCCAGTCGCATAGGAATAGACAATAGTGCCTCCTGCGTTATAGCCAACAAGCCCGCCTGTATAATAGGTAAATGTTGTGACGGAATTTGTGTTAGTTGCGTTGTTTTGAACAGTTGCTGAAGCATAGGAATAGCTGATTGTTCCCCCATTACGGCCGACCAGCCCACCGATATACCTGCCCGTTCCTCTTTTACTCGACACAGATCCGGAAGCATAAGAATAGCTGATTGTACCTTCATTATAACCAACCAATGCTCCAACGTAGCTGTATCCTGCAACGTCAGCATCCACCAGCCCGATATTGCGAATGGTTCCAGAGGAATAACCGAACAGACCGACATAGTCATCGCTGCAGTCAATGATCAGGCCGGAAATCGTGTGGCCAAGACCGGTGAAGGTGCCGGTGAAGGGATTTGAACTGGTTCCTATGAGAGACGATGTAAGCTCAGTGGTTAAGATAACATCAGACGCTAGGGCGTAGTAGCCAGAAAGGCCGACATCATCGAGGTCGTCTATAAGCGTATAGGCTTGGGAGTTGATGGTAAGCGAAGAACTCGTATCGCTAAAGCTGATCGAGGCATCGGAGGCCAGCACATAGTCGCCATCGTCACCATAATTCAGAGTAAGCGAAGCCGTACTCCCGGAAAGGATTATGTCGGAGTTGATATTGATGCTTCCGGTCCCATCGCCGTCGTGATCCGCCTCCAGAACCAGACCCGCTCCATCGCCCGTTGCCGTTATGGTGGCATCGACAGTGATGTCATTGGCCGCCCACAGCGTCAGTGTTGTATCTGCACTCCAGGAGATGGCACTGCTTACAGTGAGATCTCCTTCGCCAGAAGCTGAGGAGGCTCCTCTAACACGCACATTGGTATTTGCAAGAAGGCTCTCGATTGTTTCTACGGAAAAATAGGTTGTTGCACTAAACCCATCAAGTTGGGTGGAAGTCGCAGTGCTACCCTTCCCATACGACCCGGATTGGGTATCTCCGATGATGATATTCGCCGGATCGAGCAATAGGGTGCCATAGGTGCCACTCTCGGCGCTGAGGTCGACCGTGCCGGTGAAGGCCAAGAGGGCCTTGCCCGACACCTCGACATCCCCGCCAGAGCCATTACCTACGCCAAGGGCAGTGATGGATCCGGCATAGGTCGTAAGGTCATCCGACCAGACAACAATAGCTCCGCCATCGCCATCCTCTGTCGCATCGGCGCTGATCACTGTGTCCTCATCAACCGTGGTGTCGGTTGCAGTCTGAAGCCCATCCGCCCCATGCTTGAGCCCACCGATATTGATCGTGCCGCCACCGGTCGCACCCGAAGCATCGACCGTAGCGCCAGTCAATTCGATTGCGTCGCCAGTGATCTCGATGCTGCCACCGGTCCCGCTTTTTGAGCTGGCATTGACCTTGCCCGAAACAGAAACCGTGCCACCATCGCCGCCGCCAATGACAATCGAGCCATTATGGCCCGAGACCGACTTGGCCTCGATGACCCCAGACATGTTGATCGCCTGCCGGGCCGCTTCTTTCGCAGTGGCTGCAGACATAATTACCGTACCACCGTTTGCCGAAATGGAGCCGGAGTTGCTGACCAGTGCTTCATCGCCCTCGCTGTCGGTTGGAAGGGCCACCTGCATGAAGCCGTCGCCGGACAGATCGAGCGTAATCTGTTCGCCCGAGCCCAGCCCGACCGTACCCAGCGGCACGGCGATGGTGCCGCTATTGTCGACCGATCCGCCCAGCAAGGCGGCATAGCCACCGCGGCCGATGGTGATCACGCCTTCATTGCTAACAGATGCTGAGGACCCGTCACCGGAGAATGCCAGATTGCCGGAGAGGTAATCCTCGTCCGTGATATCCAACGTCGATGCAACAAAGCCAGCTCCGACCTTAACCAATCCGGTCGGGGTGATGGCAATACCATTGGGATTGACCAGATAGACCTGTCCATTGGCGGACAAGGTTCCGGCGATGGTGGAGGTGGTATCCCCCGTTACCCGGTTGAGAATGGATGACGCGGCATCGGGCTGGACGAAAGTAACCGAATTGTTCTTTCCGATGGAGAAGCTGTTCCAGTTGACAATGGCGTTTGATGTGCTCTGCGTGATGGTCATGTCCGAGCTGGTTGAACTGATGCCGACCGAGCCAGAAGCCACGCTCGCCCCGGTTGGCAGACTATCGCCAGCAACGGCAGCTCCCGACGCCAGCGCCGAGGACGCCAAAAGAACTGCGGACAGCATACAAGGTCGCGTAAAGACATGTCTGGATGACTGACGGCTCGCTGTGCAAATAGCGTGCTGCATGGTGGAGTTCTCCCGGAAGCATTCGTGCAAGCGGGACCGCAGGGTGACTCACTTTTGGCATCCGCCAGCAATTGCAAGGCAACTAAACACAACTGAAAATTTTGAACTATTGTGAGATTTCTGGAAATCCCAAGAGTTTCAGCAAATATTTGGCACATTTTACAATGATGCGATCCTATGTCGCATCTGCGGGTTTCCGCAAAACCCGTTTCGCTGCCTAAATATGAGCCATTCAACACCCACGCATGGCAACGTTCAGATTTGGCCCTGTCCTTGTCGGGCAGAGGAAGGAGTGAGAGAAGGGGTGCGCAACGGAAACGGCAAAAGCCAAAGCGTAGTGTGCTCCGCTTAGAGGCTAAGATCCTCACAAGTCCTGCTTCTCTTTGTTGACGCTAGATTTGGAATTAGCTTTTTAGAACTATAGATTTAGGCAGTATTGGATCGGTACCATAAAGCGAGAGAAGCTTATCGAGGGAAGCGGTTAGTCAGATGCTCAAGGCTCGGCTCAAGGACGTGGGCGATGTCCCTGCACCCTTCTCAGGCCATTTCTTGCCGATGATTGAGTGCGTCCCACCATGAGGGAATTTCGGGCTTTTTCGGCGGCAACCAGGTGGAGGCGCTGGCCTGCACTCAGGCCGCTGTCAACGGCTCGTCTGGCGTTTGCGGGCTGTTTTCGCGTTTGCGGCGTGCATCAGATCTTTTCTTTTCTTGGCGATACGAAGTGCCTTCAGCCGCGAGATATTTTCCCGGGTTTTCAGTGCCTTCTCTTCCTGTTCGTTCAGGACTTCTTTTTGGGATTTTTGAATGGCGGCAAGGCGAGCCTCGGCTTTTGTTCTGGCGATACTGGTTATCATGGGAACCTTTCTTGCGAAGGCCGCACATGACGCGCAGCCTTCATAATTGTTAGTCTATCAATTGGAGATTGATTGCCTGGCGCTTGCCGCAGATATCTTGCTGCAACTCATAGGATAGCCGCAATCCATCGATCAGGCTGGTAAGGCCAGCTCGCTTGATGTCGGAGATATGAACGAGGGCTTCTTTTGTGCCATCATTCGACATGATCGCGCCAAACCCAGTCGATGAGTTGTAGTATTTCACTGTGCCAATTTTCATGCTTGATGCCTTTTCAAACCTGGCCGGTCTTGAATCGCTCAGCAATAAGCTCAAGAACGCATGGTTCTTGACAGGCTGAGAATCAAAAACGGGAAAAGTAAAAGGGAGGGCAGAAAGAAAATCTTATGCCGCCTTTGCGGATATACCATATATAGAGCTATTTCTGTATTTTTCAAGTTTTATGACCGGCCATCGAAAGCGCATCAAATTGTCAGAAAAAGCTTGAAGAATACAGAAAATTGCCTCTGTTTCTGGGGCAAATACTATCAAGTGTAGCTTGTATCAAGCGCAAATGTCATTGTCTTATGCCGCAGGAATGGTGTCTGGAATCTCATCTATCCAAACCGAGAAGGAGACCAGTTCATGCTGGCCAAAACTGTGTGCCATGGGCACGTCAGCAGCATCGCGGCCACGCGCGATAAGAACACGGCCGAAGCGCGTATCATTGTTGCGTGGATCAAAAACCCACCAGCGACCGCCAAGATAGACCTCCATCCAGGCGGCAAAATCCATGGGCGCGTCCACCTGCCCTTGTCCAACATCGCTGATATAGCCGGTGCAGTAACGCGCCGGAATATTCAGACAGCGGCAAAGAGCGATCGCCAGATGGGTGAAGTCGCGACAGACACCAACCCGCTCCTTCTGCGTTTCAAGAGCCGTCCGGGTCGGGCGCGACTGCTCATAGCTGAAACGGACATGGCTATGCACATAGTCGCAGACCGCTTGAACCCGGAACCATCCCAAAGGGGTATGGTTGAAGGTCTGCCAAGCGAAGTCCGAAAGCAGATCCGCTTCGCAATAGCGGCTTGGCAAAAGATAGGGCAGCACATCGCTCGGTAGCATCTCGACCGGATTTTGAAGAGCATTTTCATCGACAGGATCCGGTGTCCCCGCATCCCTGATGATGCCATCGGTGGAGAGCGAGAGCAGACCTGCGGGAGCGACAATCCGATTGCCCCAGTTGCCGAAGGAATCCCTGAATGCTTCGATCGGAATGGCTGGATTGACGGTCAGCATGTCTGGTCGCTCCAGATCGCTCGCCCGGGAATAGTGCACGTTGAGCAGAAGGATCATCGGAGTGGGAGCAGGCAGAGAAAATGAGAATTCGCAACCAAGACGCATGCGCATGCCTAGGTTCTTTCAGCTTGAGTTGGGGGTTGAGATACCTCACACCCAGATTCGTCGACTGATTGCTATAATTCTAATTTATTCTACCTGAAATTGCATGCGCCAATTCCAGGCTTTTTCTGAGCAGGAAGAACAAACGAGGGGCCTTGCTGGAGACCTTCGAAAAGCTTTCGGAGCGATTTGCTGGCATGAAAGTGTCTTCAAATACTCACCTTGTCAGTGGCTTCTTGCGTAAACTGGCCTTCGAGCGTCGGATCATTCCTGCCCTTTAAGTGAAGCTATTCATTTAAGGGTAGAAGAATGGCTATACGAGAGAGCCTGCCATAGAAATCGATGGTGTTGATCGCGTCGACATTTCATCGATCAAGATTCTGAACTGAGGGCTTCGAGCAAAATTTCGATCTCATCGAGCAGCGTGCCAATTCGTTCGCCGCCAATTTTGCTTTCAATGTCTTGATAAATCTTGGCACTGGCTGGAGCCAGCTTTCGGATGAATTTGCTGCCTTCCTTACTCAGGCAGACCAATGTGCGCCGACCATCAGAGCTATCTCTGCTGACGTCTACAAAGCCCCGAGCCTCTAGCGTTCGCATAATGCGTGTGAGGGAAGGGGCAAGAATACAAGCTTGCCGGGCCAGAAAACTGGCGTCTACAGTTCCTACCTCATCCAGTACGCGCATCACGCGCCATTGCTGCTCCGTGACATCATGCTCCGCGAGCAAGGGTCTGAAATAATCCATCACCGCCTCGCGCGCTCTCAATAGGGCGATTGGCAACGTTCTTTGTGTCTGGCTCAGTTCCATGCCAGCGCGGGTCGGTTGTTTTGTCATCTCCCTAAACTCCTTCGGCGTGATTGCTTCTACTGTCGAGAAATATTCAGAAATCGATGCAAGATCGCAAATTCCCAGACTTTGTAACACTAGACTAAAATTGAATAGTGGCCAGATTGACATTAGCAGAATAATTTAACATGTTAAGTAAATAATTGGGAGGAAATCGTGCCACATCTGAAAATCGAGTATTCAGCGGGTCTGGAAAGCCGTGCTGACATGGCGGAGCTATGCCGTGCAGCCTATGAAGCGATGCTTAAAACTGGAATCTTCCCCAAGGCGGGAATTCGAGTGCGTGCCTTCAAGGCGGATTTTGCCATCGTTGCTGATGGGCTGCCGCAAAATGATTTTGCGGCACTCACTCTGTCGGTCGGTTCTGGACGTTCAACAGCACAGCTCAAGTCCGCAGGGGACGAGATATTCGCGGCAGTCAGCGAAGCTCTTAAAGGTCCTTTGGCCACGACGCATTTTGCGCTCTCCCTCGAAATTCGTGTCATCAACCCAGATCTGAGCTGGAAAGACACCCCTATTCATGCCCGCCTATCAGGCCAGAATTAAAGGAAGATCTATGAGCGCTCTTGATGAGAACCTATCCAAAGCCCAGGGATATCTTGCGAAATTCCGTGAGACTGGTGTGATGAACCATATCGCTGGGGCCAGTGTCCCTGCGAATACTGGTGAGACATTTGAGACCATCTCCCCGGTGGACGGCTCTGTTCTGGCGCAAGTCGCCAAAGGGGATGCGTCCGACATCAATGCGGCTGTTGCAGCTGCCAAGGACGCCTTTGTCAGTTGGTCAAAAATGCCGGGAAAGGAACGAAAGGCCATCCTGATCAAGGTTGCGGAAGCCATTGAAGCCCGGGCCGAAGAAGTTGCCTTTACCGAGTGCGTGGATACAGGGCAGGCCCTGCGTTTCATGTCGAAGGCTGCTGTTCGTGGTGCCGCAAACTTTCGTTTCTTTGCCGATCAGGCCCCTTCAGCCGAAGACGGGGTGGCCCTTCGCAATCCCAACCAGATGAATGTGACCTCGCGCCGGCCGATCGGGCCGATCGGTGTGATCACGCCGTGGAATACACCCTTCATGTTGTCTACCTGGAAGATAGCTCCGGCTCTCGCCGCTGGTTGCACCGTGGTGCACAAACCTGCTGAATTTTCGCCCATGACGGCCAAGCTCCTTGTTGAGATTGCAGAAGAAGCTGGCTTGCCAAAGGGCGTCCTCAACCTTGTCAACGGGTTTGGCGACGGTGCCGGTCGCGCTTTGACCGAGCATCCGGACATCAAGGCTATTGCCTTTGTTGGAGAAAGTCGCACCGGTTCGCACATCATGCGTCAGGGCGCGGATACCCTTAAGCGGTTCCATTTCGAACTTGGTGGCAAGAACCCGGTAATTGTGTTTGATGACGCCGATCTCGATCGCGCAGTAAACGCAGCAACCTTCATGATTTATTCGCTGAATGGGGAGCGTTGCACCTCTTCCTCGCGCCTGCTGGTGCAGGAGAGCATCTATGAAGAGTTCACGGCCAAGGTGGCAGACGTTGCCAAGAGCATCAAGGTGGGGCATCCGCTTGATCCGGAAACTGTCGTCGGGCCGCTCATCCATCCGGTCCACGAGGAAAAGGTCTTGTCCTATTTCTCAAAGGCGCGGGAAGAGGGGGCAACCATTGCAGCTGGTGGCGAGAAGGTCGGTGAGGCTGGTTGCTTTGTCAGCCCAACATTGTTCACCGGTGCCAACAATAGCATGGCCATTGCACAGGAAGAGATTTTCGGTCCCGTTCTGACTGCCATCCCATTCAAGGATGAAGACGAGGCTTTGGCACTTGCAAATGATGTCCAGTATGGCCTCGCGGCCTATCTCTGGACAAGTGATCTCGATCGCGCCATGCGCATGACCGACAGCCTTGAGGCCGGAATGATGTGGGTGAACTCGGAAAATGTGCGTCATTTGCCATCGCCGTTTGGGGGCGTCAAAGCATCCGGCATCGGGCGAGATGGTGGGGACTGGTCCTTCGACTTCTACATGGAAACCGTCAATGTTTCCTTCCCAAGACAACATCACAAAGTGCCTCGGTTGGGCTGACCGGTTCAACCCAAGAGCACATTGGGGCAGGCAAACCTGCCCCAGACTACTGTTAATCAAGCGTTCCAGTGAGAGCCGCAAAACAAAATACAGGACACCTATCTGTGTCCAGGGGAGAGAGAAACATGCCTATTCCAGCACCAAATCTGTATCCGCCATTTAATATTCTACGCCTGAGCCACGTTGTTTTCGGCGTCAAGGATCTCAGCGCAAGCCGTCGCTTTTATGTAGACACTCTCGGCCTGCAGGTCACCGATGAGACGGATAGCGCAATCTATCTTCGTGCTCTGGAAGAGCGTGGCCATCACTGCCTTGTCCTGAGCAAAACGGACAAAAGCGATGTACAAAGCCTGTCCTTCAAGGTGTTTTCCGAGGAAGAACTGGACAAGGCACATGATTGGTTCAAACAAAAAGGCCATCCGGTTGAATGGGTCGAACGCGATTATCAGGGGCGCACTCTCGCTACCGTCGACAATTTCGGCATGCCGATTGAATTCTATTTCCAGATGGATCGCCTTGCTCCAATTCATCAAAAATATGAACTTTACAAGGGCGTGAAGCCGCTACGCATTGATCATTTCAACTGCTTCTCATCTTCGGTTGATGAGAGTGTGGCTTTCTACAATGAAATTGGCTTCCGTGTAACGGAATATACCGAGGACGAGGAAAGCGGCAAACTATGGGCTGCCTGGACGCATCGCAAGGGCGGTGTGCATGATATCGCCTTTACCAATGGTCTTGGGCCGCGCCTGCACCACACCGCCTTCTGGGTGCCAACCCCGCTCAACATCATCGATCTGTGCGATCTGATGGCGACCACTGGCTATGTGAGCAATATCGAACGCGGTCCGGGTCGCCATGGCATTTCCAACGCCTTCTTCCTCTACATTCTTGATCCGGATGGGCACCGCATCGAGATCTATTGTTCTGATTATCAAACTGTTGATCCCGATCTGGAGGCCATCAAATGGGACCTCAAAGATCCACAGCGCCAGACCCTTTGGGGAGCACCGGCTCCACGGTCCTGGTTCGAACATGGCTCTCTGTTCGAAGACCTTGAGCCAAAACAGAGCGATATGGCAGCAAGCCCGATCATCGCCCCGTGAGTTGATGGTTCGGGATGGGCCGCAAAGGCCCTTCCCGGGCAGTTCGAAATGAGGACTAACTGATGCTCAAAGATCCGTCACTGCTCAAGCAGGCCGCTCTCGTTGGGGGACACTGGATACCTGCGGACGATACGGGAATAGAGGTCACCAACCCGGCGACGGGCGAGGCCATCGGCTGTGTCCCAAGCCTTGGAGGCGCTGAAACAGAGGCAGCTATCAAGGCCGCAGACGCTGCGCAGAAACTCTGGGCTGCCAAAACAGCCAAGGAACGATCGATCATCCTGCGGCGCTGGTACGATCTTGTGATCGAGAATGCGGATGATCTGGCACTCATCCTGACGTTGGAGCAGGGCAAGCCACTGGCGGAAGCGAAGGGCGAGATCCTCTATGGCGCATCTTTCATCGAGTGGTTCGCCGAAGAAGCGCGCAGGGTTTATGGCGATGTCATCCCCGGCCATGCCGAGGACAAGCGGATTGTTGTCATCAAGCAGCCGATCGGGGTCGTTGCGGCGATTACGCCGTGGAACTTTCCCAACGCCATGATCACACGCAAGGCCGGTCCTGCACTCGCTGCCGGTTGTGCCATGGTTCTTAAACCTGCCGAGCAGACGCCCTTTTCCGCCATTGCGCTCGCAGTCCTTGCGCAACGGGCAGGGCTGCCGGATGGTTTGCTGTCGGTCATTACCGGGCCTGCGCGAGCCATTGGGGCGGTGATGACCGGCAGTGAAAAGGTTCGTAAATTGACCTTCACCGGCTCGACACCGGTGGGGGTGGAGTTGATGCGACAATGTGCGCCGACGGTCAAGAAGCTGGCGCTCGAGCTTGGAGGCAATGCGCCGTTCATCGTGTTCGATGATGCGGATCTGGACGCCGCCGTTGAAGGGGCGATCATCTCAAAGTTTCGCAACAATGGCCAAACCTGTGTCTGTGCCAACCGGATCTATGTCCAATCCGGCGTCTATGAGGCTTTTGCACAAAAGCTCGCCGCAAAACTGTCGACCCTTAAGGTTGGAAATGGTTTGGAGCAAGACACGATCTTCGGACCGTTGATTGACGACAAAGCCATTGCCAAAGTCGAGGAACATATCACAGATGCCACAAGCAAAGGGGCAAGCCTCATGTGTGGAGGCTCAGTCCATGCTCTGGGGGGCACCTTCTTTGAACCGACGGTCCTCACCGGCGTGACTCAGGATATGGCGATCGCTTCGGAGGAAACCTTCGGTCCTGTCGCTCCGCTGTTCCGATTTGAAGAGGATGCGGACGTCGTTGCCATGTCAAACGACACCGAGTTCGGCTTGGCTTCCTATTTCTATACGCGCGATTTGGCGCGTGCGTGGATGGTCGGGGAACAACTTGAATATGGAATGGTCGGCATCAATACCGGTCTTATCTCGACAGCTGAAGCGCCGTTTGGCGGCATCAAATCCTCTGGCCTCGGGCGGGAAGGGTCCCGTTATGGCATCGAGGAATTCACTGAAATCAAATATCTCTGCTTCGGCGGAATAGCCTGAGGAGGCTGACTATGAAATCAATTCCCGCGCGCATTGCGGCCTTTCATGCCAATGGTTCCGATCGCTATGGCTTGGTAACGGATGAAGGCATTATCGATTTGACACCAGAGTTCGGAACGCGTTTTCCGAGCCTCAAGGAAGTGATCGAAGCCGGAGCGCTTGAAGAGCTCATCAAGGCAGCGGAAGGGCGTTCTGCTGCTTATCGAGAAGAAGACGTCGACTATCTCATTCCCATCGACAAGCCGGAAAAGCTGATTTGCATCGGGGTCAACTTCCCAGATCGCAATGCCGAGTACAAGGACGGGCAGGCCGCCCCGTCCAAGCCGTCGATGTTCATTCGCTTTCCGCGCAGTTTTACTGGTCATGAAGGCAATCTCGTTCGGCCGCCGGAAAGTCCCCAGCTCGACTATGAAGGCGAAGTCACCATTGTCATCGGCAAGGGCGGACGACGGATCGCTGAAGCGGATGCCTATGACCATATCGCGGCTTTGACCCTGTGCAATGAGGGCACCATTCGCGACTGGGTGCGCCATGCCAAATTCAATGTAACCCAGGGCAAGAACTGGGACAGCTCGGGCGCCATAGGCCCTTGGCTTGTGCCTTTCCGGTCAGCCGATCAATTGGATGACATTGAACTGACAACCCGGGTCAATGGTGAAATGCGTCAACAGGACCGCACGTCTCGGATGATGTTCAGCTTCCGCTATATCATTGCCTATGTGTCCACCTTCTGCACTTTGGTTCCTGGCGACGTCATCGTTTGCGGCACACCCACTGGGGCTGGCGCGCGATTTGATCCTCCTGTCTGGTTGAAGCCGGGCGATGTGATCGAAGTGGAAGCAGAAGGCATTGGCCTGCTTCGCAATGGCGTGGAGGATGAACAATGCTAAGTGAACACGCTATTCAAAGCGCAGCAGCAGATTTGCTGAAGGCGGAACAAACCCGACAACAGATAGGACTGCTCTCCGTTCAATATCCTGACATTACTTTGGACGATGCCTATGCCATTCAGGCCGCTCAAATGCCGCACAAGAAGGCGCAGGGCCGGTCCATCATCGGCTGGAAAATCGGTCTGACGTCCAAGGTCATGCAGGATGCTCTGGGCATTTCCACGCCGGACAGTGGGGTCCTCTATGACGATATGGACTTTAAGAACGGGTCTTCCATACCGGCAACCCGCTTTATCCAGCCACGTATCGAAGCGGAAATTGCCTTCATCATGAAAGCTCCACTGGAGGGAAAAGTCAGCCGGGAGGATGTTCTGGCGGCGACCGATTATGTCGCTCCAGCTCTGGAGATACTGGATACGCGGATTGCAAGGCAAGATGCGACTACTGGTCAGACCCGAAAGATTTTCGATACGGTTTCAGACAATGCCGCCAACGGTGGCATCGTGTTGGGAGAACAGCGCCATGCACCCGAGGCGTTCGACCTTCGGTGGGTGGGTGCAATCCTGACCAAGAATGATGAAGTCACGGCCACGGGCCTTGGGGCTGCTGTGCTGAATGATCCGGTTATGGGCATTGTCTGGCTGTCGGAACGGATGGGGCACTACGGCCAGCGCATCGAAGCAGGGCAGGTTGTCTTGGCCGGCTCCTTCATCGCGCCTATCGAATGTCCGTCCGGTACGCGCATTGCTGCCGATTATGGCGATTTCGGCCATGTAACTGTAAATTTTGAGTGAAGGAGGCTCCCATGCCAGCCCCAGAGAATATCTTCAAAACGCGCCTCAAGGCAGGTGAAACACAAATCGGCCTTTGGCTTGGTCTGGGAGATCCGTCTGTTGCCGAATTATGCAGCGGCACTGGATTTGACTGGTTGCTGATTGATGGAGAACACGGGCCGAACGGTTTGCGCGATACGCTTGCGCAGCTCCGTTCAATTGGTGCAAAGACGCAGGCTGTGGTCCGGACACGCGATGATAATCGGGCCGAGATAAAGCAGATGCTTGATATCGGGGCTCAGACTCTGCTTGTTCCTATGATTGAAAGCGGCGAACAGGCTGCCGAGGTCGTTCGGTCGGCGAAATATCCACCACATGGGGTAAGAGGCGTGGGGGCGGCTCTGGCTCGTGCTTCTGAGTATAATGGCATTGCCGACTATCTACAAACCGCCAATGAAGAGGTTTGCATTTTGCTTCAGGTCGAGAGCAAGGCCGGGCTTGATGCTCTAGATGACATTCTTGCTGTTGATAGCGTTGATGGCGTTTTTGTAGGGCCAGCTGATCTGGCTGCGGACCTTGGATATTTGGGGCGTCCGGGGGCGCCAGAGGTGCAGGAAATCGTCAACGATACGCTCAAACGCATTCAGGCAGCAGGCAAAGCTGCAGGAATCTTGACGTCCGATCAATCCCTTGCACAGGGCTACAAGCAATTGGGGGTCGAGTTTCTGGCCGTTGGCTCCGATGTCGGTGTTATGCGCGCAGGGCTCGTGGCCTTGCAAAAGAATTTTGCTTGAATTCGACAAATGTAGGCAATGGAAAGCAGAACCAACTCTGCTATATTGTTAACAAGTTAAATAAAAATTTGAACTGTGAGCGGCGAACTTTAGAGGAGAGATTGTCCATCAAACCGATTTGATCACAGGCGGTCACAGGGGGAGGAATATCAATGACCATTTCCAAACGTAATTTTCTTGCAGGGGCTATGCTTGCTGTTTCCATGTTCGCTAGTGGTGGTGCAAGTGCTGACACTAAACTGGTTCTGTCCAGCTGGCTGCCGCCACGGCATCCGTTGGTCATGGGAGCCATCAAGCCTTGGGCGAAACAAGTGGACAAGGTCACTGAAGGGCGCGTGACTGTTCGCGTTCTTACAAAGCCCCTGGGGGCACCCCCTGCGCATTTCGACATGGCAAAGGATGGTGTCGCCGACATCACATACGGTCTTCACAGTTTTACCAAAGATGACCGCTTCCTGCGCTCTCGTATCGGGCAATTCTCATTTCTTGGCAAGAGTGCGACCGAAATCTCCAAGAATTTCTGGACTGTCTATGGTGGTCAGCTGGAGGCTGCCAAGGAACATGAAGGCACCAAGCTTTTGGGGCTTTTTACCCATGGTCCCGGCGTGCTGCTTTCCAAGGACTATCATTTTGACAGCCCGGACAGGTTTCAGGGGTTCAAGCTCAGAACTCCGGGGGGCTATCCCGCTGACCTGATGTCAGGGGTGGGCGCGACCACATTGTTCATGTCATCCGGTGAAGTTTATGAAAAACTCACGCGCGGTGTGATTGACGGCATTTGCATGGCTATGGATTCCGTACGCGCCTTCAAGCTTGATAAGCACATCACCGATGTCATGACCGTCCCCGGTGGCCTTTACAACACCTCCTGGTTTTTGGTGATGAACCAGGCCAAATGGGATGGCATTTCAGATGAAGACAAGACCGCGATCATGTCGGTTTCCGGTGAGGCTTTTTCTGAACTGGCTGGCAAAGCTTGGGATGACGCTGATGCCAAGGGCCTCGCGTCTACAAAGAAGGCTGGCATCAATGTCTATGCAGCAGACGAAGCCGTTTTGGGCAAAATTCTAGACGTCTCGGCTGGCGTTGAGAAGCTTTGGGTCGAAGCTGTCAAGGCGCAAGGCTACGATGCCGCCGGAGCTCTGGCGCGCATGCAAACTGTAAAGCCAAACAAATGATGGCCGCACATCGAAAACACCCGAAGCCCCTCAAAGGGCTTCGCTTCATCATCGTCCGTGTTCTGCCTGCAATGGCTGCGGCCTTCCTGCTCACACTCGTGGCGGTCACCGTGATCGACGTCATTGGGCGCTATTTCTTTGACGCCCCATTGCCCGGCGCCTTTGAATTGACCCAGATTCTGCTTGCTGATCTGGTGCTGGCGGCTCTTCCCATGACAACATTCAAGGACAGTCATGTGGAGGTCGACCTACTAAGCCATTTCTGGAGTTCCGAGACCTATTTCCGGATAGGGCGCTTCGGGGCTGCGGTTACGGCAATTGTGTTCTTTGTTCTCAGCTGGAATGTTGGGGAGCATGGCTTGAAATTGCTCGAAGACGGCGCTGTGACCAACGATCTTTCGTTGCCGGTTTGGCCTGCCGCTTTACTTGGAGCCATCACCTATCTGGTCAGCGGCCTGATTGTGCTTGTTCCAATGCGCAAACGCCAGGAGTTTTGATATGACCGAACCTCTCATTGCAACGGCTCTGCTGTTGGCGCTTGCCATGTTTCGCGTCCCTATCGCGATCGCCATGATTGTGGTTGGGACCATTGGATTTGCTCTTTTGCGCGGCATCGATGCATCTTTGATCATGGTTTCAACGACGGCATTCGATACGGTATTTTCCTATTCGCTTTCGGTTATTCCGCTGTTCATTTTCATGGGCAATCTGCTTGCCTATTCGGGCGTCGCTGCCGGATTGTTTTCGGCAACCCAGCGTCTGGTCAGTCGCCTGCCGGGCGGACTGGCAATGGCTGCGGTTTTGTCTTGCGGTGGCTTTTCGGCCGTATCGGGATCGTCGCTCGCAACGGCTGCGACAATGTCCAAGGTTGCGATGCCATCCTTACGGAAATTTGGCTATGCTGACAGCCTATCCTCGGGGGCAATCGCTGCAGGCGGTACACTTGGTATTCTTATTCCGCCTTCGGTCATTCTGATCATTTACGGGATTTTGACCGAAAGCGATATCGGCCTGCTGTTTCTAGCTGGCATCATCCCCGGGATCATCGGATTGTTGGGCTATGTTCTTGCGGTTTGGGTTGCCGTCAAACTGAACCCATCGCTGGCTCCAAAATCCTATGATATTGACGATCATCCGGTCGAAGGACTCTACGGTGTCATCCTGTCTGTCGCACTGTTCGCCTTTATCATGATCGGTATCTATGGTGGGTTCTTCACGCCGATTGAAGCTGCAGGCATGGGGTCTGGTATGGCGCTCCTTATGGTCGTTGCAACCGGTCATGCCAAGGTGAAGGAAGTCTGGCGCGCGTTGATGGATACGGCGGAAAGCACAGCCATGATCTTTCTTGTCATCATTGGCGCGGAAGTTTTCTCAAACTATATCAACCTTGCCGGTCTCCCCGATGAGTTGGCCTATTTCATTGATTCTCTTGAGGTCAATGCTTGGATCATTATGGCGATGATCATCATCATCTATCTGCTTCTTGGCACAGTGCTGGAAAGCCTTTCCATGATCCTGTTGACCGTTCCGATCTTCTATCCGCTGATGTATCAGTTGGACTTCGGCATGGATCTGCTGTCGGACACGGAATTCGCCTTGATCTGGTTTGGCATCATTGTGGTTGTTGTCACCGAGATTTCGCTGATCACGCCCCCCATTGGCATGAATGTTTTCGTTCTCAAGGCGACCTTGCCTGATGTTTCGTTAAAGACCATTTTCAAGGGCATTCTGCCGTTCTGGATCGCCGATATTCTGCGGCTTCTGCTGCTAATTTTCTTTCCCGTTCTTTCGCTGTTATTGGTCGCCGGTTAAGCCGGGGCTGCAGGAAGTGAGGGAGCGGGTGCACATCATTCACCGTAGAGGGAGGAAAAGCTATGGGTGAAATCGTATTGGCCGCCAAGGTCACACATGTACCAACCATGGTCATGTCCGAACGGGATACAAAATTGAAAGGCTGCAGACAGGCTGCCATTGATGGGCACGCCGAGATCGGCCGCCGGGCACGCGAGGCCGGAGCGGATACCTTTGTGGTGCTCGATACCCATTGGCTTGTTAACGCCGCCTATCATGTCAACGCCAATCATCGCTTCAAAGGGATGTTCACCTCGCATGAATTTCCCCAGTTCATCAAGGATCTGCCTTATGAATATGAAGGAAACGCGGCGCTCGGCGACTTGATCGCGGAGACTGCGCGAGAGGATGATGTCTATACGCTGAGCCATCAGGTCGATAGCCTTGACCTTGAATATGGCACGTTGGTTCCGATGCGCTACATGAACGCAGATTCTGCTTTGAAAGTGGTTTCCGTTGCGGCCATGTGTACCGTGCACAGCCTTGAAAGCTCGCGCAGGCTGGGATTGGCAATCCGCAAGGCAATTGAGAAGTCCGATTCAAAGGTTGCGCTAATCGCCTCTGGCTCACTCAGCCATCAGATCTGGCCCAATGATATCTATGCCGAGAATAACGGCACCTTCACCATCTCTTCCAAATTCAATGAGGTCGTGGACCGTCGAGTGCTTGAGATGTGGCAAAATGGCGAGAATGAGCTCTTTCTCGATATGCTGCCCGACTATGCAAAATATTGTGACGGCGAGGGCGATATGCATGACACCATTATGCTTTTTGGGGCCCTTGGTTGGAAAGACTATAAGGGCAGAGGTGAAGTGATCACCGAATACTTCCCGTCTTCAGGCACAGGTCAAACCAATGTCGTCTTTTCTCTCGACTGATTGGCTGCCTAAGGAAAACAGATGCCCGGGACATGGGGACCCGGGTCATCACGCGCAGTCTCGGTTTGGCCCTTCACCGGGCCAGATCAGTATTTTTAAGCACAAGTGAGCTGCATTGATTTGGGAGGAAACCTCATGCAATTTCATTTAAATGGCTTCAAACCGGGGAATTATCAGGTTCCCGATGCTGCTAGAAAACCATATCCGAATCCTCCTGTCGAAGATCTGCCTGCGCAAGTTGACGTGCTGATAGTGGGGACAGGTCCGGCCGGTTTGACCATGGCGCGTCAGATGAGCGAGTTTGCAGACATAACCACTTGCATTGTCGACAAAGAGCCCGGTCCGCTTCTGTTCGGACGTGCTGATGGCATTTCTTCACGTACCATGGAAATTATGGAAGCGTTTAACAGCAGTGAAATGGTCGTGAAAGAAACCTATCAGCTGAAGCAAAATACATTTTGGGAACCGGATCCGGAAAATCCGCAAAATATCAAACTGACTCATAAAATTCCTGACGCGAGAGCCGGACTTTCCGAGTTTACTCATGGGATCGTCAATCAGGCGCGCCTTCATGAGCTCCTGCTGGACGGTATGAAAAACTCCATCACCGCTCTGCGTCCGCACTACAGCCGCGAACTGGTCTCTTTGGAGATTGATGACAGCCTGACACAGGACTTGGACGCATATCCGATCACGGCCACATTCAAGCGCACCGATGAAGAAGGCAAGCAAGCAGAAGAGGTCATCAAGGCCCGTTATATTGTCGGGAGCGATGGGGCGCGAAGCAGTGTACGCAAAGCCTTGGATATTCGGCTTCAGGGGGAATCTGCCAACAAGGCGTGGGGCGTCATGGATATTCTTCTCAAGACGGATTTTCCCTATATCCGTGTGAAGAGTTTCCTGCAATCTCATGACCACGGGGCCGTCATGACGATTCCGCGGGAAGGTGGATATCTTTGCAGGTTTTATGTGGAGCTGGATCTTCTGGGCAAAGATAAACGCGTGGCAGATGTCAAACTGACCGAGCAGGACCTGATCGCGAAGGCGCAGAAGGTGTTCCATCCCTATAAGCTGGATGTGAAAGAGGTCACCTGGTGGTCCATCTATGAGGTGGGGCAGCGCATTGCAGAACGTTTCGACAATCGACCGATTGGCAGCGCAGATGACATTATTCCCCGTGCCTTTGTGGCAGGTGATGCCTGCCACACTCATAGCCCGAAAGGCGGGTGGGGGCTGAACACCTCGCTGCCGGACACCTTCAATCTTGGATGGAAATTGGCCGCTGTTCTGCAAGGTCGCAGCGATCCAAAGCTTTTGAGCACCTATGGCACGGAGCGTCGCAAGGTCGCGCAACAACTGATTGACGCTGATCGTGAGCTATCAAAACTGGTTGCCACGCGCCCTGTTGCAGGGGACGCTTCCGAGCAGGCCAAGATAGATACCACCAAGATTGAAGCATTCATGAAGCGCCAGAGCGGTTTCGTGGCTGGGACGTCAATCGAGTACTATCCTTCATATATTTGCACCGGGCAGGAAAATCAGGAATTGGCAACGGGCTTTCATATAGGCCAGCGGTTCCATTCTGCTGAAGCTACGCGCGTGGCAGACGGCCGGAGCCAACATCTGGGGCATCTGGTGAAGGCGGATGGTCGTTGGCGCCTGTTTGTGTTTGGTGATACGCAATCGCCAATAGAGCCGACTTCGGCCTCTGCCCGGCTGGTGGATTTTCTCGCCAACAATGACAATTCGCCGGTGAAGAAATACACGCCGAAAGGGGCGGATATAGATGCGGTCATCGACACCTATGCCGTCTTCCAGCAGCAGGACTTATCCATGCATGACCTACAGGACTATCTGTGGCCAGCAAAAGGTAAATACGGATTGCGGGATTACGAGAAAGTGTTTCAAACCGACCTGGACAAGGACGTCTATGAGATGCGCGGCATTGATCGATCCAAGGGCTGTGTGGTCGTGGTCAGACCAGACCAGCATATTGCGACTATCTTGCCTCTCGATGCGCATGATCAACTCACTGAGTTTTTCGATGTGTTCATGCTGGATCAGCGCGGGCAGTAAGATAATTGGTCCAAACTTTCTTTTATCGGACATGCAGATCCCTTCAGAACAGAAGGGATCTGCATAATACGGCCCCAGCCTTTGCTGTTGGGCCAAGGGCCGCGCCAGATGGCGTCTGGGTCTCACTCTCCAATGGCCCAATCATCCGTATGGCCTGGGCTTTTCAATGAGCTTAGAGGTGGGCGCGCGCTTCTTCCGCCTTGTTGTTGATGCTCTTGAGGCTTTATCCGGTTCTCGTAAATCTCGAAGAGCTACCGCGAAGGTTGAACTTGTCTAATTTAAAATTAACATGTTAAGTATTAACCCGGAGGGAGCCTGTTGTAGTGTGAGCGAGGAGAGGAAACTCGTAAACACGCGGCTTCCCAATTGACAATCTGGGAGGATCACAGTTGAACATCATTAAACGCACTATTCTTGGCGGGGTAGCCCTCGTCACCACTCTGACAGCCATGCCAGCTTTTGCGGCAACAGAGCTTGTTCTTTCAAGCTGGCTGCCGCCGCGCCATCAGCTTGTCGTGGGGGCGATCAAGCCCTGGGCAAAGCAGGTCGAAGAGGTCACCGAAGGTCGTGTGAAAATCCGCGTGTTGGCCAAGCCGCTTGGCGCACCACCCGCCCATTACGACATGGCACGTGATGGCGTGGCTGACATAACCTATGGTCTGCACAGCTTTATCAATGATGGCCGGTTCCTTAGGTCCCGCGTCGGTCAGTTCTCTTTTCTTGGCAATGATGCCGTGAGCGTTTCGAAGAATTTCTGGACCGTTTACACGGAAGATCTCGACGCTGCCGCTGAGCATGAAGGGACGCATGTCCTTGGTCTTTTCACCCACGGTCCGGGCGCGCTTCTGTCCAAAGACAGGCATTTCGAGGCGGCGAGCGATTTTGCCGGCTTCAAGGTGCGTACTCCGGGGGGCTATCCTGCAGATCTGCTAAAAGGCATGGGCGCCACAACGCTATTCATGTCGTCAGGCGAGGTTTATGAAAAGCTGACGCGCGGCGTGATTGACGGTGTTTGCATGCCGTTGGACTCGCTACTGGCTTTCAAACTGGAGAAGCATCTCACCGACGTGATGACCGTTAGTGGCGGACTTTATAACACCTCATGGTTCCTTGTGATGAACCAGGCCAAATGGGAAGGCATTTCTCCAGAAGATCAGGAGGCAATCATGTCTGTTTCCGGTCTGGCCTTCTCTGAGCTGGCTGGCAAGGCATGGGACGAGAAAGATGCGGAGGGCTTCGAAGCGACCAGCGATGCCGGAATCAATGTCTATTCGGCGGATGGCGCAGTGCTTGACCATCTTCTGTCCGTTGCCTCTCCGCTGGAAAAGGCGTGGGTCGAAGCCGTCACAGCACAGGGGTTCGATGCTAAAGAAGCTCTGGCCAAGATGCAGACCGCGAGACCGGCTAACTAAAGCATCCTGCATTTAAGCTGAAGCACCAGATCAAACTGGACAAGATGGCAAAGCAAGAGCAATTCTTGCCTGCCATCTTGTTGTATTTGGGGACGATATTTCAGTGAGGACGAGAGTAACGGGGCACTTGAAACTCCAGTTGATCCTTCAAGCTGGTAATCAACAGGTTAAGCGCCGCGCTTGGCTTATTAGTCGAAATTTAAAAGCACTTTGACCGATTTGCTTCGATCCATGGCGCAAGAGAAAGCTTCTTCAGCATCTCTGAAACCAAATGTATGGCTGATGACGTCAGATACATCGATAGCGCCGCTGGAAATGAGTTGGGCTGCCTTTTCAAATTCCGCATCAAATCGGAAGGTGCCAACCAATGAAATTTCTTTGGTGATCAAGGTATTGATCGGCAAGGAAACATCACCCGGGGTCATGCCGACCTGAACAATCGTTCCGCCCAACTTAGTCACTTCCAGAGCTTGAGCCATGGATGACGGATGCCCTGCGCATTCAAAGACGACATCGAACTGTCCGCGGTCTTCTTTTTCAGCATCCATGGCATGAGGATCGCTCACATCATATATCTGTGCTGCCTTTAGAGTTTCCGCCAACGCCAAAGGCCCGGCTGCCATATCTGCAACAGCGACACTTTCAGCGCCCGAATATCTGGCCGCCAAAAGCACCAAAGCACCGATTGGACCAAAACCGGAAATCAAGACCCGTTTTCCCTTCAAATCCGGAGCTTGCGATACAGCATGAAGGCAAACGGACAATGGTTCGCTGAGTGCAGCCAGCTTGAGAGAGTCAGCAGAGCCTACAGGCACTGCATTGTCTGCTGAACAAACAAGAAATTCACGGAACCCGCCATCTTCGTGAGGCGTGCGCATGGCACTTCCCATAAAGTGCATATCCGTGCACATACGTTCACGCCCTTCCAGACAATATTTGCATTTACCGCAAGGTTGGCTCGGGTTGACAGCAACGGCATCACCGACCTTCAGTCCCTCGACACCTTCTCCCAAAGCATCAATCACACCAGAAAGCTCATGGCCGAGAATCATGGGGGCTTTCATGCGGACGGTGCCGAAGCCGCCATGTTGCAAGTAATGGATATCCGACCCGCAAATACTGCCGAATTTAACACGTACACGCACTTGACCAGCGCCGGGCGATGGCATTGCGCGCTCCTCGATGGCGAGCATGTTTGGCTCTTTGAGTACAACAGACTGCATGCATTCCTCCCGCATAAATCAGTAGGACTTGGAAACATCTTCCAGGATCCGTCTTTTGTTGACTGAAAAAAAATATCATGTATCATATTTGAGATCAACGATGTTGGAGGATTTCATGATTTTTGTTGCCCTCGTACAGATGTATGCACAATCATTTCCACCCCTTCCGACCTTTCCTCGGCCATATCTGCTCTGAAACGCCCTTTTACGAACGCGAGCGCTGCGGGGAGGGCACCAGAGTTACTCTGCTGAGATTCTCCCCAGAGGCAAAAGTCGAGTCTGAGAGAGTGATCCCGGCAAGTCGGTCGGAGGCCGGTTCAACGTCGACAGAACGAGCGAAGGCCCCCAAATTTATTTAATCGGAATTAGTTATTATGATCATTTTCGGCGCTCCGCGCAGATACCTTCAGGGACCGGATTTAATTGAGAGGATCGGGGAGGAGCTGAGTGCAATAGGGCGCAACGTTGCGCTTATTTCGAGCAAACGCATTCAAGCCACGTTGGGCGATGGCATTGCTTCAAGCTGTGCGGCGGCGGGTGTGTCTCTCAAAATGGTGCCATTTGAGGGGGAGGCGTCGACGCGCAATATTGATCATGTGGTGGGGCAGCTTGCCGGTCTAGACGTTGATGTCGTTGTGTCTGTTGGTGGCGGCAAAGTCATCGATGTCGGGAAAATTGTGAGCAACAGGGTTGGTGCAGACTATGTGGCTGTCCCGACCATCGCATCCAACGATGCCCCCACAAGCCATGTTGCCGTTATCCACGATGATGATGGGCGTGTGATTGGCCTTGAAAAGAGCAAGGCGAACCCGGCTCTTGTACTCGTTGATACAGCCCTCATCGCGAAGGCTCCGCTTTGTTTCCTGTCCGCTGGCATTGGTGATGCTCTGGTGAAGCGCTTTGAGGTTGAGCAATGCGCTAGAACTGGCGGGCATAATGTATTTGGCTCGCAATCGACGGGATCAGCTCTGGCTTTGGCATATGCCGCTTACGACAGCGTTCGGGCTCATACCAGCGACGCATTTTTGGCCGTCAAATCCGGCACACCCAATGAAGCTTTCGAAAAGTTGGTTGAAGCCTGCATCCTGATGTCTGGACTTGCCTTTGAAAATGGAGGCCTTAGCGTTTCCCACGGCATGACCAGAGGCTTGTCCTCTGTTCCGGGCGTGGCCCAGGCCCTGCATGGTCATCAGGTCGCCTATGGGCTTCTGGTGCAGTTGGTGCTTGAAGGGCGAGACAAACCCTTCATGGATGATATCCGCTCATTTTATCAGCAGGCGCACCTACCGCTCAAGCTTGGCGAAATGGATGGGGATGGCAAAGATCCTGCGGTTATCAAGCTGATTGCCGAAACGTCGGCCAGCGCGGCTCACATGAAAAAATTCGAGAAGTCAATCACGGCGACAGACATTGAAGAGGCAATTGTCGCCATCGAAAATGCTTAGAAATATGCTTGAACACTTGGGAGGTAGTCAGCATGAATAGTCTATTTTCGCTTGAAGGGCGTATAGCCCTTGTTACAGGGGGCGGACGTGGCATTGGATTTGCTTTTGCATCAGGTCTCGCAGAGGCCGGTGCAACGGTATTGATCAATGATATCATTGAGGAGAACGCAGAAAAGGCCGTCGAGGCGATCAGACAGGCGGGAGGAAAAGCCGAGACACTGGTGTTCGACGTAACCGATAACGAAACTGCGACTGCGAAAATTGATGACGCAGTTGAGAGACTGGGTAGCATTGATATTCTGATCAACAATGCTGGCATATTGATCCGGAAACCTGTCGCCACGCACGACATGGATGACTGGAACAAAGTAATCGATGTCAATCTGTCGTCTTTATACGGCATCGCCCGTGCCTGCGCCAAACATATGTGTCGCCAACGCTATGGGCACATCATCAATACCGGGTCGGTCATGAGCCTATCGTCTCGTCCGGGCGTTATTTCCTATGTTGCCGCAAAGCATGGGGTTTTGGGGCTGACCCGTGGCTTGGCTTCGGAACTCGGTCCTTACAACATCACGGTCAATGCCATTGGGCCGGGATATATTCTGACTGACATGAACAAGAAGGTTCTGGGAACAGAGTTCGAGCAAAAAGTTATAGATCGAACCCCGCTGAACCGCTGGGCGGATCCCAATGAGTTAAAAGGAGCCGTCGTTTTTCTTGCGTCAGATGCAGCCAGTTTCATTACCGGGCACTTGCTGATGGTCGATGGAGGCATGACTGCGAACGCGATACTCGTGCCCAGCACGGATCTCGGTATGGCGAGCTGAAATCAAAATCAGGTCTGAGAGATCTCGACCCCTTGCCTGCCTCTTTGTCAGGCAAGGGATCTGGCTAATTGAAACCAATCGGTAAACGTCTTCAGAGCAGAGTTACCCTCGTAGATTTTTACATGTCAGCCTTTGTATTAAGCGCAATTGCGATAGAAATAGGTGTCGACATTTGTGAAAATGAATTACACAATCAGAACATCTTGGTCTATGGAAGAGCAGTTGATAGTGCAATTTTGAGTATTCTGGCTCCCATCATGCGATTCTCACTATCTAGAAGAGTGTGAGATGCATTGTTCGGTTATCTGAATTTGGGGATGATGAGAGCATATACCATGCTTACGAATGGAATATATCATGAGGATTTCGATTGGCGATTTGAAATTGGGTAACACATATGGGTAAAACTCAAGAGCATAAGCCAATAACGACTAAACGAATAGCGCGTGTGAGCCTGTCTACTCAGCTTTACAGTACCCTGCGGACCGCACTTATGGACGGTCAATTTCAAGCGGGACAAAGGCTTACAATTTCCAATCTCGCAGAAGAATTCGGTACGAGCATCACGCCGGTTCGTGAAGCGATAGCACGTTTGGTGAGCGAACGAGCCCTTGAAATGCGCGCAGCCACGTCTGTGCAAGTTCCCAAGCTCAGCGCCAAGGATTTGCAAGAAATCCAAATGATCCGCAAAGATTTGGAAGGAACTGCCGCAGCCCGCACAGCAGAACGCATTACCCCTTCCCAGTTGGATGAACTCAAAGCGCTGAATGAACGCTTTTTCGCCAAAGCAGCAGATCCACAAGAAGCAAGCATTCTCAACCGGGATTTTCACTTCGCCATACTCAGATTTGCCGATATGCCCATTCTGGAAGGCATATGCGAAAATATGTGGGTCCTGATGGGGCCTTTCCTACGTTTCTTCCACGATAAAATGCCAGTAGAAGATCTCTCAAACGGCGTTCACAAGCATACAGATTTGCTCCGAGCGCTTGAGGCCAGAGATCCGGAGGCCAGTCGACGAGCGATACAGGAAGATATACGCTGGGGAGAACAAATGGTTGCCACTTTTGAAAAAGAACTAGACGAAAGCGGCAACCAGAATAAACAGTCTAGTTTCCTGGTCGGTTCATAATCGCCAGTCTTACAGGTTTGGACAGAGACACGCATAGTTTCATCCTGCTTCAAACCTGTATGCGTTCCTTCCTTTTATGCGGCTTTTAGGCCGCCGTAGCCCTCAACCTGTCGGGCGCGGTATTCTAAAGCGAGCGATCAACGTCTTGATGACATTCAAGACTGATATATTAAAAGGCCCGCAGTGATCATAACCATGAGTTCACTGCGGGCCTTTTGTTTTGATATGCCGTCAATCAATCAATGTCCGTAGAACAAATTGGGGACGACGAGGACAATCTGCGGGACGAAAGTTAGCAAGAACAGACACCCGAGAAGGGCGATCAGGAATGGCCAGGATTCCTTGACATAATTCTCCAGTCTGACTTTTGCGATTGAGGTTGTCACGAACATCATGGTCCCGAATGGCGGTGTGAAGCCTGCGATCGTCAAGTTGATTGACATGACAATCCCGAAATGGACCGGATCAATGCCCGCATTTCTGATAACGGGAAGCAGGATCGGAGCCAGCAGGATCATGGCAGCCCCGCCTTCGAAGAAGCACCCAACGGCAAGCAGCAGGAAGTTGATCACCAGCAACAGGGCCCATTGGGAATGGATGTTCTGCACCATTGCATTGGAGATGGCTGCGGGAATGCCTTCCCAGGTCAGATAGGTTCCGAAAGCACTGGCTGCACCGATGATGAACATGACGCCAGCAGTTGCGACGACGGATTCATACAGGATTTTCGGAGCATGTTCCCATGACAATTTGCGATAGACAAAAATGCCGATGATGATTGCGTAAACGACGGAGATTGCACCGGCTTCCGTAGGGGTGAAAGCCCCCATGCGAAGGCCCATGAGAATACCGAATGGCAAGAACAGGGCCCAAATGGAGTCGATGAACTGGCGCCCGATTTCTCCGCAGGTCGCACGTTTGTCGCGCGATGATGGATAGTTTCTGCGTTTGGCAACGATGGAAACCGTAATCATCAGGGCTGCACAGATCAGCATGCCGGGAAGATAGCCTGCAAAGAACATGCGTGCGATGGAAACGTCAGACACCAAAGCATAAAGGATCAGAATGATCCCCGGGGGAATGATTGGTGTGATGCAGGATGACGCGGCGGTAACGACAGTCGAGAATCCTCTGGAATAACCAAGCTTGGTCATTTCAGGAACGACGATCTTTGTCTGCATGGCAGCATCAGCATTGGCGGAACCGGAAAGTCCCCCCATCAGGGCGCTCAGCACAACATTGACTTGGCCCATGCCGCCGCTCATGTGACCAACCATCGTCTCTGCGAGTTTCATAAGCTTCTCAGTGATGCCTGCATAGTTGAAGACTACGCCGGCACAAGCAAAGAAGGGAATGGCAAGATAGGGGAAGGACTCAGTGGACGCCACCAGTCGCTGGATGATCAACTCAACCGGGAATGTTGTATTGATCAGAGCAAAATAGAGCGTCGCTGAGATCAACATGGAAAATGCCACTGGCACCCGCATGAAGAACAGGACAAATAGAACGAGAATTGGGATATATGGTATCATATCGATCTAGCCAACTTAGTTTTGCTTATTCGGATTCCTCGATCGAGGCATCTGAGAAAGATTCGACGGGAGCACCGAAGACGGCGTGTCTCAGGAAGTTGAGGCTGTACAAAGCCATCAATCCGAAGGCTATTGTTGGTGCGGCGTTGATATAGAAATAAGGGAACTCCAGATAGGCGGATTTCCGTTCCCAGCTTCCTGCGCACAGATCCCAACCAAGCAAAAACAGATAGCTGTTTGCCAAAACCAGAATTACGAAGTTGGTTATAAGGGCTAGGCGGCGAAGCTTCATCGGTAAGCGATCAACAATCACTGTGACCGCAATCAATCCATGCATGCGGTAAAGCATGGTTGCGCCGAAAAAGACCACATAATCAAAGCCAAAGTAGGAGATTTCTTCGGCAAATGGCATTGAATAATTTGCAAAATACCGCATTCCGACATTCAAGCTGATTATTCCGACCATTACAGTGAAAGCCGCCGAGCTGATCAGGTATTCAAAATTGCGATACAGCCATTGCATGATCCGAACCTCCCACATATTTGATTTTTTTTCATCAGAGATCCTCCGAATATACAAAGGTCGAACACAGTGCGTTTTCGGCTCCGTGTTCGACCAAATTATTCTTATTCCTCGATGACCTTGGAAATGTCTTGATAGAGATTAGGCGTCCATTCGGGGAACTGGGCGCTGACACCAGACGCAAAGTCGATGAATGCACTCTTGTCGACATTTTCGTTGATCGTCACACCAGCTTCTTCGAGCTTGCCTCGATATTCCTGCTCAATTGCCTTGATCTGAGCTTCGCGGACTGCCGGATAGCTATGACCAACTTTGTCCAGGGCGTTCTGAGCAGCTTCTGGCAGGGACTCATAGACTTTCTCAGACATGACGATGGACGTTGGCGCAACAAGATGTTCCGTCAAGTTGTACTGTTTCAGCAGTTCATGGAATTTCATCGCATAAACAACGTTCATTGGCGATTCAACACAGTCTGCAACGCCTTGGGACAGAGCTGTATAGACTTCACTCCATGCTGTATTGACACGGATGCCGCCCAAGACGTCCCCTACCCAGTTCCACATTTTGGTCTGGGCGTTACGAACCTTGAGGTTCTTGGTATCCTCGCGCTTCAATACGGGTTCGTTGCACATAAGGTTACGTGTGCCGAAATAGACCAGCGTCAGGATGCGCAGTCCTTTTTTGTGCAAGTCGGCTTCCATGCGCTGGCCGATCTCCGATTCCCAGACTGTTGGAATATCGGATGGCTTCTTGAAAAGATAAGGAGCCATGAAGACAGAATAGTCAGGCACATAGTTGGATAGGTGACTTGGATCGGAATCCTGCAGAATCGGCGCACCGAAGGATGCGGCTTCGATCATGTCAGTTGTCTTGCCAAGTGTTTCGGTCGGGTACACTTCAATTTTTAGCGTTCCCTGAGATTCATCTTCGATCTGTTTTGCAAAATCCTTCCAATATGCAAAGACCGGATCAGTTGCAGAAATTACAAGATTGAGTTTAAGGGTGGTTACATCCTGTGCCCAAGATGCTGCACTTGACAGCGCCATTGAGGCACCAAAGCAAACGGCTGCAATACGATTAAGGGCTGGTTTCCCAAGTCTCATTGTCGATCCTCCATTGACAATTAATTTGGTTATTGCTCTTCGGAAACTACTTTCAAGCAGTTCCAAGCTCACCGCAATCCCGGAAGACCAACCATTTCCCTACCAGAAAGACTAGTAACCGCTTTGGGCGGGTGGGAAATTCCTCAGGCTTTTCAAACCGAGATCTGCAATTGCAAATATGATGCATCATTGGCTTGATTGTCAAGCGCAAGGGCCCGTTTGGAGGCCCTCAAACTTGAAATATTTTACCAAATTGGGAGATTTCGTCTTTATGCCCAGTTTAGGGGAAAAACAGGGGATAGAGGGACATTCGCATTTGTGTTTTTGAGCGAACCAGTCCCTGTAAACGGCTACTTCTTGCCACCTTGAGACGGTGCGCAAAAAAGAAAGCATGCAACCCGAAACGGCACCCTGTTAAGAGCGCTTTTCGATGTCTCATGCTCTGGCACTGGGTCAATTCAAAGCCCATCTCGGGCTTAAGGTTTCAATGGGAAGCCAATCGAGAGTTTGATACAAATGTCCGGGTGCGGTTTACGCAAATAAAATAAACTGCACCGCGAAATCGGGTGCAGTTTGCAAATTCATCAGGCTGCTGAACTTCCTGAAAGTCTCGCATATTTGTTGCGCAAAGCATTCTTGTCAATCTTGAGATTGCTCGTCAAAGGCAGGGCCTCGACTACAAAGAAATGCTGGGGAATTTTGTATTTTGCCATACGCGTCGACAATTGGTCTCGGATCTCTTTTTCATCAAATGCCATGCCCTTTTCGAGCACGATGGCGCTGACGGCAACCTCACCATATTTTGCATCCGCGATGCCGAAGACGGCAGCGGTCTTGACCGCATCGATGCGTCTGAGCTCTTCCTCAACATCCAGACTCCAGATTTTTTCACCACCGCGATTGATGGCATCCTTTGTCCGGTCGACGATATAGAGATAGCCGTCTTCAGTGGTGTATCCCACATCACCAGTTCTCAGCCAGCCATTTTCCGAAAGATCCGGACTCTCTAGTCCATCATAGGCGCGGGTGATATTGGTGCCGCTGATCCAGATCTCCCCACACTTCTGGTGATCTTGGGAGACGCCGTTGCTGTCGCGAATGTCAATGCGTACACCGGGAAACGGAATTCCGGCCGAGCCCAATTTGTCGGAAGTTGCTGCATCTGAGGGGAAGATCGTGCCCGGCGAGGCCGTTTCGGTCATGCCATAGGCCGTACGGAATGACACTTTCGGCATCCAATTGTGCAGCGCCTTGATCTGGTCAACCGGCATATAGGCACCACCACATACAATGGTTCGAACGGATGGCAGACTTTCATAGGACCCTCGCTCGGCAAGCAGCATGCTGAAAATTGTCGGCGAAGCATGAAGGAAGGTAAGCTGATGTTTGTCGATGACCGTCAGCATCTTTTCGCAGTTGAAGCGCCGTTGCAGATGGATTGTCCCGCCGATTTTTGTGAACAATGTCAGCAAGCCGAGCATTCCGGTCACATAGAAGATCGGGGCTGCGATAATCGAGGAATCATTTTCGTTCAGATCAAGAACACGCTGATAACAGCTGACTGCGTGGGAAATATTCTGATTGGTCAACAACACGCCTTTGGCCAGGCTTGTTGTTCCCGAGCTATACATCAGGACCGCATCATCAGCCCGGATTGCAACAACATCTATGTTTCTGGGCGAGGTGTCCGAAATGTCGATATGATCGGCAAGGCTCAAGCCTGTATCGCGCTTGGTAAGGATAATCTTTTTCGGGGAGGATCCATCCTGCAGGTCGAGCCAGTCAGAATAGGTTTCTTCCAAAATGGCAAGCTTCAGTCCCGCACGTGCTGCAAGCCTTTGAATTTCTGGTTTACGGAATTTGCAGGGCAGGGGAACAGTAAGCGCTCCAAGAGAATTGATCGCAAAGAAAGACGCTGCAAACTCAACTGAATTTTCAAGAATCAAACCAACGCGATCACCTCGGCCAGCGCCCAAAGCGGCCAGTTTTTCTGCCAGGCGATCAACCAGATGGAGTAAATCGCTGTAAGTGTAGCTCTCGTCATTCTCTGTACAAAGAGCGACCTTGCTTCCGAATTTCGCTTCGGTTTCAACAAGGATGGTGTAAACAGAATCTGTGAGGTCGGGGTAGGTTTTGCTCTGCCGTTTTCCTTCAGAGATTTCTACCATATCAGCGACGATGGACGCGTTCCAATAGTCTTCACCGATCAGCATTGACTTTTACTTTCCGTAAAATTCACACACTCACAAAGCACCATATTCATAACCCTTGTCGTTGCTCTTTTGAACATGCGTAACGTTGATTCAAAAGCGGGTTTTGTTTGTTTAAACTGCTAGCAAGGCGGCAATGTCTGGCGGCCGGTCTATGTGCAATCATCAACAAAGTTTGCTTTTGATTTGTCACGTCTTTCTTTTATCAGTCTATTGAGAGATAGGCTTTTCAGCAAGGCTTGAAAACACTCATCCTGACATACGAGACCTGCCAGAGTGTTTCCATTCTGGCAGGCGCTTTAAGAAGCAGAGCATTGATCGCATAAGCCGAAGGAAGTCTTAGGAGGGAAGACTTATTATGCTCCGCTTCTTGTCTTGAACATGATTTTCCAGAGTTCAACCACCGCAACTTCGTCACGCTGGTTGACCACGTCAACGTGGAATTCAACGATCCCGCGGCCCCCTTTGGACGTTTCACGCTTGCCCGAAACCTCGATTTCCAGATGGATCGTATCGCCTGGTTTGACCGGGCGTTTATAGTCAAGGCCGTTCAGTCCAAGATTGGCGATCTGGGTTGGACCATCGGAAAAGCCGCACTGGTTGAAAAGGCCTGTCGAGATGGCAAAAATCAGCGCGCCGTGCGCAATCTTGCCACCATGAACGGTGGAATTGGCGAAGATTTCATCCATATGAAGCGGGTTAAAGTCACCGGAAATGCCGGCGAAATTAACGATATCCGTTTCAGTGATGGTACGGCGCCCACTTGTATATTTCTCGCCGATTTCAAAATCGTCGAAGAATTTTGATTCAAGTCCGTCACTCATGTTGTGTTCCTTTTTCGATGAACAGAGACCGTTGTGACGGCCTTACTTTTTCTTTGCCGCGTAATAGGCGTCAAGCACTTCATTGCGCTGCGGGTGATGAAGCAACTCGTGGGTATATTTGCAATCCGTGTAGAAATCGGCAGCAAGATCGCGTTTCTTCAGATCGATGATTGCACTCTTCACGGCCTGCACGGATAGTGTCCAGTTGGCTGCAATTTCCTTTGCGATGCCAAAGGCTTCATCTAGCAATTCTGCATGGGGGACGACGGAATGGATGTTGCCGAATTCTGCGATTTTAGCCACTCCGACATATTTGCCGGTAAAGGCCATGTAGCGCACAAACTTCTCGGGCATCAGATCTGACAAGGCATCGGTTCCCCCGACAGATCCCAGGCGAACTTCCGGCTGGCCAAAAAAGGTCTCATCCGAGCAAACAACAATGTCGCAAGCGGCTGCAAAGCAGACCCCGAGGCCAAGCACGTAGCGGTGCAACGCACCGATTACCGGCACCTTGCAATGATAGATTGCTTCGATGCTCCGAACATTTGCCTCTTCATAGCGGTTCAGTGTTTCATCTGTAAATTCAGAGAAATCACCAACGTCACTGCCTGAGACAAAGCCCTTGCCCTCAGATGTAAAGATGACAGCATAGATGTCATCTCTCTCATTGATCGATTCAAAGATCTCGGCAACCTGGCGGTTGGCATCCAGATTAACAGCATTGATCGGGGGGCGAGCGAAGGTGACCAGACCGATATGATCCTTCACCTCCAGTTTGACGAACTCACTCATTTGGGTTCTCACTTCTATTGAAACGGGTCGATAATGGGGTCGTCGCGATATCAAATCGCGCCAACCTCTGTCAGATGCTCAACTTCTTCCTTGGTCATGCCCAGAAGCTCGGACAAAACCTCAAAATTGTGCTCGCCAATTTGCGGCGCCGGTTTGTAGTCAACATTGTGATTTGACATCTTGATCGGGTTGGCAATGAAAGGAAGCGGGCCCAATCCTGGCACTTCGATATCAACGATACTCTCGCGTGCCTTGATCTGCTTGTTTTTGAAGATCTGCGGGATGTCGCATACCTGAACGCCAATCACGCGTGCCTTGGCCAGCTTTTCTTCGGCTTGGGCGCCCGTCACGGTAAGGAACCATTCTGAAACATAGCTCTCCAGTTCAGGCTGGTTCGCCATCCGGCCTTCCACGGTCTGGAATTTCTCATCGCGCAGGCGGTCGTCATCGATCAAGTCGACAAGACGGAAATAGAGGTTCTGCGTTCCGGCATGCATGTAGACATAGGTGCCGTCCTTGCAAAGATAGGTGTCTGCGGGGCAGGACAGCAGATCCTTGTTGCCATGCAGGCTGGCGATTTCGCCGGTGGCAACATAATTCGGAACATAGGTTTGCAGCAGCGGCAGGGTACTGTCGAGCATGCCGATATCAAGATGCTGGCCCTTGCCGGTATTGTTGCGATCGATCAGCGCCAACAGGACGCCCATTGCCATCATCCAGCCGGTGATGTGATCGGAAATGACCGTGCCGGTAACCAATGGGCCGGATTCATCTGTACCTGTGACGCTCATCAGGCCGCTGGTGGCCTGTGCGACAGGGTCAAATACAGGCCGATCTGCAAGCGGACCATTTTGTCCGTAGCCAGAGATGGACGCGACAATCATGCGGGGATTGATTTTCTGAATTTCTTCGAAGCTCAGGCCCATTTTGGCCATGGTGCCGGGAACAAAGTTCTCGATCAGCACGTCGGACTTGGCAATGAGTTTGCGCAGGACATCCTGGCCCTCTTTGGTGCGCGTCTCGATAGTGATGCCCTTTTTGTTGCGGCTAAAAGTCGGGACATACATGCTGACGCCATCTTTGATCACAAGCAGACGCCCGGGCTCTCCCACCTTGGGCTTTTCGATCTTGATGACCTCTGCACCCCAGTCGGCAAGAAACTGCGCTCCGAAGGGAGCCGAGACAAACCGCCCCATGTCAAGGATGCGAATACCTTCCAGAATCTTTTTCACTATCGTGACCTTTCCTTTTGAATTGTCTCACTCCAATCACGGCCACCAGCCTTTATTGGAGTCAAAACAGCCGAAGCCATATAGTCCTCCCCTTAACAATCCAAGGGGTCCAAACGCTTCTCGACACCTCAACCATCTGCCAATCAAACAGCGGTTTTCCGTTAGCTTTTCCTATAAGCCAGCTTTTGCATGTTGTCTGAGAGGTTCGCGAGGTGCGACTGGTAAACCCTTTTCGCACCCAGTTTGGCTTTCAAACAGAGACCTTGCCGATCAGTCGCATGATTTCCATTTTGAAAGTCTCCTCCCAGCCCTCTCTCCAATCCTCCAATCGGAGAAAGTGCAAAACCCAGCTCTCAAGCTCACCGGATAATCCGTCTTGCATCTTGCCGCATATGAGGTACCGCAAAGAATGCTGTTTGAAGCTTAAATCGAGATCCGAGATCTCAAATATTTTTAAGAGACTATCAATCAGATGTCAAGACATCCTCTTTTCAAGATTGAGGATGCATGACGGACATGAACAAGAATTTTAAGCTTTGGATTGGGGCTGTCTAGTTAGCCGAATTTCTGGCTAGGTCGACGGCTACATTGTAATAGGCTGGCCTATAAGAAATTGTTTTCGCAATAGATATCGTTTCGCAAGAGTGGCGACAGGGAAATGAACAACTCTTGATATCTTCTTTGCGCCAGGCAAGGGCAGGCGCTTCAGCCCGCGCGTTATTTGAAAGCTTTGTTAAGCGGTCTATTCGTCGACGGCTTCCGCTTTCTCCTTCTCCATCAGCAACTCAGCAACGATTTCTGCTGCCTCTGTCACATCACCCAAGATCGCCTTCTTTGCCGCGGCGCCATCACGGGCCTTGATTGCTTCAATGACCTGATTGTGAAAATTGATCGAATATTCCACATTGCGCACGTTGCGCGAGCTCCAGTTGAGCAACGGGCCGATGCGGACCCAAATTTGACTGATCATGCGGAACAAGGAATCAGATCCGGATGCTTCGTAGACTGTAAAGTGGAACTGCCTATTCAGTCTGAGATACTCGGTTATGTCCTCAGTGTCTGCGGCCTCAATCTGTTTGGAAACCGCCGTTAGCTTCTTGAGGGTTTCAGCATCCATGGCAATGGCAGCCTTTTCGGTTGCCAATCCTTCTAGCGTGCAGCGAATTTCAGTAAGCTCTCGGAATTCCTTTACGCGAATTATCGGAAGACCAATTGTCCGGTTTGGGCGGTTTTCCAACGCCCCCTCAGCCACCAGTCGATGGAATGCCTCGCGGACCGGCATCTGACTCACCTGCAGCATGCTGGCGAATTGCCGCGTACTCAGCGTATCTCCGGGCTCGAATTGACCATCAATAATAGAGTCTCTGATGATTTCATGCGCCTGCAAATTAGCAGCATACATTTGAACTGGAGAAAGCTTGGGCAGATTTGGATCCCGCATAATTCGTCTTCCTAGGCAAGATGCTCGTGATCTCGCAGCACTTGTTTAAAAAAGCTCGGCAAGTTTACATGCCAATTATCAACAATCAAGGGTCAAGAATACCAGATATTTCAAATTTTACGATCTCAGATCTCAATTATTTGAAATTATTTCTTGTGTATGTTGGAAACTTCTACGCGTCATTTGAAAAAAAATCATCAGGGTGTCACGAACGCGTTCTCCCTCCTCTGAATGCTTTTGTCAAAATGCAGATCGTTCCGATGCACTGCCTGCGGGCCCTTGCAAATGCCGCTATCCAAGCCCTCTGCCACATACTTCATAGGCTGATCTGAGCGCGGTCCAGCGGTTCATAACCCTCTAAATCCGGCTTGTTTTTATGCCTCTTAGTAGGCTTGCGAGGCTAACAAGTGCTTCTGCATTTCTTTCCTGCTTGACAGAAATCTGCAATTCTCTTATTTTGCGATCTGCGATCTCAAATTTAATTGGCCCGGCCAATATTGGCTGCCGGGCATCTAAGTGGAGGCATCTTGAGATGAAAGCCTTGGTGATTGACGGCGCGCAAAGCTCGGTTTTGTGCGATTACCCAGAGCCCAAGTTGACGGAGGGAAACGTTCTGCTCGCCGTGAAGCATGTGGGACTTTGTGGGAGTGATTATACAACCTTCTTGGGGAAGAATCCGTTGGTTGATCTTCCCAGAGTACCTGGTCATGAAATCGGAGCGGAAATCCTGGAGGTAGGAGCAGGGGTCCCCGAAGAATATGCACCAGGAAAACGCGTGATCGTTGTTCCCTATACCTCATGTGGCAAATGCACTTCATGCCGTCAGGGCCGGGTAAATGCCTGCAAGCACAACAAGACCCTAGGGGTTATGCAGGAAGGTGGCCTCACCGAGCGCATTGTCCTGCCTTGGGAAAAGCTGATTCTCAATGACACGCTGCCTTTGCGCGATCTTTCGCTGGTTGAGCCGCTTTCCGTCGGCTTCCATGCCGCGCGTCGTGGACGTGTTGAAAAGACAGACACAGTGGTTGTGCTGGGATGTGGCATGATTGGTCTTGGTGTTGTTGCTGGCGCTGTTGCGCGTGGCGCCGAGGTGATTGCTGTCGATCTGGGTAAGAAGGCCGAAATCGCAAAGACTTACGGCGCAAAATATGCTCTTGATGCTGGCGCGGGCAATGTGCTGGAAAAGGTCATGGAAATCACAAATGGCGATGGCGCCAATGTTGTGATCGAAGCGGTTGGCGTTCCTGAAACCTTTGTTCAAGCTGTGGATCTGGCCTGCTTCTGTGGCCGCATCGTCTATGTCGGCTATTCAAAGGCTCCTGTGACCTATGAAACCAAATTCTTCAACATGAAGGAACTGGATATCATGGGATCGCGCAACGCCACTGATGAAGATTTCAAGGCTGTCATCAAATATATGGAAGATCTGGGCCGTTCTCCAGACGATCTTGTTTCCAAGGTCTTCCCGTTTTCTGAAGCTGATCAGGCGCTGCCCTACTGGGTCAAAGAGCGCGACAGCACCCTGAAAATCATCATAGAAATGTAAAGGAGCTTCAGATGCTATGTACTCTTAGTGAAGCGCTCGGAATTCTTGCGCCCCAAAACAAGGCTCTGGCTGCCTTCAACGTGTTTAGTTATCAGGATGCTGCAGCCGTCATCGCGGCTGCAGAGGAACTGGATCAGCCGGTTGCGCTTATGGCCAACAAGCTGGCCGTTTCCCATATGCCGGTTTCGGTCATTGGTGCCTTGTTCTGCCAGATGGCGAAAGAAGCAAAGGTTCCAACCGTTGTTCATCTTGATCATGCCTATGATGAAGAATTGATTGTGCGTGCCATGCGGGCTGGCTTCACCTCCGTTATGTTTGACGGCTCACAGCTGCCTGTCGAAGAAAATATCGCTCGTTCCTCGATGCTGCGCAGCCTCGCTCATGCCTGTGGTGTCAGCATTGAAACGGAAATTGGTTCGGTCGGCTATGCGGACGGCACGCCTGTTCCTGCCAAGACAACGACCCCCGAAGCTGCTGTCGCCTTTGAAAGCGCTGTATCACCGGACGCTCTGGCAATCTCTGTCGGAACCGTCCATCGCATGACCGAGGGGACAGCAGCAATCGACTATAACCAGATGGACAAGGTGGCGGCGGCATTGAATACGCCCATCGTAATCCATGGTGCGACCGGTGTTTCTGATGAAGATCTGGGCAAACTGGTCAAGCACGGTGCTCGGAAAATCAATATCGGTACGGGTCTTAGAGTGGAATTCGGCCGTGTTCTCCGCAAGGAAATGATGGAGAACCCGGATGAGTGGTGCCGGATCAAATTCTACGGACCGGTCATGGAAGCCATTCAGGCAATGGCGCGCGCCAAGATGGTGGCAATGAATGGGAGCTGACGCTCCAACAGACACGATCAAGAACCATTCTTAGTCAAGAGAACAAGACAATGACTTATCTTACATTCGACCCATCGCGTCCGTTGGATATCATTCCTTTGGGGCGAGCCGCAATTGACTTCAACCCGGTCGACATTCCCAACAAGCTGCAAGACTGCCACACTTTCAACAAATATCTGGGCGGTTCCCCCGCTAACATTGCTGTTGGTATGGCCAGACTGGGCAAGAAGGTTGGTTTCATCGGAGCCGTTTCCGATGATGCTTTCGGCATGTTCATCCGTGAATTCTTTGAGCGGGAAGGCATCGACACCACCCAGATTTCAAATGCACCTGAAGGCTGCTCTCTGGGCCTTGCCTTCACCGAGGTGCAAAAGCCGGGCTCAACCAATCTGCTGATGTATCGCACCAACGCAGCCGATCTGGCTCTTGATGTGAAAGACATTGATGCTGACTATATCGCATCTGCCAAAATCCTGTTGATCTCCGGCACGGCGCTGGCTGCCAGCCCCTCCCGCGAAGCAACCTTAAAAGCAATCGAGATTGCTCGCCGTGTCGGCACAGCAGTTGTGTTCGATATCGATTATCGTCCGCACACTTGGAAGAATATGGATGAAATCGCGCTCTACTATTCCATGGTCGCTGCGCGTAGCCAGATGATTCTGGGCTCCCGTGAAGAATATACGCTCATGGAAAGCCTCATGGTTGATAAGCCATCTTCCGATGAAGAAACTGCCAAACGCTGGTTTGGATTTGGCAACCAGATTGTTGTCATCAAACATGGCAAGGAAGGGTCGACAGCTTTCGCTGCTGATGGACAGAACTTCCGCATCAAACCGTTCCCCGTTGATGCAGCCAAGGCAACGGGCGGTGGCGATGGCTACGCATCTGCGCTTTTGTATGGCCTTCTTGAAGATTGGGACATTATGGATGCCCTTGAATTTGGCTCCGCTTGTGCCTCGATGTTGATCGCCGCGAAGAGCTGTGCTGACGCAATGCCCACGGTTGATGCCGTGGTGGACTTCATCAAGGCAGAAAAGGAACTGTATGGCGAAGCCATCGCGCGCGCCTAAATCCAGTTTCGAACCGATTATCGGGCTGGAATGCAGGCGGATAGGCTTGGAGGATAAGCCTGGTTCAAACCGCTCCAGCTTCCAAACAGGATAATCCCAAGACGAGCGCTGGTGGGAAAAGAGGCGTTTGCCACCAGCGCTCATTGCTCAAATTCATTGATATTTTGAACGAAGTGTCTCCATCGTCCCTATAGAGGGCATCGGTCTTTGCTTCGTTCCATCAAGCTCTGATGTGCTGCGGTCTTTGAGGCCATGCGCATCTCTATCCAATTGGAGGAATCTAGGATGGAAATCAAACGTTTGAAATATTGCGTCAATAATGAATGGCGCGAATCCAAAACCGCAAAATACATGCCGATCATGAACCCGTCTCTCGGCATCCAGATTGCCGAAGCGCCTTGCTGTACGCAAGCTGAAGTTGATGAGGCTGTAGAAGCTGCTGCTGCTGCATTTCCTTCCTGGAGTGATACGCCAATTCCGGTTCGCATTCAGCTTATGTTCCGTTTCAAACAGCTGCTTGATGCCCATCTTGACGAATTGACTGAATTGCTGGCAACCGAAAATGGCAAATGCTTGGGCGAAGCCCGTGGTGATGTTCTGAAAGCCATTGAAGTTGTTGAATGCGCCTGCGCCAGTCATTACCTGATGCAGGGTGACACCTGCATGAATGTTTCAAACGGCTACGACACCGTATCATACCGTGAGCCGCTGGGTGTGTTTGGTGCCATTGCCCCATACAACTTCCCTGCAATGATCCCGATGGGATGGATGGTTCCGTTTGCGATTACAACCGGTAACACGGTGGTGCTGAAGGCGGCATCCATGGTTCCGCAGACAGCGCTCCGCATGATGGAATTGCTGATTGAGGCCGGTTTGCCAAAGGGTGTCGTGAATATCGTTACCTGCTCTCGCGTAGAAGCCGACACGCTGCTCAAGCATCCTGCCATCAAGGGCATCACCTTTGTTGGCTCCACCTCCGTTGGTAAACACATCTACGAAACGGCTGCAGCGCATGGCAAACGCGTTCAAGCCCTGACCGAAGCCAAGAACCACGCGCTGGTGCTTGAAGATTGCGTTCTGGAGCGGTCTATTCGCGGTATCATCAACTCCACATATGGCTGCGCCGGTCAGCGCTGCATGGCTCTGCCCGTTGTTTGCGTTCAGGAATCCATTGCTGATGAATTTGTCGCCAAGTTGATCGAGCTGGCCAAGGAACTGAAAGTTGGCCCGGCTTATGATCCTAGCTCTCAGCTGGGCCCGGTTGTTTCTGCCGGTCAGCTGGAATGGGTCGAGAAGTGCATCCAGCGCGGCATTGATGAAGGGGCAGATCTTGTTCTTGATGGCCGTGGCGTGAAGGTACCTGGTGCCGAAGGCGGCTACTATGTCGGTCCGACCATTTTCGATAATGTGAAACCGGGCATGTGGATTGGTGATCAGGAAATTTTTGGTCCTGTAACCTGCATCAAGCGAGTGAAAGACTTTGAAGAAGGGTTGCAAATCATGAATGCCAATCCTTTTGCTAATGGTTCCTGCATCTACACGACCTCCGGTGGAGCGTCTCGTGAATTTGCGAAACGGACCGATGGTGGCATGGTTGGCGTCAACGTGGGCATTCCTGTACCATTCTCCATTTTCCCATTCTCCGGCCACAAACAATCTTTCTTCGGCGACCTGCATGCCATGGGCAAAGATGGCGTCGCCTTCTTCACCGAGACCAAATCGGTTACCTCTGTTTGGTTCTCAGAAGAAGATTCCAAGAAAAAGGTATCCACCTGGGATGGCACCTTGACCAGAAACTGAGATCACAGATATTTTATTTTCTGACCATTGTGTCATTTGAAGAGGAGGACTTCGGTCTTCCTCTTTTTTTATGTCAAAGCAAGTCGGTGCAGACCGCTGACCTTCTGTTAAGTTGTTGATATTAAACAAGTTAAACTACTTACTTCTTTAGTATTCCATGATCTGATGCAACCGCCATTTCCAAGCTTTGCAATTCATGCATAGCTAGTTAGAGTTCTTGTCTCTGGTAATTACACGGGCAAATACCTATTCTCTGAACCAACGAAAGAAGAAATTCACCAGAGTAAAAGGAATAAAAAAATGATCAACTTCAAGAAAATCATGTCTGCATTTGATATCCCGAGTGAACGTCAGAAAGCCAATTCGATTTTCAACGGTGGCGTTGATATGTATGACTTGGACTTTCGTCTTCAGCAGATCGATAACAAATCTGAAGCCTGATACTCAGAGTAGTGGGTCCTGCCTTCAGGACCGCTCCTGAGTCAGGAAGCTCAAGACTACCGGCATTTCCATTCGGATATGCCGCATGCAGTAAATATTCGACTGTTCTTTTCAATAAGCTCAGATAAAGTGACAAGTAAGTGCCGCAAAGCACTATTTGGCATCTAGCCTCGTCACTCCCGCACATGACAGCGCGGCACCATCCCATAAAGATACCCTTTCCGCGAATACAAGCGTCATCTTTACTTCGTTGCAATTGTGACGGATGGAGGAAGCGGCGTTATTCATGCGCGCATCAATTGGTTCCCAAAGGCATAACCTCTTTTGGGTGCAGCACGACTCGTGTGCGCAACATTCTCCCTTCACCCCATCACAAAATCAGCAAAATCCGTTCCAGTGTCCGCGATCTATTCGGCATCTGATATCGGATCGGATTATCCTTGATGTATCCCTCTGCAGGGATGCAATGGCTTGCGTGGCAGGAGAGATCAATAATGAAATTTTAATTTCATTATTGATCGCAATCTACAATTATAGAACATTCAGATTGCACCCTATTCAATCAGCGCGGAGTGAGACTGCTCTTTTAAAGAGCTGTTGCTAAGAATGCGAAATGATCGAAATTCATCACAAATTTCTTTCTTTTCCCGCTGACTTAAAACACTTTCCTGTGCTCAGTCCTCCCATGCCAAACAGCATCTGTTTTTCTTCCGATAACGTGCATAACCCCTTCTAAATATTGAAATTTTAATTTCACACAGATATAATTTGGACTGAATATTCCAGCGTAATTTTGATCAAAAACTGGGGAGCTCGGAGCGTAGAGATGGAATTCAGATCCATACAGCCACAAAAGATTTTTCATGGAAAAGAGGCTCTAAATCACTTGCCAGAGATCCTTAAGACCTTTCATACGAAAGCGCCTTTGGTCGTAACTGATCAAACCATGACCGCTCTCGGAATTACCAAAAAGGTAAAGGGGATTTTGACCAGCGCTGGCTTTTGTGTCGATGTTTTTGACCGGTGTGAACAGGAGCCAACGGCAGCTTCGCTCACTGTAGGCATTGAACAAATTCTGGAGAGGCAGAACGATCTTATCATTGCCCTTGGAGGTGGCAGCCCTATCGATAGCGCCAAGGCAATGGCACAAGTGGCCCATTTTGGTGGTGCCATTTCCGATTACAAGTTCCCGAGAGATGTTTCCGAGCCGGGGTTGCCTTTGATTGCCATTCCGACAACGGCCGGAACAGGGTCGGAAGTTACCCGATCTTCTGTTATTACCGACGAAAAAACCGATGAGAAGATGCTGTGCATCGGAGACGGGTTTGTTCCAACAATTGCGATTGTTGATTTCAGCCTGACAATGACCGTTCCCGCCAGAGTCACGGCTGACAGTGGCCTTGATGCTCTTACTCACGCCCTTGAAGCCTATGTGAGCAGAAAGGCCAATCCCTATAGCGACGCAATGGCTTTGGCCGCCTTGAAACTCATCGCACCCAATTTGCGTACGGTCTACACAGAACCCGCAAATGAAGCCGCCCGGGAAGCGATCATGACAGGTGCCCATTTTGCAGGTCTGGCCTTCTCGAACGCATCCGTTGCATTGGTTCACGGGATGAGCCGCCCTATTGGGGCCAATTTTCACGTTCCGCACGGTATGTCTAATGCGATGCTGTTACCCGCGGTTACCCGTTTTTCAGTCCCTCACGCCAAGGACCGTTATGCCGAGGCAAGTCGGGCGATGGCTGTCGCATCCCATCTGGACAGCACGAACGAAGCCTGCAACCGTTTGCTTGTTGAACTGGATTTACTCAATCAGGATCTTCATGTTCCCACCATTGAAGCTTTCGGCATCGCACCGCAAGAGTTTCGATCACTGTTGCCAACCATGGCAAAACAGGCTCTGGCTTCTGGATCGCCAGCGAACAATCCGGTTGTTCCTAGTGCAACCGATATCGTCCAAATTTACGATGAGTTGTTGGCGTGAATTGCTAAATTTGCAGCTTATCATCGGTAAAAGATTGGAATTATTTGGAATTATGCAAGGCCAGAGCTGGATTCTTCTGAAAAATGCTGTCTATCATATCGCAGCCCAATATTGTTGAGGATATGATGAGCGAAGCGAAGACTTTTTCTGACCTGCAGGCCCAAATACAAAGTGAATATGATCATTTGAGCAAGCGCTTAAAGCAAGTCGCTGAATATATCATCAATAATCACGACAGTGTTTCCTTTGATACTATCGCTGTGATTGGCAAGAAGGCAGACGTACCGCCGTCAACATTAATTCGCTTCGCAAATGCTTTTGGTTTTAGTGGTTTCAATGAAATCAAGCAGTTAGCCCGTGATAATCTTATCCAGGAGACCTCAAGCTACACTGAAAGGGCCAAGCTAACCAAAAAGCTGGATAAAGGCGGGATTGAGACCTCGTCGATCTATATACTCGAGGAGTTTGCAAGAGCCAGCGCTCATTCGCTGAAGCTGCTCACCAAGAATATCTCCGCTGAGGATCTCCAAAAAGCGATCGATATTTTAATTCAGGCCGATACGATATACATAATCGGTCTGGGGCGGTCCTTCAGCGTGGCAACCTATCTTGCCTATACGCTTCGACATATGGAGCGCAAGGTCATGCTGATCGATGGCTTGGGCGGCATGTATCGCGAGCAACTCGCCAGCATCAACGCCTCCGATGCTGTCTTTTCCATCAGCTTTTCTCCCTATGCGGATGAAACACTTTTGGTCAACGAAGCGGCACTAGAAGCAGGTGCCAACCAGATTGTTGTTACCGATAGTCAAATTAGTCCGCTTGCCATTTCGAGTGATGTTTGCTTCGTCGTCAAGGAGACACAAGTCGACGCGTTCCGCTCTCAATGCTCTACGCACTGCCTCATTCAATCGATCTCCGTCGCGATGACTTATCAGATCGCAAAGTCAAAATGATCTACCCCAATTGAATAGTCCAGGTGGCCTTCATTTGCCCCACGGGGTGTTGGTTTGTGGAGGGCTTTTATTGTTTACTGATCTGTTTCTTATTACGCCTTGACTGAAGATGCGGGGATGCGTTGAGACTTATGGTCCTTGCATGACGGGGTGATTCAGTCCTTAATCGTCCATATCGGATAGGGTAACCGCGTCGGTGACTTTTTCGCGTTGGGCCTGACGGGCGACCATGACACTCATGCCTGCCATGAGGGGAAGCCATTTTTTGTCTGAGACCGACAGGACAAAATTGTCAAACACGATATTGCCCAGTGTGGCGTTCAGCTTTCTGGCTATGGTGCCGATCTGTTTGCCTGCGAGCTTGACCTGATAGTTGGAACCAAACATGGCATTCATCCTGATCAGCTCCAGCTTGCCTTGTGACGTCTTGCCGGAAAAATAGGTATGGTGCAGAACAAGCCGTCTTTTGAGGCGGCAGAATTTGCTGCCATCCAGATAAAGGTCATAGGTGGTAAAGATGTGAAACAGGCGCTTGGTGAGCATGAAACGCTCCTGATCGCTGTCTGTTTCGTAGATGTGGAAGGTCTTGCACGGAAGCTGCGATGTGACGGTCAGTGCCGGGTTCAGATCTGCATCAAGCAGGTGGAAGTCCTGCCCGGTCCATTTGAATTCTTCGTTAAAGAGATAGATCTCTTCCTTGCTATCCATGCCCAGAGCGGAATTGTCTGCCTTGCCTGTGCTGAAGAAGCCCTGCAACCGGTCGATCAATGTGGGCAACAGGCAGGCCGAGCCAAAGGAATAGCGGATGATACCCTCTGTGCTCTTCGGGCGTTCGGTCTGTTTCAGGCGCCATGCATCTTCGCTTGCGGGGCGCAGTCTGGATGTCATTGCGCTGAAATTGACGCTGATGAAGATGCCCAATACCGGCCTGATGAAGACATATTCTTCTTCCCGATTGGGCCCCAGAATGATGACATCCTTGCTGATCGTCGAGATTTTTCCCACCCAAGGCGTGCCCCAGGCTGTTTCCATGCCCTTGAAAGCGTCAAAGATTTCTCCAAGGCTTGCGCCATGGCTATTGACGACGAGTTTCACGCTGTCGTTGAACTTGTTGTAGAGCCCGGGGTTGAAAAATTGTAGTGCCACCAGAGCCAGTATGAAGAGCAACGTGCTTGCAACGATGGGCCATGTTGCCACGTCCGCTTCACCGGGACTGAACCCCTCGACCAGATAATTGAGGGATAGAACAAAAAGCCCGATTGCGGCAATCAGGAAAATAGCTCTGACGAGCAGAATTCTAAGGTGAAGCATGGAGAAGATCCTGAAATTACTGACGCACAAAAGCTGTGGTTGGCGCCGATCTGTCTCTATACTTGTAGAAGGTCTGCCTTGCTGCGTCTTTCCGTTTTAGTCCCTATGAGACATATGGATGCAGGGGGCTTATGCCGTTTGGGAAGGGCCTAGGGGCGGGTCTTGGGAGTGTCCATGAAAAAGGCCGCATGGGTGCGGCCTTCAACGCTTCGGTGCCAGCTTGGTCGGGCCTCAGCTTTTCAGTGGTTCGGTGACCTTGAAGGAAAGGTCTGCAATGCCTTTGATTGCACATTGGATCTGATCTCCGATAGCAACGGGGCCAACGCCAGCAGGGGTGCCGGTGAAGATGATGTCGCCAGCGGCCAATTCGAACTGCTCGGACAGGTTGGCGATGACTTCGGGCACCTTCCAGATTAAATGATCAAGATCGCTTTCCTGTCTGGTTTCGCCATTCTGCTTGAGCCAGATTTTTTTCTTCTCCAGAGTTGGGACATTCTCGGCCGCAATGAGTTCTGAAACGGGTGCGGAATGCTCGAAGGCCTTGGCGGCGATCCAGGGGCGGCCCTTTTTCTTGGCTTCGGCCTGCAGATCGCGTCGGGTGAAGTCCACGCCAACGCCATAGCCGAAAATCAAGGCGTTGGCATCGCTGACAGCTATATTGGTCCCACCTGCCTTGAGTGCGACGAACAATTCCACCTCGAAATGCACATCCTGACTGAGGGGAGGGTAGGGGAAGTCTTTGCCAAACAGCAGGTTGTCGGGGTTCTTCTGGAAGAAGAACGGAAATTCACGGTTCGGGTCATGACCCATTTCTATGGCATGGTCTGCATAGTTCCTGCCAACACAATAGACGCGCCGGACGGGAAAGCTCTTGTCCGATGCCTTGATGGGCAGGGTTGGAATGGCTGGCGCCGGAATCGCGTAGTGAGGCTGAAGATCGCTGGTGCTCATGGTGATGCCTGATGAAATATTTGAAAATAAGTGAAAGCTTCTTTGATTAAACACCATGAGGCAAGGTACATCAACGCGCTGGTTGGGACTTTGCAGGTCAAATACGGATTGTATCTTGCAAGGGCCTTGGGCAGAACCGAATGCATGTCAGGCTTCATCGCTCTTATGAGTGGTAGGATCGACCCCTCTTCTCTGGTCAGGGAGCCGCATCTGTGGGTGCGCACCTAGCTTTTCGATGTGCGGTAGCTCGAAAGGGCTTCCGTCAGACTATCTAGCACGGCTGAGCGACTGGACGTTGGACGACGCACGACGCCCAATTTCCGATAAATTGGTGGATTGCCGAAAGGAAATGCCCCTAGTTCCGATGTCTTCATGCCATGCATGGCTACCTCCGGAACGACGGAAAATCCCAGTCCGGCCTCAACGCAGCCGACGATGGCGGGCATGGTATTTACTGAGAATACCCGGCGTGGCTCGGCCCCCAGACGGGCCATTTCTGTGTCAATTTGACGCGCGAGCGGCACATGAATGCGATATCTGATGTAGGGAATCGAGCGTACGAGTTCCTCAAACGGCAGCTCTTTGGTGCCTGCCGGTATGAGAATCATCAAGGGTTCGCTGAGCACTTCCGTCCAGTTGAGGCCGCTTGGAACAGTCACCTGATCGGCAACAAGAGCGGCGTCCAGCTGGCCTGATGCAACCTCGCTCATCAACTGTTCCGACATGCCGATCCGAAGGCGAAAATTCAAATCCGGATAGGTCGTCCGCAGCGCGGCCAGCGTTTGCGGTACATAGGAATTGGCCGTCGTTCTCAATGTGCCAAACGCAAGAGTTCCCCTGACCTTAGAACCACTTACCGACGCTTTGGTTTCGTTGACAATCTGAAGGATCGTGCGGGCAGAGCGCACCATTTCGCCGCCCTTTACCGTCAATACGGGTGGTCGGCGGGAGCGATCGAACAGGTCTGTTTGCAGTTCGCTTTCAAGCGCTGCAATTTGCTGGCTGACGGCGGAGGCTGTCAGGTTGATGGCCTGTGCTGCTGCTGCGAAGCCACCATGCTGTACCACGGCCAAAAGGGTTTCGAGCTGTCGGGTGTCCATCGTATAACGTTAGCATATCTTATTTTAATAGCAAGAATTATGCGCTTTGGTGGGGTGTTTCTTGTGTTAACGTTGTTGCGCAATCACAAACAAAAACGGATTTCCGTTATAAATTTTCCATTGGGAGTAGTCTCCATGAATTTACGTTCAGGCCTTGTGGGCCTCTTTGCCGCTGTTTCTCTTTTTGCCTCGCCGGTTGTTGCTGCGGACTATCCGGAGCGTCCGGTCGAATTCATCGTTCCTTGGTCTCCGGGTGGTGGCTCTGATACTCTGATGCGCCTCATCGCCAACAATATCGAGCCGTTCCTCGGCGCTGAAATGCCGATCATCAACATGCCCGGTGTGGGCGGAACGGTTGGCTTGCGCGAAGCTTCGCGCCGTGCTGCCGATGGTTACACCATTTCTCAGGTTCATGAAGGGTTGCTGGTTGCGTCCCAGATCGGTCTGACAGATCTCAAATGGACCGACTTCGAGCCCATCGCCCTGATGACCTCTTCGCCGCAATATCTGGTTGTCAATGGCAAGGCGCCTTACCAGACTTTTGAAGACTTCGTCGCTTATGCCAAGGAGCATCCGGGTGAAATCACCATGGGTGTGACGCTGGGTGGTGTGCCGCATCTGCATGCTGCCATGATCGAGCAGGCCTTCGGTCTCAAATTCTCCTATGTGGGCTATGAAGGCACCGGTCAGCGCATCCGTGCACTGGTTGGCGCCAACCTTGATGCTGCCATCGGCGACATCAGCTCTTCCAAGCAGTTTGTCGATAATGGCGATCTGACATTCCTCGCAGTCGGTTCTGCCAATCGGGTCAAGGCCGAGCCGGATGTGCCAACCTTCAAGGAACTGGGCGCCGACATCGAGCTGAGTGTGACGCGCGGCATCGTGATGCCAAAAGGTGCTCCGCAGGAAGCCCGCGACGGACTGGAAGCAGCTCTTAAGGCCCTGTCCGAAGACGAGACCTATGTGACCCAGACCAACAATGCCGGTGCGGAAGTCGATTTCCGCGGCCAGACTGCCTATACCGAATATCTTGGCAAGCTGGATAAAACCGTCACCAGTCTGGCAGAGGTTCTCGCACCGTGAGCCAGTCAGATCTTGACGAAGAACTGTCTCTGGAGGTGGGCGAGATCGCCCGCCTCTTGAGTTACATCCTGTTTCTTCTTGTTGCTGCCGGGATGTTCTTTGCTGCAGGGGATATTCCGACCTCTCGTTTCGAGAAGCTGGGAGCAGGGGCGTTTCCGCAATTTGTCTTTGCCGGAATCTTCCTCATCTGTGCGATCGCGATTGTGCTGACCGTGCCCAAAATTCCGGCTCGAGCCTATGGCCAACTTTTTCATCAGGCCATTCTCTGGGTGCGCAAATGCTATCTGGTGTTTGTTTGTCTTGCTGCTCTTGGGGTCTATTTGGTCGCCATGCCATGGCTTGGATTCAGCCTTGCCAGCCTGATTTTTCTCTTTGGCCTGCAAATGGCTCTGCTGCCGCGCTCGCTTTCATCAATTCTTATTGCCGCGATTGTCGCGGTGGTCTTTTCCTATGGCTTGAACATGCTGTTCGCCGACGTCTTTACAGTCTTCCTGCCAAAGGGAGTGTTCTGATATGGATAGTTTCCTGATTGGCGCGTCGCAGATTTTTACGATCACAACGCTTGCCTATATGATCGCCGGATCCATCGCCGGTATTGTCGCTGCAGCCATTCCCGGCTTCACGGTGACCATGGCCATCGTGCTGACGCTGCCGCTCACCTTCACCATGGAGCCACTGCAAGGCATTGCGGTGATGTTATCGGTTTATGTCGGTGGCTATACAGGTGGTCTCATTTCGGCAGCCCTGCTGGGTATTCCCGGCACGCCCTCATCGGTCGCCACGACTTTTGATGCCTTTCCCATGGCCCGTGGCGGCGAAGCGGGCCGCGCGCTTTCCATGGGGGTCTGGGCTTCCTTTTTCGGCACGGTCATCTCCACGATCGTGTTGATCGTTGCCGCGCCTCCTCTGGCCATGATTGCTGTCAAGCTGGGCCCTTGGGAATATTTCTCTCTCATTGTTTTTGCTCTGACTATCGTTGCCAGCCTTGTGGGCGAATCTGTTATTCGCGGCTTGATTGCCGGGCTGATCGGTCTTGCCATGTCCACGGTTGGCAGTGATCCGATCTTGGGGCGTTCGCGCTTCGATTTCGGTCTGGAAACCCTTGAGACAGGCCTGCCATTTCTCGTCGTGCTGATTGGTATCTATGCCATCTCCCAGCTCGCTTCTGAAGTGGAAGACTCCAAAAGTGTGCGGTCGGGCAGCAAGCTCGTCACTGGCGCTATTGATTTCCAGACATGGAAAGTCATGCGTGAGGTTCTGACCCGTCCGGTCAACCTTATTCGGTCCTCTATCATCGGTGTGCTTATTGGCGCTCTTCCCGGAGCGGGTGGCTCCATCGCCAACCTTGTGGCCTATGATCAGGCCAAGCGGTCGTCCAAAAATCCTGATGCTTTCGGTACAGGCACGCCGGACGGCATTGTTGCCTCGGAGGCCGGCAACTCTGCCACTGCTGGTGGCGGTCTTATCCCTATGATCGGGCTTGGTATTCCTGGCTCGGCCGTTGATGCCATCCTGATGGCATCCTTGATGGTGCATGGCATCTCGGTTGGCCCGCGCCTCATCATGGATCATTCGGATCTGGTCTATGGCATGTTCATCGCCATGGCAGTTGCCTCCTTCATCATGTTGATCGTTGCCACCTTGTCCATGCGCCTCTTTCTGCGTGTGGCGGAGGTGCCCAAATGGATCATCGTGCCTGTTGTGATGATTTGTTGTGTGGTTGGCGCATTTGCGCTTAACAACCGGGTGTCTGATTTGTATCTGTTGGGCTGTATTGGCGTCTTCGGCTATGCCCTGCGGGCGCTGGGCTATTCCCTCGCCCCCTTGGTGCTGGGCGTCATTCTGGGTCCGATTGCGGAAACAAACCTGCGCAGGGCCTTGATGACCAACGAGGATCCAACCCTGTTTTTCACCCGTCCAATCAGTCTTTTGTTCTTGATCGCTGCGGTCGTTTCGATTGTCTGGGCCATCAGAGGACATATGAAGAAACGCAAGACAGAAGAAAGGCTCTTCGATGCTGCTGCGTCATGATCCCATTTATTCATCCCGCCGCTCACCGGTTCTTGCCGACAATGTCGTCGCAACATCGCAGCCTCTTGCCACGCAGGCAGGCCTGACGATCCTGCAAAAGGGAGGCAACGCTGTCGACGCGGCGATTGCCACGGCGGCAACCCTGACCGTTGTTGAACCCACAGGCAACGGCCTTGGGTCCGATGCCTTCTGCATTCTTTGGGATGGCAAGCAACTGCACGGTCTCAATGCGTCTGGTCGAGCTCCTGCTGCCTGGACGCCAGAGCGCTTTCCCAATGGCATGCCACAGCATGGTTGGGACAGTGTGACGGTTCCCGGTGCGATCAGCGCATGGGTGGAGCTTTCGGCTCGCTTCGGCAAGCTCGATCTGGCCGAGGTTCTGGCGCCAGCTATCCGTTATGCGGAAGAAGGCTTTATTGTCTCTCCTGTCATCGGGGAACTGTGGGCGCGTGGTGCGGCAACACTGAAAAGCCAGTCCGGTTTTGCGGATCATTTCATGCCCGGTGGGCGCGTGCCCAAAGCGGGCGAACGCTTCGTCAACAAGGCGGCTGCCAAAACCCTTAAAGCCATTGCCGAGACCCATGGCAAGGCCTTTTATGAAGGTGAGATTGCCGAGAAGATTGTTGCCTTTGCCAAGGCCAATGGCGGCGCGATGGCAATGGAAGATCTGGCCGAGCACGAGGCCGACTGGTGCGGCACCATCAGCCAAAGCTTTGATGATGTAGAACTGCACGAGATTCCGCCCAATGGGCAGGGGATCGCCGCCTTGATGGCGCTGGGTATTCTTGAGAATACGTCCATTCGCGATCATGGTCCGGATGATCTGGCTGCTGTGCATCTGCAGCTTGAAGCCATCAAGCTGGCTTACAGCGATTTGCATCATTTTGTGGCTGACCGTCGCTTCATGACCGAAGTGCCGGAAACGGCCTTGCTCGATCCAGATTATCTGAAGGCGCGGGCCACCCTGATCAGCATGGATCGGGCCCAGAATCTTGGCCATGGTGCCCCCAAGCGCGGCGGCACGGTGTTGCTCAACACTGCCGATGCGTCCGGCATGATGGTCAGCTTCATCCAGTCCAACTATGCGGGCTTTGGTTCAGGCGTTGTTGTGCCCGAAACAGGGATTGCGCTTCAGAACCGTGGCTTTGGCTTTGTTACCGAAGAGGGTCATCCCAACTGTGTGGGGCCGAAAAAGCGCCCGTTCCATACGATCATCCCCGGCTTTGCCATGAAAGATGGGGCACCGCTAATGGCCTTTGGCATGATGGGTGGACCAATTCAGGCACAGGGCCATATGCAGCTCTTGCTCAGAACCCAGCTTTGGGATCAGGATGTGCAAACCGCCGCTGATGCACCGCGCTGGCGCATGATCGAGAATCTCGATGTGGCGTGCGAGCCGACCATGCCTGAAGCGCTTCTGGAAGGGCTTACGGATCTTGGCCATCGCATCCAGATTGAAGCGCCCGACAATGCCTTCGGCTTTGGCGGGGCACAACTGGTCCAGAAGCTGCCTGACGGGGGCTATGCTGCCGGGTCCGATCCTCGCAAGGACGGGCAGGCTGCAGGTTTCTAAGGGTTTGCGAGATCCTGATTGAAAACACAGAGCGATCCCTTTGTCCGCTCAGGCGTAAAGGGACGCTCACGACAGATAAAAGCAGACTGGCATGAGACCAGTTTTACATAATCGGAGGAACCATGAACTTTCTCAAACGCATTGGTATCGACACCTATATGGTGCTGCTGATCGCGACAGTATGTCTTGGTTTGCTTATCCCGGCCCATGGTATCGCCATGGTTGGGCTTGGTCATGTGACTTTCTGGGCGGTGGCGCTGCTCTTTTTTCTCTATGGTGCCAAGCTTGATGCCAGCTCTGTCAAGGCGGGCCTGATGAACTGGCGTCTTCAGGGGCTTACCTTTCTGGCCACCTATCTGGTGATCCCGATTATCGGTCTGGTGCTGGCGGCCATCTTTGGTCCGCTGCTTGGCGGAACAGTCACGCTGGGGCTGCTGTTTCTGGCGGTGCTGCCTTCCACGGTTCAGTCTTCCATTGCCTTCACCTCGATTGCCGGGGGGAATGTGCCTGCAGCCATTTGCGCGGCTTCCGTTTCAAACATGATCGGTGTGGCGCTGACACCCGCGCTTGTGGCTCTGCTGATGCATCAGGGCAATGGCGGGGTGAGTTTTGATGCGGTGGTCAAGATCAGCACGCAAATCCTCTTGCCCTTCATTCTGGGCCAGCTGGCGCGACCGCTTATCGGTGCTTTTATTGCCAAGCATAAATTCCTGACCATGGTCGTGGATCGCGGGTCCATCTTGCTGATTGTCTACAAGGCGTTCAGTTCGGGCACGACCTCGGGCTTGTGGAGTGCAATTCCGATGACCAGTCTGGCGATGCTGTTTGTCGTCATCCTTATTTTTCTGGCTTTGACCATGGCAGCCATGGTGTTTGGCGGTCGGCTGTTCAAGCTTGATTATCCGGACCGGGCGGTGCTGTTCTATTGCGGCTCGACCAAGAGCCTTGCCAGCGGGTTGCCCATTGCCAGCGCGCTGTTTGCCGCTGACAGGGTTGGCGCCATCGTGCTGCCGATCATGATCTACCATATGAGCCAGTTGCTCGTTTGCGCCTATGTCTCGCAGAAGGCTGGCCGCGCGCAGTTGGCCGCGGATGGAGAAGGTGCTTTGGCCAATGGAACGGCCAAGTAAGACGTTTTACAGTCCATGCTGATGATATGAACAGGGTGCCATACGGCTTTGTATGGCACCCTTTTTGTCTGATGATCTGATATGTGACCGTGATCGGCTGGCTTATGAAATCTAGCGCCGAGCGAGGGCCGTCCTGGATATCTTCGCATCAGGCAATGACAGGCCGCCTACGCCTTTGGCGCTGTCCTCGTCTGTCTGCACAGATGTGTCGACGATGGTGATGACAGACATGCCGGGCACAAGGCGGTTGGAATTTTCCTGATTGCTATCAATGGAAATTCGGACAGGAACACGCTGGGCTACTTTGGTGAAGTTGCCGGTGGCATTGTCTGATTTGAGCACGCTGAACTCAGACCCCGTCGCCGGAGAAAAGCGTTCCACATGGCCCGTGAAGCGCCTGTCATTCTGTGCATCCACGGTGAAGCTTACCGGCTGACCGATGCGCATTTTTGCCAGCTGGGTCTCCTTGTAGTTGGCTACCACCCAGACCTCATTGGGAACCAGATGGGTGGCGGCAGTGCCTGCCGTAACATATTGCCCTACATGGACGCCGACCGTGCCCAGAACCCCATCGCGCGGAGCGGTGATGCGGGTATGCTCAAGGTTGATCTGGGCCAGTTGCACTTGCGCTTTAGCGCTGGCAACGGCGGCTGTTAAAGCATCGCGGTTGATGTTAGTTGTGCGCACATTCTGCTCAGCCACAATGAGCGCGGCTTTCTTGGCATCGAGGGATGCCTGCGCCTGATTGAATGTGGCGCGATATTGATCAGCCTGACTGGTGGCGGCAAATCCCTTTTCATGCAGTTTGCTGGTACGGTTGAGATTGAGGCGGGCGATTTCTAGAGCGGCCTTGGTACTGGCCAGCTGAGCCTTGGCCTGATCGACCTGAGCCTTGGCGGTTTCTTCGTTGCTATCGGCATTTTGCAGGGTGACTTCTGCTTCCTGCAAGGCCGCCTTGGCTTGAGCTAACTGTTGGACATAGATGCGGTCATCTATGCTGATCAGCGTTTGCCCCTTGGTGACATGCTGATAATCCTGTACGGGCACATCCACGATATACCCGGCCAGTTGCGGACTGATCGTTGTGACGCGTCCTTTGATATAGGCGTCTTCGGTGCGTTGCAGGTTCGTTGCATTGAAGGGTGGCAACCCCCAGACATAGAGCACCACGAAGATGCCACACAGACCAAGGGCGATGGCCACATAGGTTGCGATGGTTCGTAGAAATTTGGGCATGATAAAAAGCAATCTTGTAATGGTCAGGCCGCAGCGGCAGCCATGGTTTGTTTTCTGGCCCGATGGAGCTGGATGAGGCGTTCCACACCAAGCAGGCAAAAGGTGAGAGCAGAGAGAAATGCCATGAGCAAAAAGGCATCATTATACGCAAGCACATAGGCTTGACGAGATGCTGCGCTGGCAAGCATGGACACCCCTTGCGCGCTGCGTTGGATCGGATCTGTGATCGCGGAAGCTACGCTGTGGCCATAAAGCTGGATGCGGTGCGCCACATCGGGGTCTGTCATGACCAGCGACTGGGTAATGGCGTGGGAATGGAATTTCTCTCTGATGATGACAAAGCTTCTGAAAAAGGCCGAGCCCATCATGGCGCCAATCTTCTGCGTTGTGATGAAAAGGCAGATGAAGGACATGATATAGTCAAAGCCCTTGCGGAAGGCTGCAATCATGCCAAAGGACATGGCAGCTGGCATGAATAGGCCGCTGGCAAAGGCAATCAGGGCTTGCGAAACATACATCTGTTCCGGTCTCGTCTGAATTGTCAGATGACTGTTCATCCATGAGCCGATGCATAGAAGCAAGAGGGCAAACATCTTCAGATAGATCTGTTTGCCGATTTTCAGCACGAAGCAGCAAGTGATGCCAGCGGTAATGGAGACAGCGAAGATCATTGTATAGAAGGGGATTAACTGATCTCCTGCAACGCCCATTTGCCTGAAGAAGCCTACCGCACCTGTGGTCTGTTCCGAGCAGATGATCCGATAGAGAAGCAGGGCGACGATGAATTGCAGGATCTCGCGCGATGTCAGCCAGCGGATGTCGATAAAGGGCGTTTTGCGGTTGACCTCAACGGTGGCAAACAGAGTGGCGGCCAGAAGGCTGATCACGACGATCCAGCCGAGCCAGCGGGCCTCGGTCCACCAGTAGGTTGTACCGACCGTCCAGAGGATGCAAAAGCCGCCCATTGCGATGGCGAGCGCGGGAAAACTGATGAAATCGGCCTTCTCGATCACCTTGCGTCGGGCCGGGGATTGCAGCGGGCAGACATAGATTGCGGCAATCGCCATCAAGGTCAGCCCGAATTCCAGCATGAACAGGCCCTTCACGCCCCAGATATCGAGTAGATAGGGCGAGACGATGCCGGCGAGTGGTCGACCTAGCGTCACCATGGTTGCGCCAAGGCTGATGCCGACCGTCATTTTTCTCGCAGGCGGTAGGGTCTCCATCATGTAGATCATCGTTAGCGACGTGAGGGATGCCCCTGCAATGCCTGAGAAAAACTCCACAATAAGCGCCATTTGCAGAGTGTGTACCGTCAGTCCCAGAAGCGAGACCAGCAGATGCACGATGATGGCGATCTCGGCAAACTTGCGAATTCCATATTGCAGCCGGATCTTGAAAAGGAACAAGGTGAGGCTGACATTGGGTGCCAGATAGGCTGCCGTCAGCCAAGAGGCCTCAGCCGGGGTGGCGCCGATGGGGCCGGCAATCTGATAGAGATTGGCTGTTAGCGAGCTGAATCCGAAGCCATAGGCCAGCCCGACAATGACGGCAACCAACACATAGGCAGCCTTGACCGGCAAGGGGCGAGGGCCTAGCGGCATGCGTCTTGGCAGGTTGGCGATTTTAGGCCTTGGTGGTGGCGCGGTTGGGGCAGGGCTGGCAGTGCCCTTGAGAGAAGCCGTGGACTGCTTCTCAGCCAACGTAGCTGATTGATTTGACATTGTGGCTTCAGTCGCTTTTTTCGCCAACGCAGGCCGAGGCTGATTGCAATACGGAAATTGCGACCTCCAGATCCCTTGTTGGTATATCGCCAAATACCTCCTGGCGAATGGCCTCCCCAATCGATTTAACCAACTGGCCGCTTGCCTCTCCCTGCTCGGTCAGATGGATCTTCTTGACGCGTCTGTCATGCTCGTCTGGAAGCCTGCGGATCAGGTCATGATCTTCCATTCTGTCGAGCAGCCGCACGACGGTGGCTTGTTCAAGCCCCAGTTTGCAGGCGAGTTCGCGTTGGGTCATGTCTGGCGAGCGGACCAGAAGCATGAGCGCTCGGCCGCGGGTGTAAGTCAGCCCATGGGCCGTGACGCGCGCATCGAACAGCGTTTTCAGCTTTCGGCTCAGCTTGGTCAGGGATTCCAGAAATTCTTTTGTCAGATGGTCTTCCAGATCATTCATGGAAAATAGATAGTATGCTAACTATTAGCATGTCAACTAAATATTTCGAGAGGACTATCGGTTACGGTCCTTGGATAAACCTGATGGGAGGGGGAGTGGGGGTGCATTGATGGCTGTTGGCACAATAGCGTGCATAAGGTCATTCATTTGTAACATTGGCGAAATATTCGAACAGAACAGAAGCTTGAGGGGATTTGCCCAGATGTATTGCAGTTGGTGCAGGAAGGGCACTCTCGTTAGTAGGACGTGATATGAGCCAATCTCTGTCGGTGAAGAAGCGCATTTCTTTGGTGATCAATCCAGATGCCGTATTCTCTCAGGAAGGTTTGCTTGAGCATATATTCGGGCGCTTCTTTCGCGGCCTGGTCTATGCCCAAATCTGGGAAGACCCTGTTGCGGACATGATAGCGCTGCAGCTTGGCACTGATGACGATATCGTTTGTATTGCTTCAGGGGGCTGCAATGTGATGTCCTATCTCTGCGCCCAGCCTGCTTCGATTTCTGCGGTGGACCTCTCTCCTGCGCATGTGGCGCTCAACAGGCTCAAGCTCGCAGCTGTGCGTCACCTGCCAGATCAGGCCAGCTTTTATGACTTCTTCGGCCACGCAAACCGGGCACATAACATCACGCATTTCGATCAGTATCTGGCACCCCATCTTGACGCGGATACGCTGCGCTATTGGGACAAAGCCTCTCTTGTGGGCAAGCGCAAGAGCATGTTCCGCAAAGGTTTGTATCGCCAAGGGTTGCTTGGGCGCTTTATCGGGCTGGTTCATCTGGCAACGCGCATTGGTCGCGTGCGGTTTGAAAGTCTGTTGCAGGCCAAGACACTTGAGGAGCAGGCCTTGTTTTTCGAGCAGCAGATTGCGCCGCTCTTTGAAACAAGGTTTGTAAAATTTCTCGCCAGAAGACGTTCCCTGCTTTTCGGTCTGGGCATTCCGCCCGCGCAATATGACAAGCTCGCTGCTGATCTGGATGGCGATATTGTAGCGGTGTTGCGCGAAAGGACGCGCAAGCTTTTTTGCGATTTTCCAATCGGGGACAATTACTTCGCCTGGCAGGCGGCCAATCGTGGCTATGCGCCGGATGGCAAGGGGCCTGTGCCGCCCTATCTGGAGGCGCAGCATTTCGAAATCCTGCGCGCCAACGCAGACAGGGTGACGGTTGCCAATCAATCCATTACCGAGATGCTGGCAAGCCAGCCCAATGGCAGCAAAAGCGTCTATGTGCTTCTGGATGCGCAAGATTGGATGAATGATAGGCAGCTGAACGAGCTCTGGACTGAAATCACCCGCACTGCACGGTCGGGAGCGCGCGTTTTGTTCCGCACTGGTGGTGTTGAGGATATCTTGCCCGGTCGCGTGTCTCCTCATCTGCTGGATCAATGGACCTACGACGACGAAGCATCCCGCAAGGCAACCGCTGAGGATCGCTCGGCGATTTATGGTGGCGTGCATCTATATCGCTTGGGCAGGTGAGATAATGGCTTTTTCCGGTGAGACGCAAGGCAAACATGCCGGATTGATGGATGACACCTACCGCTATCAACGCCGGATCTATGATATCTCGCGTAAATATTATCTGCTGGGACGGGATCGGCTGATCATGCAGATGGAGCCTGCTGAAGGCGCCCATATTCTCGAGATCGCATGCGGTACCGGGCGGAATCTGGATTGCATCGGCAGGCGCTACCCGGGGCGGCTCCTTTATGGTCTGGATATATCAGAACAGATGCTTGCTACGGCGCGCGGCAAATTGGGCGCGCGGGCTAAGTTGGCGCAGGGCGACGCCTGTGCCTTTGATGCCACGAGCCTTTTTGGTCGGGACAGGTTCGATCATATCGTCATGTCATACAGTCTTTCCATGATCCCGGATTGGAAAGGTGCACTCCGGGAAGCGCTCAGCCATCTTGCTCCGGGAGGCACTCTGCATATTGTTGACTTTGGTGATCAGGCTCGGTTGCCAAAAGCCTTCAAGCTGATGCTGCTGGCTTGGCTCGCGACGTTTCATGTCACGCCCCGCGAAGACCTTGTAAGTGTGCTGGAATGTCTGTCGCAGAGCCTAGCTGCCGATATAGAGCATGCGCCTTTATTTCGGAATTACGCGCAGATTGCTCAGATCCATTTGCGTTCATGATTTGCGCGCTTCAGACCATCCATTTTGCCTCTTTGAAGCCAGGAGCGATTGCAATCCAGAAGGTTTTTGTGAGCCTATCAAAGGTTGAAGTCCAAATTTTCTTTCCTTTTTTACAAAACTATTTCTGAGCGGATTTGATCAAAATAATCTATTTTCCCACAATCCCCATGGGTCAGATGTAGCACTATTCCAATCTGTGTTCGGAATTCTTCAATGTAAACAAATCATTAATGAATTGTCGATCGGCACTCTAATATTGTCAAATTGACACAAAAGAGCATTAATGAAATGTTTAGAAATAAATCTGTCCAGAGCAGAAAAAGACGATATTTCAAAAAATAAACTCGCGCCTCATGCGTACTCAAGGGGAGAGTAACAATGGCTTCAGGTATCCGCACCGAACTCGTCAACCGATATAATGTTTCAGGTTCAACCAACGGGCTGTCTTCAGCATATGGGGTGCACAGTCTGACGATCGGCGACCACACCTATGTGTATGTGGCCGCTCAGTATAATGATGCAATCACTGTCTTCGAGCTAGAGTCCGACGGGAGCCTGACGCCTGTTGAATCCTACAATGATTCGACAAGCGCACTGCTGGATAATGTTTCCACTCTGACATCCACTACCATTGGAGGCACCACCTATCTATTTGCCAATTCAAATGGCTATTATGGGGAAGGCATCTCCTCCTTCAAGGTCAATAATGATGGCACGCTGACGGCTGTTGATACCGTGGCCGAAAGCTCCACCGTGGAGCTGGATGGCACGATCGGGAGCATGAGTGTCACAACGGTGGGAACAACACAGTTTTTGATCGCCAGCGGGCGAGATGATGATGGCGTAAGCGTCTTCAGGATCGGGACCGATGGCACTCTGGTCAATACGTCCGATTATGATGATGCATCCAATGTGAATTATGGCTTGAATGGCGCTATGGGCGTGACGACCGCCAAAGTCGGGACGAGCACTTATGTTTTTGTTGCCGGTTCCTATGACAGCGCCGTCACCATTATGCGGTTGAATGCCAATGGGACGATGACCTTTATCGACACAGTCGAGAATACGGGTGACCTGAATCTATACTATGTCACTGAGCTTTCGACCGCTGTTGTGAATGGTAAGACCTACCTGTTTGCGGGTGGAGCTTCGTCCGATGGCATCAGTGTATTTTCTGTGGCAGCCAATGGAACTCTGACCAATGTTTTCAATACGACTGATGACAACAGCACGGAACTGAATGGTGTCTGGGGCCTGGAGACCTTCACGCTGAATGGTCAGACCTATTTGATGGCCAATGGTTCCTATGCCAATAGTCTGAGCTATTTCAGCGTTGGCAATGACGGGTCTTTGACGCTGGTGGATGCCGTCACTGACGATGAAACCGTCAATCTCTATGGGACTGACTATTCAGACATCGTGACCATTGATGGGCACAGCTATGTCATAGCCACGGGCAGCAGTGATAGCGGTGTGTCTATCTTTGAACTGGGTGTTGAGAATCCGATTGTTGGCACGGCCGGGACAGACTTTCTGGAAGGCACAGATCTTGCCGATACGATGGATGGCAGAAATGGCAATGACATCATAAGCGCCTATGGTGGCAATGACACAGTCTATGGTGGTAACGGAGCTGATGTCGTCTTGGGCGGAGATGGTGACGACACCATCTATGGTGACGATGATAATTCGCAAACCCTGTCCAATACAGTCACCGTACCGAGTACGCAGCAGCAGCTCTCCATTTCTGCAACTCTGCCTGCAACATCGAACACGAACTCTATTGACGTGTCCGGCTTCATTAGTCGGGATCAAATAAATACATCCGATTTCAATATCGTTTATGTCATCGACGTTTCTGGCTCGATGGGGTCAAGCTTTTCCGGCAATGAAACCGTTCCTGACATGAACGGAGATGGCTATGCAAACGAACTCATCGATGGTGCCATTACCGCTTATGAATCGGTGACAGATTCTCTGGTGAGTGCAGGACTGTCTGGTTCCAACCTAGCTGTTGTCGCCTTCTCGGGTTCTGCCACGACCATTTATAACGGAACCGTTGGGGGCAATGTCGATAGTGTTTTGGAAACGCTCAATGCCAGCGGAAGTACCTATTTTGAAGCTGCGCTCGACCAGACGATTACGGCTCTTAATGGTATGGGGACAGGTGAGAATCATGTCTTCTTCATGTCTGACGGTGCGCCTGGCGATCAGGGGGCCTATTCAGATGAAGTTTCAACCTTGCTGGCGGCCAATGGTCTGAATGCAACCATTCGGGCGATTGGTTTGGGGACTGGCGCCAATATCGATGTTTTGGATCTGGTCGATGATGGTCTGGACAACGACACAGCAGAACGCGTGCTGACACCGTCTGCCCTGACCTCCAGTTTGACCGGTGCGCCTGTGCAAGCAAGCGAAGTTGCGCGCATCGAAATTCTTGTCAATGGCAAGGTTGTGGAAACGATTAAGCCAGCTGAATTCACCAGCACGCCTCTGGGGCTGAGATATTCGGCCACTGTCAATGGATTGTCGACCTCGGCCAATGACAATATCGTTGTCCGGATGGTTGCCTCTGATTCCGCTCACACCACGGCGAAAGTTGGCGTAACATTGAAGAATGTCGGGACTGGCGACGGCGACGATGTCTTGTTCGGCAATGATGGCAGTGACAGCATCATGGGCAATGGCGGCAATGATACGATTCATGGGGGCCATGGTGATGACGTCTTGTCAGGCATGTCTGGGAATGATGTGCTCTTTGGTGGTGCCGGTGCTGACAAAATGTCAGGCGGTAGCGGCAATGATGTCTACTATGTCAACATGGCCCGCGATACGGTCACCGAATATGCGGGTGGTGGGTTCGATAAGATCAACTCGCACATTTCGTTCAGTCTGAGAGATGACGGCCAGAATGTTGAGAGTTTGAATCTTTTGGGTGACGCCAATCTCAAAGGGTTTGGTAATGGCGCCAACAATGTGATCACCGGGAATGCTGGCAACAATGTCCTTTATGGTCTTGATGGTAATGACAAGCTCTATGGCAATGATGGGCAGGATTTCCTAATCGGGGGCAATGGGAATGATTTCCTTTATGGTGGCGATGGGCTTGATACCATGCGAGGTGGTGACGGAAATGATATCTATTTTGTCGATAGATGGGGTGATAAAGTCGTAGAAGAGGCTAAATGGGGTTTTGACCGTGTAAACAGCTCTTCTAGCTTCTCTCTCGCGCAGAATGGCAATTTCGTCGAAAATCTGAGCCTCACTGGCAAAGCCAATATCAACGGAACTGGCAACGGGTTGGCCAACAAGATTGAAGGCAATTTGGGAAATAATATCCTGAATGGCTTGGCCGGTAACGACAAACTCTTTGGCTACAAAGGCAATGATAGTCTCAATGGTGGTGATGGCGCAGACCGGCTCGATGGCGCCAACGGCAATGATATTCTGGATGGGGGGAACGGCAATGATACCCTGTTCGGTGGCAATCATAATGACACCCTTTCAGGCGGCAATGGGGCCGATAGCCTGTTCGGGAACAGCGGCAATGACATATTGCAAGGCAATCTAGGGGCTGATCATCTGAATGGTGGTCTTGGCATGGATCGGATGTATGCCGGCGTCGACAATCTGCTTGACGTATTTGACTTCAACTCAGTTTCGGAAAGTCGCGTCGGGGCTGCTGTGCGCGACAAGATCTTCCAGTTTGATCGTGGTGAGGACAAGATTGATCTGTCCGGGATTGATGCCAATACGTCGGTTGCTGGCAATCAGGCCTTTGCTTTCACGGGGCATGTCGCCAAGGCGCACTCGATCTGGTGGGTTGATACTGGCACAGACGTTGTTCTGCGCGGTGATAACAACGGTAACAATGTCGCTGATTTTGAAATTCAGATCAATGATATCGGTGGGCTGAATGCGGGTGATGTCATTCTCTGATGCAGAGCTGACTGCTTCTGGAGCGAAGCTTGAGGCTTAAACTGAAAGCAGCATCCCACGGTAGGATGCTGCTTTTTTCGTGGTTGGACTATTGAAGCGTAGCGCTATGGGTTGGTTGGATGGTCCTGCATGGCGGCCGAAACCGTTTGCCAATCAGTCTCTTTGTTTAGGCTAGCGTTCCTTGAAGGCATGGGTGATCTGGTCGACCATGGGCTTGATCAGATAGGACATGATGCTTCTATATCCGGTTTGCAGATAAACTTCTACCGGCATGCCGGGCACCAAAAGCTTGCCGCCCAACCGGCTGAGTTCGCCCTCATTTATGGTGACGCGCACCAGATAATAGGCCGTCCCCGTTGTGCTGTCGACGATACGGTCGGCTGAGATGAGCCTCAGGGTTCCGATTAGTTCGGGGGTGGTGCGACGATCGAAAGCCGGGAAGCGCAAACGGGCTTCCTGTTCGGGCGAAAGGCGATCAATCTGGGCAGGACTAACTTGGGCGTCAATCACCAGATTGTCTGCGGAAGGAACGATGATCATCACGGTTTCGCCCGGAGAAATGACGGCGCCAATGGTGTGGACGGCGAGCTGCAAGACACGCCCGTCTTGGGGGGCCTTAATTTCCATATGCTTGAGCTGCTCTCGTGCGGCGATTTCCTGTTGTTCGAGTTGGGATATCTGGGTTTCTGTCTCGTGATATTCCTCAAGCACCGATGACTGATAATTTTCATCCAGTTGGACGATCTGGAAGTTTTTTTCGCTGATAGCCTGCTTCAACTGGGCAATATCAGAAACAAAGGCTCCATATTCGCCTTCCAACTCAGCTTTCTCCCGCTTCATGGTGTTGACCCTGGATTTGGTCACCAGTTGCTTTTCCAGCAGGGATTCGTTGGCGGTGATATCGGCCTGAATGAAGGTAATCTCATCGTTCTTCGCAACCCTCTGAACTTCAAGCCCATCAATCTGGGTCTTTATCTGGTTGATCTGTTCTTTCAGCTGGCTCTTGTTGCCAGCAAGGGCATTGCGTTTGGAGATCAACAGCTGTTGATGGCTTTCGTAGAGATCTTTCATCTCGCTTTCACTCAGAACAGACGTATCAATTTCGGGAAAGTCGATCGTCTCAAGCCCGTTGCGTTCGGCGGTCAAGCGCGCTTCTGCGACGCGCAATTGCGCAAGATGCTTGGTGACAATGGCGAGATTGGCGCGGGTGGACGTATCATCAAGGCGAATGAGAATGTCGCCAGCGGCGACATGGTCGCCTTCCTTGACGTTGATTTCCTTGACCGTTCCTCCCTCGCGGTGTTGTACCTTTTTACGATTGCCTTCAACCACCACAGAACCGGAGGCTACGACAGCGCTGGAAATATTCGAATAGGCGCTAGAAACGCCCAGCCCGCCAACAATAATGATCGTCAGGATGAGGGCAATGACCAAATGAACGCGAAGCTCTTTGGTTATCGATTTTGCAAGCGAATTATTCATGGTGAATCAAGCAGCCCCTTGCGAGGAAACGGGTGAAAGGACCTTGGCAAGAACTTCGTTTTTCGGGCCGATGGCCTGAACTTGTCCTTCGTTGAGACAGAGAACATAGTCAACGGCAGCAAGGGCACTGGGGCGATGAGCGATAACCACGATGATCGATCCCTTTTCCTTCATGGCAAACAGGGCTTTGGTCAATGCGCCTTCGCCCTGACTGTCGAGGCTCGAATTGGGCTCGTCCAATACAATGAGGAACGGATCGCCATACAGCGCTCTTGCGAGTGCGATGCGCTGCATCTGTCCCCCGGAAAGGGCAAAACCTGCAGGGCCGATAACGGTGTCGTAGCCATTGGGCAGACGGGAAATCATGTCGTGCAGATCAGCCAATCGAGCCGCTTCGATAATCGCTTCGGAAGAGGCCTCCGCACTAAAGCGTGCGATATTCTGGGCGACCGTTCCCTGAAAAAGCTGCAAGTCCTGTGGTAGATAGCCGATGATATGCTTGTGTTTGTCCTCAGACCAGTGATTGAGCTCTGATCCGTCGAAGCGTACGGCGCCGCTCAGGGTTGGCAGAATGCCAACCATGCATTTGGCCAATGTCGATTTGCCGGATCCGGAGGGGCCGATGATGCCCAAGGCTTGCCCTGCCTTCAATTTGAGGGATAGAGGTGCGATAAAGGCCTTATGGCTGCCAATTGGTGCACAGCTCGCCTGCTCGATGGAGAGAGTGTTCTGCGGAATGGGCAATTCCAGATCGACATCATGATCGGGCATTTTGTTCATGAGCTCGATCAGGCGGGCATGGGATTGTCTAGCCCCGACAAAGGCTCGCCATTGGCTGATGGCCAGTTCGATGGGAGAAAGAGCCCGCGACACCATGATGGAGCCTGCGACCATCGTTCCGGCGGTGATTTCGTGCTGGATGGCGAGCCATGCCCCTACACCAAGAATGGTGGATTGCAGCATCAGGCGGATGGTCTTGGTGACTGACGTGAAAAACCCGTTGCGGTCAGCAGCTGTTTTCTGTTTGAGCAGATAGCTCTCGTTATTCCGGGTCCAGCGTTGTTGCAGATCGCCAAACATGCCCATCGCCTTGGACACCTCCGCATTGGATCGCGAGGATTCCACCAGCTCATTGCGCACAGCGGCTTCATGGGTTGCGTCCTTGATCGGAGCTCTGGAGAGCCACTCGTTAAGGGCGATCAGGATTCCAATGACAATGGCCCCCAACAGGCCGATAAGCCCCAGAATGGGATGGAACAGATAGACGATAAACAGGTAAAACGGCATCCATGGGCTATCGAAGAGCGCTGCGGGGCCGGGGCTGGAAAGAAACTGTCGGATTCGGTCAAGGTCACTGACAGGACGGACGGCTGCTGCGTTGGAGCCGGTGATAATGGGAGCTGTTGACGAGGCTCTATAGACGCTTTCGGACATGCGCGCGTCAACATATTGGCCGATCCGCAGCAATATGCGGCTGCGCAGAATATCCAAAATACCATAGAAGGTATAGAGCGTGATCGCGATGATGCCCAAGACGACCAGAGTGGGCACTGAATTGCTGGAGAGAACACGGTCATAGACCTGCAGCATGAACAGTGGGCCCGTCAACATCAGGATATTGATGATGGCGCTCAATAAGCCGACCCCAATCCAGACCCAGCCTGTATTCTTGAAAAAACTGACTAATTTATTTTTTGCTTTCGCAGTGGGTCTTGGCACGCTCTACCTCCATTGCGAGGAAAATATAGAAATAAAAAAACACTTTTGTTTTACTTTTTGCATGCGCAATGACGATGGAAATGTCAATTGCTACAAAGCTCTTAGCATTGTTTGAACTGTAACATGCAGAGCCGTTCCAAATTGTAATAAATCGAAACAAATAAAGCGAGTCCACTGTTTAAAGTGGAATCGCTTGTAAAGCTTAATTTTTAAGGACTTATGCCGAGGGCGTCCTTACAGGGTGAAATCCGAATCCGTCAATGTATGGGTATTGACAAGCTGAATTTCGAAATCGGCTACAGCATCTCCGTCCGTATCGGCATAGACCAGCAGGTCAGAGCCGCTGGTTTCATACCAAACAGCGTTCGCGTCCGCAGTTGTGCCGCTAAAGATAAAACTGTCGTCGATGGTGGTGGTGCTATTGGCGTCGATACCGGATAGATCAAGGATGTCTTCGCCGCTGTCGAAGCCATAAATGATGTCGTGACTTGCATCTGCGGTGCTATCATTGATGCTGCTGAATACGAAGGTGTCTACTGCCGCGTCAGTGCCGGCATACATCGTGTCGGTGCCAAGGCCGCCATTCAGGGTGTCCGCACCGGCGCCCCCATAAAGCGTGTCATTGCCTGCGCCACCATTCAGGACGTCGTTACCAGTTCCTCCATTCAAGATATCATTGCCAGCACCGCCAAAGAGTTTGTCATTGCCCAGCTCGCCAAAGAGCTTATCAACGCCATCTTCGCCGTAGATCGTGTCGCTATCCTGATTGCCGTGGAGGATGTCGTTGCCGGTCCCCCCATGAAGGATATCGTTTCCAGCACCGCCGAAGAGTTTGTCATCGCCCAGATCGCCAAAGAGGGTGTCGTTGCCGTTGCCACCATAAAGGGTGTCGTTGTTCTGGTTGCCATGGAGCGTATCAGCGCCATCACCACCATTGAGGATATCGTTGCCGGCACCGCCAAAGAGTTTGTCGTTGCCCAGATCGCCAAAGAGGGTGTCGTTACCGTTGTCGCCATTAAGGGTGTCGTTATTCTGGTTGCCATGGAGCGTATCAGCGCCATCACCACCATTGAGGACGTCATCCCCTATGCCGCCAAAGAGCTTGTCATTGCCCAAGCCACCATTGAGCGTGTCTTTCCCCAGATTGCCGTTAAGCGTATCAGCCCCAACCTGACCAAACAGGGTATCGTCGCCGTTGCCTCCGTTCAGATTATCGTTGCCAAGGTTGCCGAATAGTTTGTCATTCCCGTCTCCCCCGTTGAGGGTATCATCGCCGGCAAGACCCGAGATGGTATCGGCTCCGGCCAGACCGGCAAGGATATTGTCACCACTATTGCCGTTCATGACATTGTTCTGCATGTTTCCGGTGGCATTGATATCTTTTGTGCCCAACAGGGTAATGCGTTCGATATACTGGCTGTTGTTGCGCAAGTTATAACTTGCATAGCTGAAGACACTGTCCGTGCCTTCGCCTGCCAGCTCGGTAATGGAATCATTTGAATTGTCGACGTAATATTTATCGTTGCCCGCGCCACCTGTCATGGTGTCGACGCCAGCTCCACCCTTGAGGATATCGTTGCCGTCGCCGCCAATGAGGGTGTCATTACCAGCCAGACCGCTTAGCATATCATCGCCACCCTTGCCAACCAGCTTATTGGCGACGGAAGAGCCGATCAGTGTGTCATCGTAGTTCGTACCCTTGGCGCCTTCGATATTGGTGAATGTATCAGTGTCGCCATAGCCGTCGGTTGCCGTGCCGGTTGAGAGATTTACCGTAACTCCGTCTGAGCCCGTTTCGTCATTTTCGTCCGAATAGGCGGCATCTCTATGGTAGTCGATGATATCGAACCCATCACCACCATCAATCGTGTCGTTTCCTGCCAGGCCGAGGAATGTTTCGTCTGCATCAGAACCGATAAATGTGTCGTCCAGAATGCTGCCGCGGACTGTATCGATACTGGTCAAGGTGTCGGTGTTGCCCCAACCATCGGTTGCGATGCCGGTTTCAAGGTTGACGGTCACTCCCGATGTGCCGCCATTGAAATAATCATAATAATAGAAGACCGTATCTTCTCCAGCACCACCGATAAAGGTATCGGAGCCGTCGAGCCCAATCATCATTACGCCCTGATCATCGGCCGTAATTGTGTCATCGTAAGACGTACCGTAAATGCGATCGACGTCGCCACCATTGAATTCGATGGTATCGGTCTTGTTGGTTGACGTGATCGTACCGGCGGACAGATCTGCATTGATTGCCGCACCAAGAGCAGAATAGTCCAGCGTGACATAGGCCACTTCATTTTCCAGAATGACGGTGTCATTGCCTGTGCCGGTTACAATGTAGTTGTCATCATCATCGGAGGAGACTGTCTGGACATAGAATGTGTCATCGCCAGCACCACCGTAAAGCTGGTCTTCGCCAGACCCGGCATAGAGGGTATCGTTGCCCGCGCCGCCATAGAGAATGTCGTCGCCATCGCCACCATCAATGACATCGTTGCCCGCGCCGCCATAAACAACGTCATTGCCTGCTCCAGCATCAATGGTGTCGTTGCCGGTATAGCCATAGATGAGGTCGACGCCATCACCGCCAGTGATCGTGTCGGCGCCCGCCTCACCATGCAATTCGGTTGGATTTGTTTCTGTTCCAATGGCATCTGAAGCATCAATCGTATCATCGCCTGACAGGATCAGGGAGTAGAGATAATCGAAAGATGTATCACAATCAAATACTGAGGGATCCCAATCCGCCGCATTCATTGAATTGATGAAATTTGTCAGAGTGTATGTGAAGTCAGAGATGCTAACAATGGTTTCACCGTCTGCTGTCGTCAGTTCGATGTTTGTAAGTGTGCCCGCGGTTACATCCTTTTCACCATCAACAATATCGTAGGTAATGCCATATCCGGTCAGCGTCAGTATTGTGCCATCGGTGTTTGAGATGGAGATCGTGGTGCTGTTCATGGTGATGATGGAGCCATCATCCATGGCGTCAACGATGATGTCGAGGTCTGACGCAACGTCATAATAAGTTACCTGAGCCATTATTTTGTACCTGTATGCGTATCTTGGAAAGCAAAGACAATATTGGTTGGAACAGCCGATTTGAAAACGATCCTAGGGCAGAGGGCACTTGTCGTTGGATCAACATCGATCTGCAGGGGTGTTTTTTGCAGGCAAACTGTCTGCGCGAGAAACATATTTATGTCTGTTGCTCTGATTGATTTTTCTGTCAATCAGTAGTTGCCCCCAAGTATGTCAATTGTCACCGATAATCAAAATCGAATGCGTATTTATGTCTGAAATTTTAAAATAGACACCTTTGACTATATCGGAGTTCTCCATGCCATGTGGTCGGGAAGGTGTTGATTTCTCTCATGAGATACGTGCACAATATTTTGAATAGTAATACCTTTGGATATAAAAGACTGACTACTTGTGTTTTTTGTCTGATTTTAGGTTGCAAATGTCAGACAATTAAAATAGCTTGCTCAGACAGAGAGTGGAAAGACACCATGACCAATACGGCGGAAATATCGAAAACAGGGAGTTCAAAAGCGGTTGGAGGCTTATTGGCCGACGAGCTGGCGAAACTCGTTTTTGATGGATCTTTGGCTCCGGGGGATACGCTGCCTCCAGAAACAGAACTGGCGGCAACACATCAGATCAGTCGGGCGTCCGTACGCTCGGCGCTGCAGATGCTGGAAACGCTGGGCATTGTTGCGCGTCGTGCCGGGCGGGGGACTACGGTTCAGGAATTTCGCGAGTGGAACTTCCTTGATAGCCAGGTCAGCCAGTGGATTGCCGATTATGCTGCGCCGAACCTTGGGGTTCTGCATGACGTTTTCGAGTTCCGCGTTACGACCGAACCACTCATCGCCACCTTGGCGGCCAAGCGGGCCACAGCACGCGATCTGTTGGCCATGGAGGAAGCCTTCAATGTGATGGAGGCAAACTGGGAAAGGCGAGCCTCGCTGGGAGAGCGGGCGAGTTTTTCACAAGCCGATATCGCTTTTCACGAAGCGATCTATCGCGCGACACATAATTTGGTTTGGGCTCAGATCGTTCATATTCTGCGCCCCGCGATCTTGCTGGTGATCAAAACCAGTAACGAGACAGCCGAAGAGCTTCGCGAAAGTCTGGAACGTCACCGTCGTTTGATGGAGGCAATCCGGATGCGGGATTCCGACGCTGCGCATGTAGCCGCAACGCGCATTCTGTCTCAGACCGGCTACGATTTGGGATTTGAGGAAACCCCGGGGGAAAAAGAAACCTAAGCCGCAATTGCGGGAGGATCCTGGAGGGGGCTCAAGTTCCGACGAGTTTTTTAAATGCCGGCATGGGAGCCGGCAAATGAGCAAGGAGGACTCATATGACTCTGTCGAAACTGCTTCGTGCAAGCGGAGGATTGTTCGTTGGTGCTGCTCTTGGCCTGATCATGGCCAATCAGGCGGTTGCTGCTGATTACGAATGGACCTTCCAGACGTCCGAAAATACCGGCGAACCACAGTTTGAAATCAAGAAACAATGGGCTGACAATATCGAGAAGATGACGCAAGGTCGCGTCAATATCGAGATTTTGCCAACTGGCGCTGTTGTTCCTCACAACCAGACCCTTGATGCAGTCCGCTCCGGCATTCTGCAGGGTCATCTTACCGACCCAAGCTATTTCTCCGGTATCGATCCGGCTTTCTCCATGCTCGGCAACCTTGTTGGCGCATGGGGCGATCCGCTCGAATTCCTTGAATATATGAAATATGGTGGCGGTGAAGAGCTCTATAACGAGCTGGTCGAGCCTTACAATGTGCATCTCATCGGTGCCGCTGCAACCGGTCTGGAAGCCTTCGTAACCAAGAAGCCGATCCGCACTGTTGCCGACTTGAAGGGCCTTAAGGTTCGTGCGCCGGAAGGCATGGTTTACGAGATTTTCTCCAAAGCTGGCGCTTCGCCGGTGAACCTGCCTGGCTCTGAAGTTTACACCGGTCTTGAAAAAGGCGTGATTGACGCGGCTGACTATACCGTGTTCTCAACCAACCAGGCTCAGGGTCTGCATCAGTTCGCCCGCTATCCGAACTATCCGGGCTTCCACTCCCTGCCAATGGTTGCAGTTTCCATAAACAAGGAAATCTGGGACGGGCTGCCTGAAGACATCAAGACTGCCATGGAAGTTGCTACCGACGATCTGGCCTATGATCTTGTCTTCAAGCTGAAGGCACGCGATCTGGATGCCGTTGAGGAAGCGCGCGCTGATCCGAATATCGAAATCATCGATATGGCTCCGGAAGAACGTAAGAAATTCCGTAACATCGCCAAGGAAGAATGGGCCAATTGGGCCAAGAAGAATGAGCTGACCCAGAAAGTCTATGACTCGGTCGTCGCCTTCCTGACGAAACGGAACCTCATGTAAAATACCCCAATGTCCGGCGGGCTTTTGCCCCGCCGGGCGCTTGCTCGATTTCTGGTGTCACGTCTGGCGCGTCTAATCCGGATGCGTCGCATGGCCGATCCTGCGAAAGTTTCTCAAATGTCAATTGATTCCAACACTCCCGCCTCGCCGGAACCGGCTGGCGTGGATGGGGAGATCCGCACGCCGCTTGACGCTGCCATCGACTGGTGCGGACGCGGCCTGGCCTGGCTGGTCTTTATCGCCATGGCCATCAGCGTCACAGAAGTTATCAGCCGGTATGTCTTCGATAGCCCCACATCCTGGGTGCACGAGACCACGGTCTTCATGATCGCGATCATCTTCGCCCTGGGCGGCCCGATCGCCCTTGCCCGCGACAAGCATATCCGTGTTCGTATCATCTACGATACGGTGTCTACCAAGATCCGCAAGATTCTGGATGTGTTCAACACGATCGTAACCTTCCTGTTTTCCATCGCCATGTCCTATGCAGCCTTCGTCCTGTTCTGGCGCTCTTCGCACAATCCAAGTGGTGCATGGCAACTGGAGCGCTCCGGTACCAGCTGGAACCCGCCGTTCCCGGCCCTCACCAAGGGCATTATCCTCACCGCCATGGCGATCATGACCGTGCAGTCCATTCTGCATGTCATCAAGGCCATCCGCGCGGTCAATGAAAACAACAAAAGCGAGGAGAAGTGACCATGGGTGGACTTGGCCTGCAAGCCCTGGGCATTGAATGGGGCACTTATGTTCTTGTCGGCAGTATCTTCTTGCTGCTGCTCACCGGACTTCCTCTTGCTTTCGTTACCGGTCTGGTCGCCATGGTCTTTACCGTCGGCTGGTTCGGTCCCAACGCTATTCCTCTTGTCATCAGCCGTGTTTATGGCTTTATCACCGAATATTCCCTTGTCGCGGTGCCCATGTTTGTCTTCATGGCATCCTTGTTAGACCGATCGGGGATAGCCAAGGACTTATTCTCGGGCATGAGGGTGCTCGCCGGGCGATTGCCCGGTGGTGTCGCCATTCAGACCCTGATCGTATCCGTTTTCCTGGCTGCCATGTCCGGCATTATCGGTGGTGAGATTGTTCTTCTGGGTATCCTTGCCCTGCCTCAGATGCTCCGTCTTGGCTATGATCGCAAGATCGCCATCGGCGTGGTCTGCGGTGGTGGGTCTCTGGGTACCATGATCCCGCCATCCATCGTGCTGATCATCTATGGCCTGATTGCTTCGGTTTCCATTGCCGATCTGTTCGTTGCAGCTGTCGTGCCGGGTGTCATGCTCGCCGGCCTTTACATGACCTATGTTCTGAGCCGCTGCCTGATCAATCCGGAACTGGCACCGCCAATGCCTCCCATGCCACCTGAAGAGCGCAAGGTTGCTCGGCGTCAGGCGATCAAATCGATCCTGCTGCCTGCTGCGATTGCCTTCATGGTGCTTGGTACCATCTATGCCGGTATTGCGTCTGTGACGGAAGCTGCTGCAATGGGTGTGTTCGGTGTGCTGGCTGCAACGGCCATCCGTCGCGAGTTTTCCTTCAAGCTCATTCATCAGAGCGTGATGCAGACCCTTACCACCTGCGGCATGATCGTCTGGATTGGTGTGGGTGCAGCTACGCTGGTTGGTGTCTACAACCTGATGGGCGGTAACCGCTTCGTTTCCAACACGATCCTTGGACTGGATGCAGCCCCTGTCGTGATCATCATGGTCATGATGCTGATCCTTCTGGTGCTGGGCCTGTTCCTCGACTGGATTGGGATTGCCATGCTGACCCTGCCGATTTTCGTGCCGATCATCACACAGCTGGGCTATGACCCGATCTGGTTCGGTGTGTTGTTTGCGATCAACATGCAGGTCTCCTTCCTCAGCCCGCCGTTCGGACCGGCAGCCTTCTATCTGAAGGGGGTTGCGCCACCCGAGATCTCTCTGGGGGATATCTTCTCCTCCCTGTGGCCATTCATCCTGATGCAGTTGACTGTTCTGGCCATCATGCTCGCTTTCCCGGACATCGTATTGTGGATGGTGAACTAACGGCCTAACAAGACAGGATCCGGCGGCGACAAATTTGAGAGCCAGCCGCCGGATCTCTCCCGAAAATTCCAAAGAGCGGATGCTGAAAATGAAAATTACAAAGCTCACAACATGGCTGGTTCCCCCCCGCTGGATGTTTGTCAAAATCGAAACTGATGAAGGTATCAGCGGCTGGGGTGAGCCGGTCATCGAAGGACGAGCCCGCACGGTTCAGGCGGCAGTTGAAGAAATGGCTGAAATTCTGGTGGGCCGCGATCCGCGCCATATCCAGGATATCTGGCAGATGCTGTATAGAACCGGTTTCTATCGCGGTGGTCCGATCCTGATGTCTGCCATTGCCGGTATCGATCAGGCGCTTTGGGATATCAAGGGCAAGGCGCTGGGTGTGCCAGTGCATGAATTGCTTGGTGGCAAGCTGCGCGACAAGATGCGTATGTATTGCTGGATCGGTGGCGACCGGCCCAACGATGTGGGGCGTCAGGCCAAGGAAGTGGTTGCCAGTGGCTTTACCGCTTTCAAGATGAACGGCACCCCGGAAATGGCCTTTGTCGATAGCCACGCCAAGATTGATGATGCGGTGGCCCGCGTGGCTGAAGCGCGCCAAGCGGTGGGGCCGGATGTCGGTATCGCCATCGACTTCCATGGCCGGGTGCATCGCCCTATGGCCAAGGCGTTGTTGCGCGAGCTGGAACAATATCACCCGATGTTTGTTGAAGAGCCGGTGCTGACCGAGCATCTCTCCTGCCTTAAGGAAATCGGCGGCGGGCTTGGCTACCCCATCGCTTCGGGCGAACGTATCTTCTCGCGCTATGGCTTCCGTGATGTGCTGGAACAGCGCATGGTGGATATCATCCAGCCGGATCTCAGCCATTGCGGCGGCATCACCGAAGTGTTCAAGGTTGCGGCCATGGCTGAAGCCTATGATGTGGCCATCGCACCGCATTGTCCGCTTGGGCCTTGCACGCTGGCAGCCTCACTGCATCTGGACTTTGTTTCCTACAATGCCTTCATTCAGGAACAGTCCATGGGCATCCATTATAATGTGGGCAATGATGTGCTCGACTATATGGTCGATCCAAGCCCGCTGACCATCAAGGATGGCTATGTGCATGCGCTGACCGGTCCGGGGCTGGGCGTGGAAATCAATGAAGACTTCGTCATTGAACGCTCCAAGGAAGGGCACAACTGGCACAACCCGATCTGGCGTCACGAAGACGGGAGTGTTGCAGAATGGTAAGCGCATTCAAAGATCAGTTCGAAACCGCCTTTGCCAAGATGCCGCTTGTGGCCATCTTGCGCGGTGTTCCTGCTGAGCGGGCCAAAACCCTCCTTGGCATCCTCGTGGAGGAAGGCTTTACCCTTATCGAGGTGCCCTTGACCTCTGCAGATGCGAAGGACGCTATCAGGGAAATGGTCGAGGCAGCTCCCGAAGGAGTCATGATCGGCGCCGGAACCGTGTTGAGCCCTGAAGATACGCAGGCCGTTTATGACGTTGGTGCGCGGTTCATTGTGACCCCGAATACTGATCCGGAAGTCATCAAGAAGGCCAACGCGTTGGGGATGCCGTCTTGCATCGGTTGCATGACCCCCACTGAGGCTCTGTTGGCAACCCGTTCGGGTGCGACGGTGCTCAAAGTCTTCCCCGCTGCTCGCCTCGGTGGGCAATATATCAAGGATATCAAGGTGGTGTTGCCTCCAGATATGCGGGTGACCGCTGTTGGTGGTGTTGGCCCTGCCGAATTTGAAGAGTATGTCTCCGCAGGCGCTGTCGGGTTCGGTATCGGTTCTGATCTCTGGAAAGTGGGCCGGTCTGACGAAGAGGTCAGAAGCTCTGCCCGCGCTCTGGTTGGCAAGTGGAAGGGCATGCAATGACCAAGAAGCTGATCATTGTTGATTGGGGCACGACCTCCTTCAGAGCGTGGCTTCTGGAAGCGGAAACCGGCACCATCCTGTCTGAAATTACGGAAGGCAAGGGTATGCGGGCACTGCAGCGCAGTGAATTTGCCGCTTATGCAAAGAGCCAGCTGGATGGCTGGCGGGCCGATAGCGAAGAGACCATTCCGGTTTATCTGGCTGGCATGGTTGGCGCGCCACAAGGCTGGCAGCGAGCCCCGCAACCACCGTTGCCCATGCGCGGGGAAGAGCTTGCGCGCGATATCGTGCCGGTGGCTGATATGGCCGACACCTACATCATTCCCGGCGTGCGTCAGTCCGGACAACCGCAGGATGCCGATGTCATTCGCGGTGAAGAGGTGCAGATTTTCGGCGCCATGGCAAGCCTTGGTCGCCAAAGTGGTCTTGTCTGCCTGCCGGGCACCCATAGCAAATGGTGCGAAATGCAAGAGGGTGTCTTCACCCGCTTCCATACGTCCATGACGGGTGAAGTCTACGAGGTGATGAGCAAGCACTCGATCCTCGGTCTGATGGCAGATCCGTCAGCGGACTTTGATTCCGATGGCTTTGAAAAAGGACTCGAACAGGTGGAAGGAGAGGGCGGTCTGCTCAACCATCTCTTCAAGGCGCGTGCACGTGTGCTTTATGGCGATCTGGAACAATCCCAGACTGCAAGTTTCCTTTCCGGCATGTTGATTGGTGCGGAAATCAGGGCAATGCGTGACATTTATGAATGCGAAGGCAGAGAAATTCTGCTTGTTTGTGCCGACCGGCTCGCAAAACCCTACAGCCATGCGCTGTCCCACCTGGGTTTGTCCAGCCGACACATTTCCTCCAAGGATGCAACGCTTGCCGGGGTTCGCGCTCTTGCAGCCCTGCATGGCTTAAACAGCAAATAAAGGTGAAATTCGATGCAAACCCGCACACTCGCAGATATTGCCATTATCGGACTCGGGGTTATGGGGCGCAATCTGGCGCTCAACTTTGTCGACCATGGGTTTAGCGTTGCCGCTTACGATGCCTTTCCCGAGGCGTTGGAGGGGGCTCGTGAGGCACTGGGTGCGAGCGTCGGGTTGCACGATAGCCTTGAAGGCCTTGTGGCCTCTTTGAAAAAGCCGGCCCGCATCCTGATGATGATCAAGGCCGGAGATCCGGTGGACGAGATGATCGCCCGCCTTGCTCCCCTGCTTGCGGCAGGGGATATCGTGATGGATGGGGGCAACTCCTTTTATCGGGATACGGAGCGTCGCGCCGCGTTGCTCGAAGACCAGAATCTTGTTTTCGTGGGTCTAGGGGTCTCTGGCGGAGAGACCGGCGCGCGCTTCGGGCCTGCCTTGATGGCGGGTGGTGACAGTGAGGCTCTGGCTCATGTCGATGATCTTTTCTCGGCCATTGCCGCCAAGGCTCCGGATGGCGGGGCCTGCTATGCTGCCCATGGCGCAGGCGGGGCTGGGCATTTCGTTAAAACCGTTCACAATGGCATTGAATATGCCCAAATGCAGCTCATCGCAGAGGCTTATTTGCTGCTGTCTGGGCCTGCCGGACGCGACCACGGACAAATCTCCTCCCTCTTTTCTAGTTGGAATCGCGGTCCGGCAGCCTCCTATCTGCTGGAAATTTCTGCAGACATCGCAGGCACGATCGATCCTGAGACGGATCGCCCGATTCTCGAAGTCATCAAGGATGCGGCAGGGCACAAGGGCACCGGGCGCTGGACGACGGAAGCGGGGCTTGAATATGGCGTTGCCATTCCGACAATTGCTGCGGCCTTTCTGGCGCGGGCTCTTTCCGGTCGGGAGCGTCTGGCGCTGGAAAAACGCCTCTCTCCGAGCGCGGGTATCAATGGTGAAGCGCTGGCTGAAGAGATTGGCGCGGCGCTGCCTGCGGCCATGCTCGCCTGTTATATTCAGGGGCTTGAGCTGATTGCTGCGGCGTCTGATGCCAACGGATGGAACACGGATCTGGCGGCTGTCGCGCGCGGCTGGCGCGCAGGCTGCATCATTCGCTCGGTCATGCTGGACCCGATTGCAGCCATGCCGCAAGACACGGACATGCTCGCAAGCGACTATGCCAGCGGTCTGCTGGATGGGTCTGAAACTGCCATGCGGGCTGTGGCGGGAATGGCTGCTGCATCTGGCACTCCAGTGCCTTGCTTCTATTCGGCTCTTTCATGGCTGGATGGGCGGCGCAGCGCATGTGTCGGTGCAAACCTCATTCAGGGGCAACGGGATTATTTCGGTGCCCATACATTCGAGCGCACCGACAAATCCGGCCATTTCCACTTCGATTGGAACGCGCAAGCGGAGTGAGATGCGGACGGTTGCGGCTGGACCCAAGAACAAGAAGAAACGAACAAGACGCCTGTCGTCTGCAACGCGACGAAAAGAAACTGCGAGGCCAGAGAAATGATTATTGTCGTCATGGGAATTTCGGGAAGCGGGAAATCAACGCTCGGGCAGCTGTTGGCAGACCGCCTGAATGTTCCGTTTGAAGAAGGCGATGCCTATCATTCCGATGAGAATGTCAAGAAGATGGCGGCTGGCATTCCTCTCAGCGATGAGGATCGTAAGCCGTGGCTTGCCACGCTTGCCGATGCAATGCGTGCTTGGGATGCCAACGGAGAAACTCGGGTGGTGAGCTGCTCATCTCTGCGTAAATCCTATCGCGATATTTTCAGAGAGGCCACGGATAACTTGCGCTTCATCTTTCTGGATGGGGCCAAGGAGCTGGTGCGGGCCCGCATGGCCGAACGGCAAAGCCATTTCATGCCGGTGCAGTTGATTGAAAGCCAGATTGCCGCGCTGGAAGTGCCCGATGGGGAAGACGACGTTATCCGCATCGATATTTCCCGAGACCCTGAAGCCATGGCCGACGAGTTGCTTGGCAAGGTGAAACCACTTCTCTGATTTTTTGAGAAAGCCAAAGAGGTCGGGCCGACGCAAGCGTCGGTCCTCTTTCTGCTCGCGCGCATTTTCGCCCGCATATCATGGCCCTGCGAAGAGGGCTGTCAAAGGACCAGGAGACGAGCATGAGCAAACCGCTTCATGACACATTGAAACGCGTCACAGACCGCATCATGGACCGCAGCCGGGATAGTCGCGCGGCCTATCTTGCCAAGGTCGAGGCCGCCAAGGCGAAGGGGCCGGGGCGTGCGCATCTGACCTGTGGCAATCTGGCTCATGCCTTTGCCGCTTCTCCCGAGGTGGACAAGCCGGATCTGGCGAGTGCTCGGGTTCCCAATCTGGGCATCGTGACTGCCTATAACGACATGCTCTCGGCGCATCAGCCCTATGAGCATTATCCTCAGCTCATCCGTGAAACCGCGCGCAGCTTTGGCGGCACGGCGCAAGTCGCCGGAGGTGTTCCGGCCATGTGTGACGGGGTTACTCAGGGGCAGGATGGCATGGACATCTCGCTCTTTTCTCGCGATCTGATCGCCATGGCTACTGGTGTGGCGCTGTCTCATGATGTTTTCGATAGTACAGTGTTTCTTGGCGTGTGCGACAAGATTGTTCCCGGCCTCGTGATTGGAGCTGCCACCTTCGGGCATTTGCCTGCTGTGTTCCTGCCTGCCGGGCCGATGCCTTCAGGACAGGGCAACGAGGAAAAGACCAAGGTGCGGCAAGACTATGCCAAGGGGCTGGTGGGACGCGAAGCGCTGCTCGCCTCGGAAATGGCCTCCTATCACAGTGCGGGCACCTGCACCTTTTATGGTACGGCCAATTCCAACCAGATGCTGATGGAATTCATGGGCCTTCACATGCCGGGTACCAGCTTTATCAATCCGGGCTCCGAATTGCGCGATGCTGTAACGCGGGCGGCCGTCAGGCAGGCGCTGTCGATTACAGCCAAGGGCAATGATTTCCGGCCTGTTGCGGATATTCTGGATGCCAAGGCCTTTGTGAATGGCATGGTCGGGCTCAATGCGACGGGCGGCTCCACCAATCTGCTCATTCATCTGGTGGCCATGGCCAAGGCGGCAGGGCTGATTGTCACGCTCGAGGATTTCGAGGATATCTCGGAAGTCACGCCGCTGTTGGCGCGGGCTTATCCGAACGGGCTTGCTGATGTGAACATGTTCCATGCTGCAGGTGGGCTGGGTGTGGTTGTTGCCCAGTTGCTGAGCGAAGGCATGCTGCACGAAGACGCCAAGAGCGTGGTTGGTGACAGCATGGAAGCTTACACCACGGAACCGCGTCTTGATGCCAATGGCGAAGCAGAGTGGGTGAAGGGCGCTGCCGGGTCGCTTGATGACAAGATCGTGCGTGCGATCAGCAATCCGTTCCAAAGTCAGGGCGGGCTGAAAAAGCTGACCGGCTCTTTGGGCACGGCAGTGATGAAGGTCTCTGCCGTAGCACCAGATCGGCATGTGATAGAAGCTCCGGTCCGGATCTTTCAGGATCAGGACGCCGTCAAGCAGGCCTTCAAGCAGAATGAATTCACTTCAGACACCATCGTCGTGGTGCGCTTTCAGGGGCCCAAGGCGAACGGCATGCCCGAGCTGCATAGCCTGACGCCTGTGCTTGGCATTTTGCAAGAGCGGGGGCTCAAGGTGGCGCTGGTGACTGACGGGCGTATGTCCGGTGCATCGGGCAAGGTACCTGCTGCGATCCATGTCTGCCCTGAAGCGCTGGATGGCGGCCCGATCGCCAAGTTGCGCGATGGCGATAGGGTGCGCGTGGATGCCAAGACCGGGGTGTTGGACATTGTTGATCCGGCTGTGCTGGAGCGAGAGCCGGTGACTGCAGATCTCTCAGATCAGCATGTCGGCATGGGACGTGAACTCTTTGCCACTTTCCGCGCTTCGGTCAGCTCAGTGGAAACCGGAGCAACCCAGTTTTAAAGGTAGCTTCGTTCTCCCTATAAGATACAAAACCGGACAGAAGGTGGAAACCCACTGTCCGGTTTTTGTTTGTTTATGCCATGCAGTTTGCGCTTTCTGGCCGAAGGCCTAGTCTTCCATAAGTGGGCCGATGAGGGATAAATCTGCTGGGGACAGGCGATCCGACGCCGTGGCTTTCTGATGCCAATAAGGATAGGCGAGAGGCTTGCGGCTGACCTTCTCCAGCTTTTCAATGGCCTCTTGGGAGAGCGTCAGCTCTGCTGCCTTTAGGTTGTCCGCAAGCTGTTCATCATTGCGGGCGCCGACAATGGCGCTGGCGACGCCGGGACGGCTCGTAAGCCAAGCCAGAGCGACCTGCGCCGGGGTGACGTCTTCATAGCCATCAGCGACTTCGATGAGCACCTCGACGATATCATACAATGCTTCGATGTCGTGAACGGGAGGCTCTGTCCAACCCTGAACGCGGCGCGTGCCTTCCGGATCGGGTTTGCCACGGCGATATTTGCCCGTCAGCAAGCCGCAAGCCAGCGGTGACCAGATGACCGCTCCCAATCCCTGATCAATGCCCACTGGCAGGAGCTCCTGCTCGGCTTCGCGGGCCTGAAGCGTATAGTGGATCTGCTGTGCGACGGGGCGGATCAGATGCTCCTTCTCTGCGGCGCTGAGATATTTCATGATGTGCCAGCCGGAGAAGTTGGACACGCCGAGATAGCGTATTTTGCCCGCCTGCATCAGATCATCCATAGCACGCAGGGTCTCTTCCACCGGTGTCATGCCGTCCCATTCATGGCACCAGTAGAGATCGATGCAGTCGGTCCCCAGCCGCTTCAGGCTTCCTTCACAGGCCTCGATAATATGATGGCGCGACAGGCCTCGGTCGTTCGGGCCTTCGCCCATTGGGAAGCGGACTTTTGTTGCCAGAAGAAGATCTTTGCGGCGGCCCTCAATGGCTTTGCCGATAATCTCTTCGGAAAGGCCCATTGAATAGACGTTCGAGGTGTCGAGCATATTGACGCCAGCATCCAGCACCATGTCGATTTGCCGTTTGGCCGCAGTAACATCAAGATTGCCGGCTTTGGCGAAAAAGCCTTCGCCGCCAAATGTCATGGTACCCAGTTGCAGAGCGGAAACCTTGAGCCCTGAATGTCCCAGATAATTGTATTTCATTGTGCTTTCCTCATGTGATCGTGCCTTTGCCCCTCCCCCGGGAATGGATGTTGGCGTGAGATACCCAATAAGCGAAGCGCCTGCGGCGGACCCCGGTTTTCGTCTGTTGGTTCGCTAGGATGAATGGTTTGGGCTTGTGCCAAATCCCTGATCTTCATGTGAGGTGCGATCGGATCTGTGTGGAGATACTGTCATATCCCGGATATCGAGCATATTGCATATTTTCAATCTCGCAAGGACAAACAAACCTTGTGGGGGAGGGGTGTTGAGACTTGGCGTTTCAATGTGTTCTGTGCCCGTTGTGCTTGCCCCGATGCTGCGGGAGGGAGTAATGTCGGGGCGTTGACGGAAAAGGAGCATAGGCATGATGCAACAGCTAAGGGATGAACTGGACCAGTGCGGATTTTTTCTGCGTGGTGGCTTTCATCCAGCCCCTGCTGACGATGTGCCTCCTTTGCCTGACGGGCAGTCAACTGGGACCATCCTTTTGATCGGCAGTGTCGGCCCGCATATGTGGCGCGCGTTTCAAAAAGACCGGCGTGCCTGTCCCGATCCGCTGGATGACTGGACAGAACGCAATTTGGCTGCGATGGCCAAACAGATCGGCGCCCATGCTGTTTTCCCCTTTGATCGGCCATACTATCCGTTTCAGCGCTGGGTGAAGAAAGCTGGCAACTGCTTCCAATCGCCTTTGCGTATCGAGATACATCCTGTTTACGGGCTTTGGCATGCGACCCGTGGGGCGTTGCTTTTTTCTGAACGGCTTGCTTTACCCAAGGCAGAAAAGGCGCAGCATCCCTGCAAGGCATGTGTCGGCACCCCTTGCCTTCATGCCTGTCCGGTCGGGGCCTTTTCGGCCAAGGGGCTGGATATCGCTCTATGTGCAACGCATCTGGCCGGGCCGGATTCGCAAGACTGCATGGCCAATGGCTGCCTTGCCCGTCGCGCCTGCCCTGTCGGTAGGGACTATCAGCTTCTGCCCGAACAGGCGGCATTCCATATGCAGGCCCTGCGCAAGTATCATGCGGAAATCATTTGATTTATAGGGTTTTGGCTGATTTTAAGAGACCTTGGGCGTGACAACCGCGCTCTGAATTCTTCGTGCTGGGGCCATGTCTTTTGGTTTTTCCATCAACGCCGTTGGTGGCAAGCCGCAGGCTATGCGTCTGGGGTGGGCTCCACTGTGGTTTCGTCATTGATTACACAGGCAACTCATTCATTAGTGTAGGTGAGCGGTCTATGTTGCTCTCAATTGTCGCGGTTGTTATTGGCCGCACTTCCCTTACAGGTGGTTATGGTGGTTATATTGGAGCTGTCGCAGGTGCGACTGCCCAATCAAGCAAGATGCCGGAGCACCATGACAGAGATTCGGCCGCAGCTTACTAAACGCACAAGGATTAGCGGTTTTAACCGAACTGATACCCGAATTTCGGCTGCGCCGTTCGACGACGCAAGACGGGGGATGCAACAAGGAGTTTGGACCCATGAAGACACTGAAAGGCCCCGGGCTGTTTCTAGCCCAGTTCGTCGGAGATAAGCCCCCCTTCAATGATCTTTTTGCCATGGCCAGATGGGCGGCAGCCCTTGGTTACAAGGGTTTGCAGATCCCGACCGGTGACAATCTGTTCGATCTGGATCTGGCTGCGACATCCAAGGGCTATTGTGATGAGCTGAAAGGCAAGCTGGCAGAGCTTGGCGTGGAGATCACAGAACTCTCAACGCATATTCAAGGTCAGTTGGTGGCCGTGCATCCGGCTTATGATGCGTTGTTTGACAATTTTGCACCGGAAGCCGTGCGCGGGAATCCGAAAGCCCGTCAGGAATGGGCGGTCGAGCATGTCAAGAAGGTGGGCCTTGTGTCAAAAAATCTCGGCCTTGATACGCATGTGAGTTTTTCGGGCGCGTTGGCATGGCCCTATGTCTATCCATGGCCGCAGCGCCCGGGTGGTCTGGTAGAAGAGGCCTTCTCTGAGCTGGCCAATCGCTGGAAACCGATTCTGGACTATCATGAAGAACTGGGTGTTGATGTGGCCTATGAGTTGCATCCGGGCGAAGACCTGCATGACGGAGTTACCTTCGAGCGCTTCCTTGAAGAGCTGGACGGTCACAGCCGCGCCAATATTCTTTATGATCCATCCCACTTCGTGCTTCAGGCGCTGGATTATCTGGCCTTCATCGATATCTACCACGACCGGATCAAGGCTTTTCATGTGAAGGATGCCGAGCTGCAATATAGTGGCCGGTCTGGCGTTTATGGTGGCTATCAGTCCTGGGTGGATCGTCCGGGCCGTTTCCGCTCGCTGGGCGATGGCGGGGTCGATTTCAAGGGCATATTCTCGAAAATGGCCCAGTATGACTTTGAAGGTTGGGCCGTTCTTGAATGGGAATGCGCGCTCAAGCATCCTGAAGATGGAGCCCGCGAAGGGGCCACCTTCATTGCCGATCACATCATCCATGTAACCGAACATGCGTTTGATGATTTTGCCAGCTCCGGCGTGGATGGGGCAACCAATCGTCGACTGCTGGGATTGAGTGAGGACTGAACCATGGCCTTGAATGATACCAATATGCAAATCCAGAGCCACCGCAAGCTGAAGCTGGGCATGGTAGGAGGCGGAGTGACGGCCTTTATTGGTGGTGTGCACCGTATCGCGTCGCGCATTGATGATCGCTATGAACTGGTCGCTGGTGCGCTCGATGACGACCCGGAGCGCGGCAAGGCTTTTGCCGTTGCCATCGGCATTGCGCCAGATCGGGCCTATGACACTTACGAGAATATGATCAAGGCGGAAGCAAGCCGTGAAGACAAGCCTGATGTGATTGCCATTGTGACGCCGAATTTTCTGCATTATCCGGTGGCCAAAGCGGCACTGGAAGCTGGTTTCCATGTGATCTGCGAAAAGCCGATGACCACATCGCTGGATGATGCAAAGGTGTTGGCCGAGACTGTAAAGAGAACCGGCAAGACCCTGTTCCTGACTCACACCTATACCGGTTATCCTATGGTGCGACAGGCGCGAGAAATGGTTGCCAATGGCGCCATTGGCGCGTTGCGCCGGGTGCAGGTGGAATATGCTCAGGATTGGCTTGCCGCGCCGGATGAGGATCCTGAATCGGCCAGCGCAAACTGGCGCAATGATCCCAAGAAGGCCGGGCAGGGCGGTGCTATCGGTGATATCGGCACCCATTCCTACAATCTGGCCGCTTTTGTGTCTGGGGTAGAGCCAACCGAAATTTTGGCCGAGCTGACTGCGCTGGTGCCGGGGCGACAGGTGGATGATGATGCCTGCATTCTGCTGCGTTATGCCAACGGGGCCAAGGGATCCATCTGGGCCAGTCAGGTGGTTGCGGGCAATGGCAATAATCTCTCCCTACGCATTTATGGTGCCAAGGGTGGCCTTGAATGGTGGCAGGAGAAGCCGGAAGAGCTGTGGTATACGCCGCTTGGCGAGCCACGTCGCCTTTTGCGCCGTAACGGGGTTGAGAATACCCCTGCTGCGGTGGCTGGCAGCCGCATTCCGGCAGCGCATCCGGAAGGCTATCTGGAGGCCTTTGCCAATATCTATCGTGATGCCGCCGATGCAATCGAGGCAAATGAAGCTGCAGTGCTTGTGCCAAATGCCGATGACGGTGTCAGTGGTTTGGCTTTTGTTGAAGCCAGCCTTGAGTCTTCGGCCAAGGGCGGTGTCTGGGTGTCTCTCAAAGACAAGGCCTAGGCTGCTTGACGGACACGGTCGCTCTCTGATTTGGCCTTGCGGTCACATGCTGAGATGGGGCCCTTGTTGAGAAAGCGTGCTTTACTGGAACAGTCACTTTGCGGATTTGCGGGAGGAATGTGGGCTCGTTTCTCCCGTTTTTGTTGTTTGTACTCAGGTGAACTTTAGGCAGGCAGAAAAAATCCTCGCAAAGGGGGTTGTAGGATTACGTATCCTTTTATACTATACCCCAGTATAGAATAGGTGATGCAACATGCCCAAAAGTCCCGAAGACAAAAAACGTGCTCTGACGCGCGTCCGCAAGATCAAAGGCCAATGCGAGGCATTGGAACGCGCAATCGAAGCTGGCGCGGATTGTACGCCGATCCTGCAACAGATTGCAGCGGTTCGGGGCGCCGTCAATGGGCTGATGGTTGAAGTCATGGATAGCCATATTCGGGAGGAATTTGTTTTTCCCGATGACCCCGGCGGCAAGAAAACGCAGGAACTGCTTCATCTTGTTCGGAACTATCTGAAATAGCGCGCACAAAAGGTGTGTAAGACCGGTCTTGGCGTTCTTGAAACGGCTGGACCAACATAATCAAAGAAGCTTCGCGGTTTGTCAGCTTGAAAGCATCTCTTGGGAAGGGGATGCTTTCGGCGTCGAAATCACTCCCGACTGGATTGGCGGAAGCCTTGGCTGGTAGGGTAAGGCATCGAGCCAGCTGGCAGGCGCGTTCGTCAAATCCGTTGACCAAGGATACCACTATGAAATCACGTGCTGCAGTCGCATTTGCGCCCAACAAACCTCTCGAAATCGTTGAAATCGATGTCGCTCCGCCCAAACATGGCGAAGTGCTGATCCAGATTTCTGACACCGGCGTTTGCCATACCGATGCTTTTACCCTTTCCGGTGCCGACCCTGAGGGTGTGTTCCCGGTCGTTCTGGGCCATGAAGGCGCTGGTGTTGTTGTCGAAGTTGGTGAAGGTGTGACCTCTGTTGCTCCGGGTGACCACGTTATTCCGCTTTACACCGCTGAATGCGGCGAATGCGAATTCTGCAAATCGGGCAAGACCAACCTCTGCGTCGCCGTGCGCGAAACGCAAGGGAAGGGCCTGATGCCGGATGGCACCACCCGCTTCTCTTATAATGGCGAGCCTCTCTTCCACTATATGGGCTGTTCCACCTTCTCAGAATATACGGTCGTGGCCGAGGTTTCCCTTGCCAAGATCAATCCGGAAGCCAACCATGAGCATGTCTGCCTGTTGGGCTGTGGTGTGACCACCGGTATTGGTGCCGTGCATAACACGGCCAAGGTTCAGGAAGGCGACTCGGTCGCTGTCTTCGGTCTGGGCGGTATTGGTCTTGCCGTTATTCAGGGGGCTCGTCAGGCCAAGGCTGGCCGTATCATCGCCATCGATACCAACCCAAGCAAGTTCGATCTGGCCCGTGAGTTTGGTGCAACCGATTTCGTTAATCCGAAGGATTATGACAAGCCGATCCAGCAGGTCATCATCGAGATGACCGGTTGGGGCGTGGATCATTCCTTCGAATGCATCGGCAATGTGGACGTCATGCGCGCGGCTCTGGAATGCGCCCATCGGGGTTGGGGGCAGTCTGTTGTTATCGGAGTTGCCGGAGCAGGGCAGGAAATCTCTACTCGTCCGTTCCAGCTTGTTACCGGTCGTCACTGGATGGGATCTGCCTTTGGTGGCGTCAAGGGGCGCACCCAGCTGCCGGGCATGGTGGAAGATGCCATGAAAGGCGATATCGATCTGGAACCGTTCGTGACCCACGTCATGCCACTGGATGACATCAACAATGCCTTTGATCTCATGCATGAAGGCAAGTCCATCCGCTCCGTGATCAAATACTGATCACCGACATAGTGCATCCATATTCGGCGCGGCGGTTTTCTGCCGCGCCTCTTTTTGACAAAGCATCGGGGAAATCATGGACCGTATCGAACAACATGCCTCATTCGGAGGAACCCAGAGCGTTTATCAGCATGCCTCTCAAGTGCTCGGCTGCGATATGAAGGTGGCCGTCTTCGTGCCTGCCCATGAAGAGGGGGAGCGCCTGCCTGTAATCTACTGGCTTTCGGGCCTCACCTGCACGGAACAGAATTTCATCACCAAGGCCGGTGCACAGCGCTACGCTGCAGAGCATGGCGTGATCCTTGTGGCGCCAGATACCAGCCCACGTGGCGAAGGCGTGGCAGACGACGAAGCCTATGATCTGGGACAGGGGGCTGGCTTCTATCTCAATGCGACCCAGGAGCCATGGGCAAAGCAATTTCAGATGGAAGACTATATCACCAAGGAATTGCCAGCCCTGATCGAAGCCACTTTTCCGGCCAGCGAAAAACGCTCCATCATGGGCCATTCCATGGGCGGCCATGGTGCGCTGACCTTGGCCTTGCGCCATCCTGGGCTCTATCTGGCGGTTTCTGCCTTTTCTCCCATCGTGGCGCCGACGCAGGTGCCATGGGGTGAGAAAGCTTTTTCAGCCTATCTTGGCGATGATCGCGAGGCATGGAAGGCGCATGACGCAACCGCGCTTCTGGCTTCGGCTAAGGAGCGTCTGCCGATTCTGATTGATCAGGGAGATGCCGATGACTTTCTTGCCGGGCAGCTGAAACCGGAGATTTTCGAAGCAGAAGCCAAGCGTGTTGGCCATCCGCTGACCCTGCGCATGCAGAAAGGGCATGACCACAGCTACTATTTCATTGCCAGCTTCATCGGCGATCATATCGCCCATCATGCCAAGGCTCTGAAGGCCTGATTTTTTCTGCCGCCAAGGCTCAGTCAAGCATATGAATGGAAGCCCCGTGCCTATCTGCGCGGGGCTTTTGCTTAGGGGCCGGTGGGAGTGGATCAAACGGGGTGAACGTCAAATGCGCCGTCTCGCTCCTGCTCTGCCATGATCTTTCCAAGTTGAGGGCCGGATTCATCGGATTTGAGGATACGCTCGACCTGTTCCTCGGTGCTTTCCGGTTCGGAATAGATGGCCTTGGCTGCTTTGAGCAAGTCTTTCATGGCGTTATAGGCATAGTCGGAATCATTGAGGAAGGACGTTGCTGACTGCATCTCCAGGTCTCCAGCACGGATATGGGCTTCTACCAGCTGGGTGCTGGCATTCTTGGCCTTCTTGATCTTGGCGAGCTCTTCCTCAAGCCACGCGCTATCCCGGCTGTCCTCGTCCATCTGGTTGAGGGCATGCAATTGGGCAAGAATGCGGGCGATTTCCGTGCGCAATGTATTATAGAGATCTGTCGCGGCTCCCATTGGCTTGCTGGTAAAGAGGTTGGCGTTGCGCCGCATATGTTTGATGGCCTTGACGGCACGCACCATGGCTGTTGCTGCATTGCGCAGCCGGTAAGCGCGTTCCAGAACTGTGTGGGGAATGTCCTTGTCGCCGACCCGCGAGGTGAAATCGACGATCGCTGAGTAGAGTGTTTTCACCCGCGCCTCATAGCGGGCGTCAATATCCAACTCGAAGGTGGAACGACTGGATTGCACCGTAAGAGCGATGTCGTTGCTAGAATAAAGCTGGTGACGGTGGATGTTGAGGCCATGGGCGATCAGCTCGACAGCATTTTCCTGCAAATGCAGCACTTCCTTACGTAAGGCCAACTCGATGGTGGCGGGGAAGGCGTCGACCGCTTCATTGAGATATTTGGGTTTGGATATGTCGAGCTTGGGTTCGGCAATCCGCTGGGTGAGAAAAGCAATCAGCCAGTTCATGAGCGGCAGCATGATGGCTACCCCCAGCACATTGAAGATGGTGTGAAAGACGGCAAGCTTGAGGGCATAGTCCGTATCTGCGATGCCCATATGCAGGCTGACAAAGTCCACGGCCTGCCGAAGCTGATTGATGAAGACCAACGCCACGCTGGCGGTCACCAGATTGAAGATCAGATGGGCGAGGGCCAGACGCTTGCCTTGATAATTGGCCGTCAGCGAGCCGATGATCGCCGTGATAGTCGTGCCGATATTGGCCCCGATCGCCAGCGCCAGCGCATTGGCATAGGAAATCTGACCAGCAGACAGCCCCGTCAGGATGAGGACCATGGTTGCGTGGCTGGATTGCATGACGACGGTCGCGGCGGACCCGACCAGCGTGTAGACGATGAGGCCGAGAATGCCGGACATGGCAAAACGGGTGAGGTCGAACTGGTCCTTGAAGGCCTCGAAGCCCTCTTTCATGTAATGAATGCCCAGAAACAGGAAGCCCAGACCGGCCAGCACATAGCCTGCCCCACGCCAATATTTGTTGCGCTGGAAAACCAGCACGATGGCAACAGCCAGCATGGGCATGGCATAGGCGGAAATCTTAACCTTGAGGCCGAAGCCGGCAACCAGCCAGGCGCCGGTGGTCGTGCCGATATTGGCTCCGAATATGATGCCTACGCCCGCGATGAGAGAAATGAGCCCGGCGGAGAGAAAGGAAATGGTGATGACCGAGACCAGCGAGCTTGATTGCATCATGGTCGTGGTGAGAATGCCGAAGCTGATCGAGCGAAAGGTTGAGCCGGTGGCTCTGGCCAGTATCTTTTCGAGAAAACCGCCGGAGAAGAGCTTGAAGCCATCTTCCAGCATCAGCATGCCAAAAAGAAAAACTGCCACCCCGGCAGCGATTTCCTGAAAGTCTGAACTGAACCAGAAGGCGATCAGCAGCAGGGAAAGGATGAGGGGCAGCAGTATTCTCTTGAGCACGGGTGACCTCGTGTGGCTTGAAAGGGGGACTTCATATCTGCTGCTTTTGCGAGGATATGAAGTCTCTTTAAGCGCACATAGTACACCTTAATTCTTAAGGAAGCATCATGCCTCTGAGCGCGAAATAGAACAAGGCAGCCAGCACGCCGGAAACGGGCACGGTGATGATCCATGCCGACGCGATTTTCAGCAAGGTCGAGCGTTTGACCAGCTGACGCTTGAGGGCCTTGCGCAATTTCTTGCGTTGCGCTGCGGAGATCACTGCCTCAGGCCCCATGGCCTTGAGGGAATCGAGCATGATCTTCTTTTCTTCGGCCGGGGCATTGCGGAATTCGGCCAAAACCTGTTCCACCTTGCTCAGATCGGGGCTGCCCACATGCTTGGCGAGGACATTCTCGACGACCTTGCCCATGCGCTGTTCCAAGAATTCACGCAAGAAGCCGACGCCAAAGACTGCACCAAGTGCTACATGGGTGGAACTGATCGGCATACCAAGCTGGCTGGCGATGATCACGGTGATGGCCGCGGCCAGCGCAATACAGAATGCGCGGGACCGGTCCAGTTCGGTGATTTCGGAGCCGACGGTATGAATGAGTTTGGGACCAAACAGCGCCAGACCGAAAGAAATGCCCAGAGCGCCGATCACCATGACCCAAAGCGGAATGGCAACCTGAGAATGATCCCCGCCCGAAACGGTCAATACTTCAACAATACCGGCAAGTGGACCAACTGCGTTGGCCACATCGTTGGCGCCATGGGCAAAGCTTAGGAGGGCCGCTGCAAAGATCAACGGGATGGTGAAAAGCTTGTTGACGCCATCCGCGCCGTCTCCGATACGATCGGTTGCCCGGGCGATCATCGGGCGGACGATGAAATAGCAAAGGACAGCCACGGCAGCACCGATGGCCAGAGCAGCAGGAAACTCGATCTTGATGAGTTGCTTGATGCCTTTAAGGCAGAGATAGGTGGTGAAGGCCCAAGCCATGATCGAGACGACGTAAGGCATCACCTTGCGTGCCGCAGTGACCGGATCATCCTTGAAAAAAATCAGCTTTTTAAGCGTGAAAAGCGTCAGGGCAGCTATGATGCCGCCCGTGAGGGGCGAGATGACCCAGCTGGCCGCGATCTTGATCATGGAATCCCAGTTGACGATGTCCCAACCGGCGCTGGCGATCCCGGCGCCCATGACCCCGCCCACAATCGAGTGCGTGGTGGAAACCGGAGCGCCAAGCCATGTGGCTGCATTCAGCCAGATGGCCGCGCCCAAGAGGGCTCCCATCATAACCCAGATGAAAACATCCGTGTTGGCAATATCGGCCGGATCAATGATGCCCTTCTTGACGGTATGAACCACTTCTCCGCCTGCGATGATGGCGCCGCCCGCTTCAAACACCGCCGCTATGACAATGGCCATTGTCATGGTCATGGCAAAGGAACCGACTGCGGGGCCGACATTGTTGGCCACATCGTTGGCACCGATATTCAGGGACATATAGGCGCCGATTACGGCGGCAGCGATCAGGAGAAAGGATTGGTCTACATGGGCAAACTGGGTGCCTGCGTAGATCATGACGCCGACCATGAAAAGAATGGCAGTGCCCAGCCGCCCAACTTCAGATCTGCTTATATCAGTTGCGTTTTCTATCTTGAGATAGTCTCCAACCTTCATACTGCTTGCCTTTAGCTCTTCGCATCCTTGACGGTTATGTTTCTTTGTTCAAATCGACTTCAAAGAAGAGCACCGTTCTTTTTGCATAGATGAATTTCTGCTAGTGAGTTGGCTGCTGGTGGCGTCAGCCACAAAGGGAGTGGCGGAAATTTGTCGATATTTCCAGAAAAATCGACAAATAAAATTTCCAAAGCGCACCCCGTGCATTAAAAGAAAGAAGACGCCCACGAAGGGGTGCACATGGTGCACTCGTCCTGTTGAAAACCCAACGCCGGATTCCAGTCAGATTATGCTCTTTATTATGCGAAGCCTTGTTGCAAGCCTGTTTCTCTTCCTGTCTCTGACCATCTCGGCTTTTGCCTGTCTGGATGAGGGCAATCCGGCGCCGGATCGTGTGGATGATGCGCTCTATGCACTATTCGTTGCGGATCTTGAAGAGATGGGCATGGATAATTTTGTAACGCGCTTTTGCGAGCTCGATACAGAGGATCGCACGCTGGCTATCGAGATTTTTGGCAGCGCCCAGAAGCAGGAAACGCCCGAGGATCAGTTCACGCTTTTGCGCATGGCGATCATGGTGCCGGATATTTCTGAGAATGTTGCCTGGGTGGCCAAGAATGCACGCATTCGCGAAGAGGGGGATGACTGGGAAAGCATCAGCATCAAGCGCTTTGTCTCGCATGTGCGCACACGCTTCCCGCAAACGCAGACCGTTTTGAATGATGATTATCTGGCCAAGATGGATGCGCTCTATCAGGCCGCCTTGGAGGCGGTACAGAGCAAGGAACAGGCGGCTGATCAGGACATTGAAAAGGCCAAGGCGGAGATAGACGCCTATGAGAAGAAAATCGCCGATCTGAAATGGAAAATCGAGGGCCTGAAAGACGAGCGCCGCGAATATCGCGTCATGCGCCAGACGCTGGAAGCCGAAGAATAGGGAACACCTGCTCCTCTATTCGCGTCTCAGCAGCTTGTCGACAATCAGATTGCTCCAGCGATCCGACTTGAATGATGCTTCAAGCGCATCTTCGTCATAAACGGTGTCTACCCACTCCAAAAAGGAGATGTCGTGGGTGGCGCTGTAGCTGAGATATTCCTCAAAGAAATAATCGAGAATACCGGTTTTGGCCTGTTTGAAATGGCCATAGCGCATGGACAATTGCGCGCGGGCCTCATCGACAGGCACATCTTCCTTGAGGATGAGATAGAGCGCTGAGACAAGGCTTGCCCGGTCTGCCCCCGCCTTGCAGTGAAGCAGGATCGGGTAGGACAGGGACTCGAAATAGCTTTTAAGGCCAAGGATCGTCTCCCGCGAAGGGGCACCACGCGAGCGGACCTGCAGATCATCGCGCAGATCAATGCCATAGGCCTCGCAGGCCTTGCGTTCCAGACGATCACTGCCGCAATCCCTTGGGCCGCGCAGGTTGAGAATGGTCCGGATGCCCAGATCCTTTGCATAATAGCGGACCTGATGTGGCCATGGCTGGGAAGAGCGCCAGGCATTGGGAGAGACTTTGTGCCGGTTGGCATAGGGCGTTCTGAACATGCCGTGATCAATGAAGATCATTTCGAAATAATCATAGATCGGCGCAAAGAAGCGGCGCAGCCATGCCGGAGAGATGTCTGCAATGGTATTTCTGAGACGAACAAGCTGCCTGAACAGGGCTTTGCGTGCTCTTTTCGTGAAGCGGACTTTCGGCATGGTATTCGGTATGTTCTCAGGTGAGTAGCTCACTCAGCATTTCCCTCAATCCATATTCGGAAGCGCACTTTGCTGCATCCAAAACGATTTCAGCCCCGTTGGCTCACAACTTTCTAACAAGCTCGAATCGCTTTCGAGACGAATTGGTTCGGTTCTCACCTTAAGCTGCCCGTAAATTGCCTTGTCTGCAATGAAAGAGTTGTCTCTTTCGACTATCGACGTTGCGCAACTGTATGGGCAGACTTTGCCCGAAAAGCAGCGCTTTTCAGGCGGGAGTGACTTAGCAACCTTTGTTGTCTGCGTCAATGTTGTGGCTATGTATGTAGCTTATTAGTTTTTGCATAGGCCTGTGAAACAGAGATGAAGCTGCCGGTGATGGGCGTGGGCTCTATGTTCAAGAAGATACAGGCCCTGCCATTGGCCAAGTAACATAGAGGCATTTTGAACCGGAATGGTCAGGCTGACGGACGTCACCATGGTCTTGATATGGGCGGGCATATCGTCCGGCCCTTCCAGTGAATGCTCATAATAGCGGTCTTCAGGGGCGAGATCTTCCAGAAAGGAGAGGAGGTCTTCCTGAACAGTGGGATCAAAATTCTCCTGTATTGTAAGGGAGGCGGATGTGTGCTTGCAAAAGAGCGTCAGGGTGCCTGATTGGGCGCCGGACTGTGCCAACCAATGGGCAACCTCGCGCGTAATGGTGTGCATGCGCTTTCCTGATGTCTTTATCGAGAGGGTATCGTGCAGGACATTGAACATAGGCTCATCCATTCGCTGGAGACTTTCAATCAGATTATCATAGTCTAGGGTTTATATGTGTTGTGCCCTCAGAATCAATGGGCAGACCCTGCTTGGGGGGAACACAAAGGGAGACATATTCTATGACGATCACGCGAAGAGACCCGATAGCCTATATGGCGGGCGCGCTTTCAGATGGCGAGCGCCCCACTTCTATCACTGAGGAAGGGGGCGGGGGCAAATTCACGCCCGATGGAAAAGCCTTGCCCTTTGCGGGCAATACCTTTCTTTGTCATATTGATCCATCATCACGGGCCTATCGCGCCCTTGTCTCCATGCAGAAAGAGATCAAGGCCGGTCCTTTTGCGCATCTCTTCGCTTTTCTGCCAGCTGATAGCCTGCATATGACGCTTTTTCAGGGGGTATCGCCGGGATGCATCAGCCTGTCGGAAGGCTGGCCAAAAGATATCCCTCTGGGAAGCAGTCGGGATAGCGTGACGCAGACCTTTGTTCAGCGTCTGACCGGTCAGCATTTGCCAACAGGCATGAATGTCACAGCCGGAGACCTCTTTGCTCTTCACTCGGTAACGGTGTGCGGCGCCACGCCGCAGGATGAACAAATGCTCAGGCAGGTGCGTGAGATTCTGTCTCAACTGACATCGATCCGCTATCATGCACACGACTCCTATATATTCCATGTCACACTTGCCTATCCGTTGAGCTTTACCGACAAGGATACGGCAACAGCGATCCATAAAGAGAGTGCCAGACTGTTCGCCAGATACGAAAAGGATCTCTCTGATATAAGCATGGCCGCCGTTGAATTTTGTAACTATGAGACCATGCTCCAATTCGAGCCGGTGATGGTGTTCAAGGACTAGGAGATGTGCGGCTTTTTGCGAAGAAATGAATATTTATACTCACTTTTTACGAGGCTGAGAGCCTCTCGTTCGTGTGCTCGATTGAGGCGTTTTTTCTCGGTCAGCAAATTCTTTCGACACCATGGCGGGCTTTGCTTACTCATCTTTTGATTGCTGAGACTTTTGTAGGCACGCTGTGGTGTGATTGCCCATGAAAGTAGCCGGATCATCCATTTACGAGTTTTAATAAGTATTACTTAATGAGTGGTGGGAGATATTTTCGATAGGGAGGAAACTATGAAACTTAGCTCCATTCTGCTCGCTAGTGCACTTGTTCTGGCTCCAATGACCGCAATGGCTGCGGGCAAAACGGTCGGTTTTTCGCAGATCGGTTCTGAATCCGGTTGGCGTGCTGCTGAAACCACTGTTACCAAACAACAAGCTGAGGAACGCGGTGTTACCCTGAAATTTGCTGATGCTCAGCAGAAACAGGAAAACCAGATCAAGGCTCTGCGCGGCTTCATTGCCCAAGGCGTTGATGCCATCTTCCTGGCCCCGGTAGTTGCAACCGGCTGGGACTCCGTTCTTGAAGAAGCTCAAGACGCTGAAATTCCTGTCATCCTGCTCGACCGCAAGGTCGATGCCGACCCAAGCCTCTATATGACCGCTGTCACGTCTGACACTGTTTATGAAGGCGAAGTGGCTGGCAACTGGCTTAAAGACAAAATGGCTGGCAAAGACTGCCGTATTGTCGAGCTGCAAGGCACGACGGGCTCGTCTCCGGCGATTGACCGCAAAAAAGGCTTCGAGAAAGCCATCGCGGACGCATCCAATCTGGAAATCGTACGCAGCCAGACCGGCGACTTCACCCGTGCTCAGGGTAAGGTCGTTATGGAAAGCTTCCTGAAAGCTGAAGGCGCTGAAAATATCTGCGCTCTTTATGCCCACAATGATGACATGGCCGTTGGTGCCATTCAGGCTATCAAGGAAGCTGGCGCAAAGCCGGGTGAAGACATTCTCGTTGTTGCAATCGACGCTGTGCCTGATATGCATCTGGCCATCGCCAATGGCGAAGCAAACGCAACTGTCGAGCTGACCCCGAATATGGCTGGTCCTGCTTTTGATATTCTGGACGCCTATTGGAAAGATGGCACCATGCCTGAAAAATGGGTCCAGACTGAATCCAAGCTCTACACTCAGGATGACGACAACAACGCCATCTATGAAATGAAGAAGAGCCTTGGCTACTGATCTCTGACAATCGTTGGTGGTGGGCAGAAACTCTGTCTGCCACCACGCTCATTCGGCTTTTCACCCAATTCTGGTAGCCTTCAGGATCACACCATGTCTACGACCCCCGAGCCGGTCCTACAGGCGACTGGCGTTTCCAAATTTTTTCCCGGCGCCATTGCGCTGGATGATGTTTCCCTGTCTCTTTATCCCGGTGAAGTGCACGCCCTTCTGGGAGAGAACGGAGCGGGAAAATCCACACTTATCAAATGTTTGACCGGTGCCTATAAACGCGATGCTGGTACCATTCTGCTCGACGGTAAAGAAATCGATCCGCGCGATCCGCAAGGAAGCCTCGCTCTGGGTATCGGTACTGTCTATCAGGAGGTGAACCTCCTTTCGAATATGACCGTTGCGGAGAATCTGTTTCTTGGCTGGCAACCCATGCGCCATGGCATGATCAACAATCGTGAAATGGTCAAGCGCTCCAAAGAGGTCCTGTCCGGCTTTGGCCTGGATATCGACCCCTCTCAGCTGCTTTCCAGTTATTCGATTGCCATCCAGCAGGTGGTTGCCATTGCGCGCGCTGTGGAGCTGGCCGGCAAGGTGCTCATTCTGGATGAGCCGACCGCCAGTCTGGATCGCGAGGAGATCGATCTGCTCTTCTCAGTTGTGCGCAAACTGACCGAACGGGGCCTCGCGGTGGTTTTCATCACCCATTTCCTTGATCAGGTTTTCGAGATCTCCGATCGGGCTACGATCCTGCGCAACGGACGCATTGTCGGTACGCGCGAACTGGCCAATGCCACGCAAACCGAAATCGTGACCATGATGCTCGGGCGCCAGCTTGAAGAAGCCAAGAAAGAGCGCGGCAAGGCCGTGATCGGCGAAACCATTCTCGAGCTGAAAAACTACGGGCGCCGCGGCACCATCGAGCCGTTCGACATGATCCTGCATAAGGGAGAAGTCATCGGTCTGGCCGGACTGCTTGGATCGGGGCGCAGTGAGACTGCCGGAGTAATTTTCGGCTCAACGCCTGCCGATCAGGGTACGGCCACGCTCAATGGTGAGGCCATCAAGATCGATAGCCCGAGATCCTCCATTCATCTGGGGTTCGGTCTCTGTCCTGAAGACCGGAAAACAGACGGCATCGTGGGCGATCTTTCTGTGAGAGAGAATATCATTCTCTCGTTGCAGGCAAGGCGTGGCTGGACACGGCCGATCTCTCGCGCGAAGGCAGAGAAGATCGCTGAGGATTACGTCAAGAAACTGGATATCCGTCTGGCCAGTCTGGATATGCCGATCCGGCTTCTCTCCGGTGGCAACCAGCAAAAGGCGTTGCTTGCTCGCTGGCTGGCAACAGAGCCGGACATCCTCATTCTGGATGAACCGACTCGGGGCATTGACGTTGGTGCGCATGCTGAAATCATCGAGCTTATCCAGACCCTTCGCGAGCAGGGCATGGCCTTGATCGTGGCGTCATCCGAGCTGGAGGAATTGATTACCTATTCCAGCCGGATTGTGGTTTTGCGAGATCGTCGGCAAGTCAAAGAGCTTCAGGGCGACGAAATTTCCATTGGTGCGATCGTTCGATCCATCGCTGAAGAAGGAGGGGCGCAGCTATGATGGGCGGTACTCTCCGGCGCATTGCGCCGCAGCTTATAATTCTCGGAGTGGTGATCCTGCTCAACTTCATCGTCTTTCCGGGCTTTTTCTCCATTGAATTCCAGAATGGTCGTCTGTTTGGCAACATTATCGATGTGCTGAACAGGGGCGCTCCGGTGGCGTTGCTGGCGACGGGCATGACCTTGGTGATTGCCACCAAGGGGATTGATCTTTCCGTGGGTGCCGTAATGGCGATTGCAGGGGCGGTTGCAGCCTCGGTCGTTACGGCTGGGGGCGGATGGTTCCTTGCTCTGTTGGCCGCTTTGGCTGCCGGATTGGCCTGTGGCTCATGGAATGGCATTCTGGTTGCCGTTTTCCGGGTACAGCCAATTGTCGCCACTCTGGTTCTGATGGTTGCCGGGCGCGGGATCGGGCAGTTGATCACTGAAGGCAAGATCATGACCTTCAATGACCCCGGTCTTATCCATCTGGGGGCTGGCACCATTCTGGGGCTACCAACGCCGGTTTATATCTGGGTGATCATGGGCGGGTTGATAACCTATGTGGTCCGCCGCACGGCTCTGGGAATGCTGATTGAATCGATCGGTATCAACGAGACCTCTTCGCGGTTGGCTGGTATCAACTCTCGGGTTCTGCTTGTTGCGGTTTATCTGGTTACCGGTTTCTGTGCCGCACTGGCTGGTGTGGTCGTCGCTGCCGACATCAAGGGAGCTGATGCCAACAATGCGGGCTTATGGATGGAGCTTGATGCCATTCTGGCTGTCGTTATCGGCGGTAACTCTCTGCTCGGTGGCCGCTTCTCGATCATCGCGTCCCTTCTGGGGGCACTTATTATCCAGTCGGTGAACTCGGTTATTCTGCTTTCGGGCATGCCGCCTGAATTCAATCTGGTGATCAAGGCGTTGCTGATCATCGTGATCCTGTTCATCCAGTCTCCGGCGGTTCAGCACGCGATCTATCTCTTCCGAGCATCGACACCGCCCCATGCGCCCAGTGAGAATGGCGCCAAGAATAATCAGACCGCCAAGGAGAGTCTGTCATGATGAAATCGCCAAGGCTTCCGCTTTATATGACCATGGCGACCTTTGTTCTCGCCTATATGCTGTGCATCTGGGAATTCCCCAGCATGTTCTCCAGCCGGGTTGTGGCCAACCTGCTAACTGACAACGCCTTTCTTGGTATTACGGCTGTTGGCATGACCTTTGTCATCCTTACCGGTGGTATCGATCTTTCGGTTGGCTCTGTAATCGCCTTTACCGGCGTGTTTCTCGCCGTCATTCTGCGGGATACGTCCATTCATCCGCTTGTTGCCTTTGGCATGGTGCTCGCCATCACCATTGCATTCGGGGCGGCAGAAGGGGCCATCGTCCATTATCTGGAGATGCCCGCCTTCATTGTGACATTGGCAGGGATGTTCCTCATGCGAGGGCTTGCCTATGTGCTGTCGACGGATTCTGTGCCCATCACGCATGAATTCTATGATGTGCTGCAATCGATCTACTGGAAGGCGCCTGGCGGTGGGCGGTTCAGGCTGATCGGTGGCGTGATGTTGCTGGTCTTCATCGGGGCGATGATCGTCTTGCACCGTACGAAATTCGGCAAGAATGTCTACGCCCTCGGAGGAGGTGTGCAAACGGCCCAGCTGATGGGGGTTCCCATCGCACGAACGACCATTCTCATTTATGCGACATCGGGCGGTCTGGCAGGACTTGCAGGAATCGTCTATTCCCTCTACACATCAGCCGGCTATTCATTGTCGACAGTGGGCGTGGAACTGGACGCCATCGCTGCGGTGGTGATTGGTGGCACATTGTTAAGTGGTGGCACGGGATTTGTGGCTGGAACCTTTTTCGGTATTCTCATTATGGGATTGATCCAGACCTATATCGTTTTTGATGGCACTCTTTCGAGTTGGTGGACTAAAATCGTCATCGGCGTTCTGCTGTTCACCTTTATTATGCTGCAGAAGGTATTGGCTTGGGCGACGACGGCGAGAAGAAAACCAGCAACAGAATTCGCGATGCGATCATGAGTTTGACGACCGCTGGAGGCCCCTCTCAGCAGGCCTTCAACAACACTTCCAAAGTTGTTGATCAACTCGGTATGGCCATTGTCTCGGGCGATTATGCCGAACAGACGATGATCCCGCTTGATCCGGATCTGGAAGAAATGTTTGGGGTGTCTCGGACGGTCATTCGTGAAGCGAAAAAGACCCTTGTGGGCAAGGGGCTGTTGCAATCAAAAGCCAAGGTGGGGACGCGTGTGCGCCCCTCCTCGGACTGGAGCATGTTCGACCCCGACGTTCTGCGCTGGCATGCGTCTTTAAGAAAACCGGGGCCTTTCTTGAATGAATTGCATGAAATTCGCCTGATTTTCGAGCCTGCAGCGGCAGCTTTGGTTGCTCAGCGTGGTCGGGCGGAAGAATGCGCCGCTCTCGCCGCCGAGTGTAAACATATGGCTATGGCTGAGGACTATGTCTCCTATGCCGTTGCCAATATCGAGTTTCACACCTCCATTCTGCATATGTCGGGCAATCGATTTCTGTCATCTCTGGGCGATATGGTGCAGGCTGCGCTCTTTTCTGTCTATCGGTTGGGCTATGACAATGCGCGCATCAATCCGGCCGGAAATGTGCAGCAGGTCTCCATTGATATCTATTGGCAGATCGTCGAGGCGATCCGTGCCAAGGATGCCAAGCGCGCTGAGGCAACCATGGCAGATGCAATCACGCTGTTCAAAGCCAATATATCTTAAATTCACGCTCTCCTGCTCCCCCTTTTGTCTCCCTCCTTTCATTGCTTCGCTTTACCGGCTGGCCATGCTTTAGCGTTTCGATTTCATCTTGCTGGTTATGGACTTGAGAATATCGGCGATCAGAAGGAATTCATCGCGCAAGGGGTTGCTGCGCCGCCAGACCATGCCAATGGTTCGCGTCGGAGCCGGGTGAGGAAGACGGGCAATGGAGACAGGCGCCGATCGCGTCTCCACACCGACCGCCATCTCCGGAATCAACGTCACGCCTATGCCTGCGCCAACCATTTGCACCAATGTTGCCAGCGAGCTGCCCTCCATAAGGTTGCGGGGTGGAGCGGCACTATTGTTGCAATAGGAAATCGCCTGATCTCTGAAACAATGCCCTTCTTCCAACAATAACAGACGCATGGTCTGGAGCATGTCCGGATTGGGGACTGGCTTGTCTATATCCCGCTCCGGGCGTAAAAGGACAAATTCTTCATCCAGCAAGGTCAGCTCTTCCAAGGATGGTTCTGAGATAGGCAGGGCAACAATCGCAGCATCAAGCCGGGCTTCCAGCAAATCGGTGATCAGTTTTTTAGTCTTGGCTTCACGTGGCCGCAAATCCAGGCCTGGAAAGCGCTGTCCCATGACTTTAATAAAGTCAGACAAGAGGTAAGGAGCCACCGTTGGGATGATACCAAAGCGGAACTGGCCACCCAAAGGGCCTTGCGTGCTGCGGGTCAGGTCTTCCAGCTCCTTGACCGAATGCAGGATATGTTGGGCGCGTTCCGCAAAGGCACCTCCCAAAGCTGTCAGATGAATCTGACGTGATCCACGCTCAACAAGAGAGGCGCCGATCAGCGCTTCCAGTTCCTTGATCTGCACAGAGAGGGCTGGTTGGGTCACATTGCATTCTTCTGCAGCGCGCCCGAAATGATGATGGCGCGCTAGAGCATCGAAATAACGCAGGTGTTTCATCGATAGATTGGTCATTAGAATTTCTTATCATAATGCTTAGAAAATGCAATTTCCTTTTATGGAATGTGTCTGGTAAAAATAACATTGTAAGAAGAAAAATGCGCGTAAGGGCTGGCCCCGCGAAAAGGGCTGGCAAGGCATAGTAGATGACAAGATCAGTCTTGCTCAAACAAAAACGATTGATTGATTTTTTGGAGGACCAAATGGATCACAGTGACACCAAATCGACCGGTAAGTGTCCCGTCATGCACGGCAGCAACACGGCCATGGGAACCGGCGTCATGGACTGGTGGCCGAATGCCCTCAATCTGGATATTCTGCATCAGCATGACACCAAGACCAGCCCCTTCAGCGAAGACTTCGATTATACCGAGGAAGTCAAGACACTCGACTATGAAGCGGTTAAGCAGGATCTTCGGGATCTGATGCATGACAGTCAGGATTGGTGGCCTGCCGATTGGGGCAGCTATGTGGGCATGTTTGCACGTGTGGCCTGGCACGCAGCAGGGTCTTATCGCTTGGCCGATGGCCGCGGTGGCGGCGGTACTGGCAACCAGCGCTTTGCGCCACTTAATTCATGGCCGGATAACGTCAACACCGACAAGGGCCGCCGTCTGCTCTGGCCGATCAAGAAAAAATACGGCAACAAGCTTTCTTGGGCAGACCTGATCATTCTGTCTGGTACGGTGGCTTATGAAGAAGCCGGATTGAAGACCTTCGGCTTTGGTTTTGGCCGCAAAGACATCTGGCATCCGGAAAAGGATACCTATTGGGGTGCTGAAAAAGAATGGCTCGCACCAAGTGATGGTCGCTATGGCGATGTAGACAAGCCCGAGACCATGGAAAACCCTCTGGCCGCAGTGCAGATGGGACTCATCTATGTAAACCCGGAAGGCGTCAATGGCGAGCCTGATCCGATCAAGACAGCGGCACAGATCCGCGAAACCTTTGCCCGCATGGCGATGGATGATGAGGAAACCGTTGCGCTCACCGCCGGTGGCCACACCATCGGTAAATGTCATGGGAATGGACGGGCCGAAGATTTGAGCCCGGATCCGGA